>JBDUEQ010000021.1:0-55205 GCA_040002315.1 Gammaproteobacteria bacterium
CCAAGATATTGATTTTAAATGAATTTTTACCAACCCTTGACATCTCTTTCATATTCTCGATAATGACTGCCTAAGCAGTAAGTGCCGAGGCATTAAATGTCCAAGCAGCATTATCAAGTGCCGACCTACAAGGCGCAGTCCAGCGTCGGCTATCTCGTGAAGCGCGCCCACTCGTTGATGATGGACACGATGGAGCCGCTGTTCGTACAGCATGGCTTTAGCTTCGTTCAGTACGTGATCCTCTCCTGGCTGCGCGACGGCATCGCCGTCAACCCAAAGGACATCTGCGCTCAGTATCGTCATGACAGCGGCGCGCTCACCCGCGTCATCGACCAATTGGCCGAACGCGGATTGCTCAAGCGCGTGCGCCGCGATCGCGACCGCCGTAAAGTGGAACTGCAACTCACCCCGGCGGGCCGCGTGGCCATCGAAAGTCTCATCCCCTTGGTCGTGACCAAGCTCAACCTGGCACTCAGTGACTTCAGCGAGACCGAAGTTCAGGAGCTGCTGCGCCTTTTGATCAAGCTAAATACCTCGCTTCAAGCCGGCGTTGAGCCAGCCGTCGTGGCCGCGGAAGTGGGAGGTTGATATGCACGCCAGAACATGGGCCTTGGCGTTCACCGCCGTTCTCGCCGGATGCGTGCTGCCGCCGCACGAAGCACTGCGCCCCAAAACACTAGAGAACACCCAGGTCGGTCTCACCGGCATAGCAGTCGAGGCCGTAGCTGATGGCTGGTGGGATTCGTTTCAAGACCCGCAGCTTGACCGGCTGATTCGCGCCGGATTGCAGGACAGCCCGACGTTGGCGCAGGCGCACGCGCGCGTGGCCGAAGCCCTCGCGCGAACGGAGTCGGCGCACTCGAAACTGCTGCCGAGCGCCAACTTCGATGCCAGTGCACTGTATCAACGCGCGCCCGAGCACTACGTCATTCCGCCGCCGCTCGCCGGGCACAGCTTTTGGATGGGTCAGGCCGGTGCATCCTTGGGTTGGGATCTCGATTTCTGGGGACGACAGGCCGACGCCGTGCATCGCGCACAGGCGCTCACCCAGGCTGCCGACCTCGATGTCGACAACGCACGGCTGATGCTGGCCGGCGCCATTACCCAGGCCTACATCGAGCTGTATCGTGAATACGCATTCGCCGATATCGCCGAGCGATCCGCCGCGCAGCGCCAGAACATTGTCGACATCACCCGTCGCCGCGTCGCCGCCGGCCTCGATACTCAGCTTGAATTGCGCCAAGCCGAAGGCCAATTGCCGCAGGCCCGCGTCGCTGGCGACCAAGCCAAGGCCGCCGCAAAACTCGCGGTGCATCAACTGGCTGTCCTCACTGGGCAAGGCGCCGATTCCTATGCCTCGATTCAACGGCCAACATTTATAGTCGACGCTGCACTGCCGGTGCCCACCACTCTGCCCATCAATTTGCTCGCGCGCCGGCCCGACATACTCTCCGCGCGCTTGGGCGTCGAAGCCGCGGATGCGCAGCGCCTCGCCGACAAAGCCGCGTTCTACCCCGATGTGAATTTGAAAGCGCTGGCCGGTATCGGTGCCTTCGGACTGCACAATCTAGTGCAGTGGGGCGCGCGGGGTTACGGTGCCGGTCCGTTGATCTCGCTGCCGCTATTCGATGGAGGACTCCTACGGTCGCAATACAAAGTGGGCGAAGCGCAGCTCGACGCGGCGGTCGCAGGTTACAACGATACCGTGCTGCACGCCGTGCAGCAGACAGCCGATCAGCTCACCCGCATAGACGCCTTGATGCGCGAACGCGTCGACCAGCAGCTGACGCTGGAGGCCAACGAATCCGCCTATAAATTAGCCGAGGAACGCTATCGCGCCGGCCTCGCCTCCTATCTCTCGGTGCTCAATGCCGAAACCCAAGTGCTCACCGCGCGTCAGTCCATGGTCGACCTCTTCGCGAACCAAGCCGTCGCGCGGGTGACCTTGCTGCTGGCGGTGGGCGGCAGCTTCGACCCTCGCGCTGCCGTCAGCATCGCCGCTGCCGGCCATGGAAAGAATCCCGACCGAATATTGACCCAGGTAACGCCATGAACACGCAAGACTCCCCAGAATCCAAAGACACAGCCGCTTCTGCCGCGTCCGCCGCCGTGCCCACCAACGCCGCCGCACCGCCCGCCGCCAGCCGCACTCGCCGCCTCGGCTTGATCAGCTTGGGCGCGGTGGTCCTGTTGAGCGGCCTCGCCTACACCGCACACTGGTTCCTGCAGGGCCGCTATTTCGAGAGCACGGATGACGCCTACATCAACGGCGATGTGGTGCTGGTGACCAGCGAGGTCCCGGGCACCGTCGTATCGCTGACGGCGGACGACACACAGCGGGTCGCGGCCGGCCAGGCTCTGTTGACTCTCGATCCGGCGGATGCCGAAATCGCCGAAGCGAATGCCGAAGCAGACCTCGCGCGTGCGGTACGCCAAGTGCGCGGCCTGTTCGCGCAAGGCCAGGAACTTCGCGCGCAGATCGCACAGCGCGAACAGGCGGCACGCACCGCCGATGAGGATCTGGCACGGCGCGGCGGCTTGATTGCCGATGGCGCGATTTCCGCGGAAGAGCTCTCGCATGCGCGTGACGCTGTCACCACCACCCGCGCCAATGTCTCCGCTGCACGTCAGCAATTGAGTCAGACCGTGGCGCAGATCGACGGCACCACCATCGCCGATCATCCGCAGGTGCTGGCCGCGGCCGCCGCTGTGCGCAATGCGGCCTTGGCCTTGCATCGTACGGAGTTGCTGTCGCCGGTCAGCGGTGTGATTGCCAAACGCTCCGTGCAAGTCGGACAGCGCGTTGCCGCGGGAATGCCCTTGTTGGCTGTAGTCCCGCTCGATAATGTCTGGGTGGATGCAAACTTCAAGGAAGGGCAACTCGAGCGTATGCGCGCCGGTCAGCCGGTCGCCGTGCGCACCGATCTGTATGGCCGCCACATAACCTATCACGGTCATCTGGTCGGCATCGCCGCCGGCAGCGGCAATGCCTTTGCGCTCCTGCCTTCCCAAAACGCCTCGGGAAACTGGATCAAGATCGTGCAACGCGTACCGGTGCGCATTCTCCTGGATCCACAGGAGTTGAAGGCGAATCCGCTGCGCGTCGGGCTGTCGGCCACTGTCCGCGTGGATTTGCATGACGACTCTGGCCCCCTGATGTCGACGCCGGTGCGCAATGTGCCGCTGCCGACCCAGGCCAGTGCCGGCGATGACCCGGCGGTGTCGGCGCGCATCGCCGCCATCATTGCCGAGAATGGCGGACCCAAAGCTCACGAACCCGCCAAGCTCAGCCGCAAATCGCGCGGCGGCTCGTCGGCGGTATTGGCCAACGGCAAGTAATCTTTCGGTGAGTGCCAATCCTGCGATCGCTACGCCGGCACCCACGCTGGCCGGCAGCACCAAAGCCCTGACCGCGTTGGCGCTGGCCCTCGGCACATTCATGCAGGTGCTCGATACGGCCATTGCGAATGTCTCCATTCCCACCATAGCAGGCAATCTCGGTGTCAGTGCGAATCAGGGCACCTGGGTCATTACCTCGTTCGCGGTTGCGAACGGCGTATCAGTGCCACTCACCGGCTGGCTCATGCAACGCTTCGGCGTGGTACGAACCTTTGTCATCTCGGTGGCGCTGTTCACCATCGCATCCCTGCTGTGCGGCCTCGCCTGGAGCTTACCGTCATTGATTATGTTTCGAGTGCTGCAGGGTGCGGTCTCCGGACCCATGATTCCCGGCAGCCAGGCACTCCTTATCAATGTATTCGGACCGAACAAGCGCAACACCGCGCTATCGATATGGTCCATTACCACGCTGACCGCGCCCATTGCCGGCCCACTGCTCGGCGGCTACATCTCGGACAATTACACCTGGCCTTGGATCTTTTTGATCAACGTTCCTGTCGGCCTGTTCTGCGCGTGGATTTGCTGGAAGAACTTGAAATCGCAGGAGACTCCGACGCGCAAGCTGCCCATTGACCGGATCGGGCTGATGCTGCTGTTTGTGTGGGTCGGCGCCCTGCAGATCCTGTTCGATGAGGGCAAGGATCTCGACTGGTTCAACTCGCCGGCGATCGTGATTCTAGCCGTGATCACCGTCATCGCCTTCGCCGCCTGGCTGATCTGGGAACTCACTGACAAGCATCCCATCGTTGACTTGAGCCTGTTCAAGTCGCGCAGCTTTACGCTCGGTACCATTGCGCTGTGCTTGGGCTATGCCGTGTTCTTCGGCAATGTGGTGTTGATGCCGCTGTGGTTGCAAAGCTTCTTGGGATACACCGCCACCTGGGCGGGCCTGGTATCCGCACCCAGCGGCGTGACCGCCGTGCTTACCTCTCTGATGATGGGACGATTGATGCGCCGCTACGATCCGCGCTGGCTCGCGGCAGGTTCCTTCGCCCTGTACGCAACCTCCTATTTCATGCGCTCGCATTTCACGGCCGATTCGAGCTTCCTCGTGTTCATGGTCCCGCAACTGGTGCAGGGCCTCGCCATGGGCCTGTTCTTCGTCTCCATGTTGTCAATAACCTTCGACGGCTTGGGTCCGCAGAGAGTCCCCGCCGCATCCGGGCTGTCGAATTTTCTGCGCATCACCGCGGGCAGCTTCGCCACCTCGCTCACCACCACCTTCTGGGACCGGCGCGAAACCCTGCACCAGACACGGCTTTCGGAATCCATCAGTGTGTACGCCCCGTCGTATCAGCAGGCGCTGGGGCAGTTGCATCAGCTGGGTCTGAATGATCAATCCGCCGCCGGCGCCATGACTCAAGCGATGGTCGGCCAAAGCTACCTGTTGTCCTCACTCGACCTGTTCTATCTTTCCGCATGGATATGCGTCGCTCTCATCCCCCTGTGCTTTCTAGTGCGCCGCCCCGCCGCCGGCGGGTCGATAACTGCGGCCGCCGACTAGCCGCGCTTTTCGCGCACCATCGAGCGCTATCGAAATCCGAATAGACGGGCCTCGGGCAGATCGCGTTTCAATATCGCAGCGGTAATCAAGCGACTCGCCAGCATCGAGAACGTGATTCCGTTTCCGCCGTAGCCCATCACGGCATAGCAATTGCGATAGCCCGGGATTTCGCCAATGGTAGGCATGCCCTTGCTGTTAGCCCCAAATGTGCCCGTCCATGCATAGTCCGGTCGTGTATCAATGTCGGGCATCAATCGGCTGAGCTTCGCGGCGATGCGCCGCACCTTGCTCTGCGTCAGCGCGTCGCGCTTCACGGGGTCGGAAAAACCCGCATCCTCGCCGCCGCAGATGACGCGGCCATCCTCGGTCGAGCGCAGATACAGATACGGCTCTGATGCCTCCCAAATCAGCGCCCGCTGCGGCCAGATCGCTGCCGGCTGTCGTCGGGTCGCAATCGCCCAGGTGGAAATCATCCGATTGCCGCTCGGCGGCACCACTTTCGCGAGTTCGTAACCGGTACAAAGCACCACGTGCGCCGCGCTGATCTCGATACCGTCCTCAGTCAACAGCTCAACGCCCCGGCGGCCGCAATGTAAATCAACGATATCGTGGGGCGCGCGCAATCGCGCGCCCGCACTCAACGCCCGCCGCAGGTAGCCTGCGGCCAATTGAACCGGATTGGCCTCCGCATTGCCGTGATTCAGAAGCGCCGCCTCACGTTCAATCCCAAAATGGTGTCGCAAAGCGCGTCGATCTAGGTATTCGCTAGCCAGCCCTATCCTTTGGCGCGCCCGAACCTCCCGTCGCAATCCGCGCGCATCGAGCACGTTGCCGGCCAAGTACAAAGAGGGGCGGCTTGCGAAGGCAGCATCTATTTTGAGTCGGTGCGAACGCGTCCGAAGTTCATTGACGGCGTCGCGCGAGGCGATCCAGACCTGAGCCGCCGCCTTGCGCCCAATCCGCCGGCTCAATTGAGTCAGCGGCGTATCCAACTCAAACTGCAGCAGCGCAGTGCTCGCCGCGGTGGAACCCAGCAATGCCTCGCGACGTCGTTCTACGACGAGCGGTCGCATGCCCGCTTCGGTCAGTGATTGCGCCAGAATGGCACCGCTGATGCCGGCACCGACGATCACGACGTCGGCCCGAGTCGCGCGACGCAGGCGTGTGCCTAGTATGTTGGGCAACCCAAAGCTCTTCCAGACCGTTCGACCATCGCGTAGGTCGCGCTGTCGCGTTAAACCATGATCTGCCATTGATATCTCCGTTTATGGCAGTAACGGCGGCCATGAAGTGCGCCACGATGCAGCTTACCCATCGACAAAGCCAGCGTCGCCCGCGGCGAATTGTCGTAGGGTGATTCCTACCGGAAGCACGCCAACGCCACGTTCATTGACCCACCTTCTCCTACATAAAAGCGCAGGGATTCGTGATTAATTGACGGACCTGCCCAGTCTGCGGTGGCAAGTAACCCATTGGATTCGTGATTGCCTTAAAGGAACGAAATGAACAAGCGCAAATCGGTCAAAGCAAGTAAGCCCGCTGCCGGCCGCACCTCGAGCGGCCCTTCTCATCCGGCGGCGCCGGCAACTGACATGGCGAAACACGCTGCTGAGCAAGAAGCCCTCGCAGCGGGTAAGCCCTTCAACGCAACCAAGGCGTCCGAATATGGACTGAAGAATGCGCTGAATCCCGTGGCCGGCGTCTCCAGCAAAATGCCTTCCCGCACAGCGGGTGCGGGTACCTTGAGCGAAAAACAGGAATCGAAGAAAACAGGCGCCCCGGCGGTGAATCCCACAGCGCCCGATGGGGCACTGACTCAACATCGCGCGAATGACGAGGGTCAGGTTCTGACGACGAATCAAGGCGTGCCCATCTCCGATAACCAAAATTCACTTAAGGCCGGACTGCGCGGGCCGACGCTGCTCGAAGACTTCGTGCTGCGTGAAAAAATCACACACTTTGATCATGAGCGCATTCCGGAACGCATTGTTCATGCGCGCGGTTCGGCTGCGCACGGCTATTTCGAAGCGTACAAGCCCATTCCTAATCTGACCAAAGCCGCTCCCTTCAAAAAGGCGGGCAAGATCACTCCCGTTTTTGTGCGCTTCTCCACCGTGGCCGGCGAACGGGGTTCGGCAGATACCGCGCGCGATGTTCGAGGATTTGCCGTCAAGTTCTACACGGATGAAGGTAATTGGGATTTGGTCGGCAATAACATCCCCGTATTCTTCATCCAAGACGCCATGAAATTCCCGGACCTCATTCATGCCGTAAAACCCGAGCCTCATAACGCCATCCCTCAGGCAGCCTCGGCGCACGATACCTTCTGGGATTTCGTGTCCCTGATGCCTGAATCCACCCACACCCTCCTATGGGCGATGTCGGATCGGGCCATCCCGCGCTCCCTACGAATGATGCAAGGGTTCGGCGTGCATACGTTTCGCTTGCTTAACGACAAGGACGAGTCGGTTTTCTGCAAGTTTCATTGGAAGCCCCTGCTTGGCACGCACTCTCTCGTATGGGACGAGGCCGTGAAGATCGCGGGCGCGGACGCCGACTTTCACCGGCGAGATTTATGGGAAGCCATCGAATCCGGCCACTATCCCGAGTGGGAAATGGGACTGCAAACGTTCACTGAGAAACAGGCCGAGGCCTTCAGCTTCGATGTATTGGATGCCACCAAGCTCATTCCGGAGGAAATGATTCCGGTGGTGCCGGTCGGCAGGATGGTCCTGAATCGCAATCCCGATAATTTCTTTGCCGAAACCGAGCAGGTGGCGTTTTGCACGGCGCACATAATCCCGGGCATCGACTTCAGCAATGACCCGCTGCTGCATGGGCGCATTCATTCGTACGTCGACACTCAGATTACGCGGTTGGGCGGCGCCAACTTTCACGAAATTCCGATCAACGCCCCGCTGGTACCCGTCCACAACAACCAACGCGATGGCATTCATCGGCAAGCCATCCCTCGCGGGCGGGTGGCCTACGAGCCCAATTCACTGGGCGGCGGATGTCCGTTCCAAGCGGGCGCAGCCGGGTTCATGTCTCTCGCGAAAGCCATCGAAACGAATAATTCGCCGGTTGACAAAGTGCGCGGCAAGGCTGAGAAGTTTGCCGAACACTATAATCAGGCGCAGTTGTTTTTCGACAGCCAAACGCCCCAGGAGCAGGCGCACATCATCGGCGGGTTTCGGTTTGAGCTGAGCAAAGTGACTGTGCCCGCCATCCGCAAGCGCATGGTCTCCTCGCTTAGGAATGTCTCGGAAGTGCTCGCCAAGGCCGTAGCGCAAGGCCTGGGACTGGATTTGCCGGACGCCATGCCTCGAGCCATCAAGGCCGTTCCCAAGGCGGAGATTAAAGTGTCGAAGGCACTCTCGCTTACGGCGTTACCCGGCAATGGCGGGATAGCCACGCGCAAGATTGCCATACTGATCGCGCCGGGCATGCGCGGAGCGTCGGTGTCTGCCCTCCTTGACGCGTTAACCGCTGCCGGCGCCGTTGCGGTACTTTTGGGTAGCCGCCTTGGGACCGTAACGAGTGAGGAAGGCACGAAATTTGAAGTTGACGCAACCCTTGAGAATTCTCCCGCCGTGCTTTTTGATGCGGTCATTCTGGCGGATGGCGCTAAAGCAATCGAGGAATTGCTAAAAGACGGACACACCCTGGAGTTCTTGAAGGATCAGTACCGGCATTGCAAGACCATTCTCGCGCTTGGCGCCTCATCCAGCCTTCTGGAGAGGGCCGGCATTTCGACGGCGCTCCCCTCTGGCACGAAGGATCCCGGAATACTCTTGTCGGCCGCCAAGGGCGAGGAGATGGATGCAAAAGTATTTGTTGAGGCTGTGGCGAAACATCGCCACGCGGCGAGAGATAGGGACCCCCCGCTTCTCTAACTCCTTCCCAGCGAGAAATTGGCCGATCACCGTGCAGGACCCCTCCTCCGATATGTCACGCCGCGGGATCACCCATTTGTCGGACTCGTCCTACTGCCCTGCGGCAAACAGGGTGTTACGCTCTGGCAACTGCAGGATGTTGAAAGGCTATGAGAGGCCGTAGCGGTGCTGAATAAGAAAGAAAAACAGCGTGCCAAGCCCGCCGCAAGCGAGTTCGACACCGGCGACATCGTTTCCGCTGTATTCGCGGCCACAACCGAATGCATCAAGGTCGTGGCGCGTGACGGCCGCCTGCTTAGAATGAATCCCGCCGGCTTGGCAATGATAGAAGCCGATTCCTGGGAGAGTATAGATGGCGCATCGACCTTCGATTTGATCGCCCCGGAACATCGAGCCTACTGGCGTCAACAGCACCTTAGAATATGCAGCGGCGAAAGCCTGACCTGGGAATTCGACATCATCGGGCTACAAGACACGCGGCGTCACATGGAGACGCACGCCGTTCCCGTTACCGACGCCGCCGGCGAAGTTGCGCAACTGGCCATCAGCCGCGATGTAACCGACAGGAAGAACTCAGGCGCGGCATGGGAGAAGTTAAACGCCGAGCTTGAACATAAAGTGCGCGAGCGTACCGCAGAACTCGAGTCAGCTCTCACCCGGCTCACCGAGACGGAACGTGGGTTTGGCCTGCTGGTTGACGGCGTCACGGACTACGCCATTTACATGCTGGCTCCGGACGGGCGCATCGTCAGCTGGAACTCCGGCGCCAGGCGTATCAAGGGTTACGAGGCCGGCGAAGTCATCGGTCAGAATTTCGAGATTTTCTATGCGCAGGAAGACCGGGCCGCAGGCAAGCCCATGACGGGTCTTCGAACCGCCGCCCGGGAAGGAAGGCTGGAAACCGAAGGCTGGCGTCTTCGCAAGGACGGCAGTCGTTTCTGGGCGAATGTCATCATCGACGCCATTTACAGCAAGGGCCACCTCGTCGGCTTCGCAAAAATTACGCGCGATATCACCGAGCGGCGCGCGACCGAGGCAAAACTACGACAGGCTCAGAAGATGGAGGCAGTGGGCCAATTCACCGGTGGCGCCGCGCACGATTTTAACAATCTCTTGATGGCCATCATGGGCAGCCTCGAGATCATGCGCAAACGCCTGCCCAATGACCCGAAAATGCTCTCCCTTCTGGACAACGCCGTTCAGGGCGCGAAACGAGGCGCATCGCTGACTCAACGCATGCTCGCATTCGCCAGGCGGCAGGAGTTGAAGACCGAGACCGTGGAGTTGACCGCTCTTGTTAATAACGTCAATGGCCTGATGGAGCGCTCCTTGGGGCCGACCGTCAGCATTGATCTGCGCTTGCCTGGATCTCCTATCCACGTCCGCACGGATCCTAATCAATTGGAAACCGCCCTGTTGAATCTCGCCATTAACGCGCGCGACGCCATGCCGCACGGCGGAACCATTACCATCGGCGTACGTGAGGAAGTCATCACCGCCGCTCATGCAACGGGCTTGGGTGGCGGACCCTATGCCTGTCTGGCCGTGAGCGACACCGGCACCGGCATGGATGTAGCGACTCTGTCACGCGCCACCGAACCCTTCTTCACGACCAAGGGCGTCGGCAAAGGCACGGGCCTTGGCCTTTCAATGGTCGATGGCCTCGCCGCTCAATCGGGCGGCAAGCTGACGATCAGTAGCCTGCCGGGCAAGGGCACCACGGTTGAAATTTGGCTTCCCATCGTGCCGCCCGCAATCCTTGCCGAAGAGACCGGTGTCGTCTCCGGTAGCTTCGATGCGTCACAAATCAGGACGCGAATCTGCGTGCTCGCCGTCGATGATGACAGCCTGGTTTTGGCAAACGTGATGGCCATGCTAGAGGATCTCGGGCACGAGGTGATCGGTGCGGCGTCGGCATTCCACGGCTTGGCCGCATTCGATGCCAACCCTGGAATCGACCTGGTGATCTCGGATCAGGTCATGCCCGCCATGACCGGACTGCAGCTGCTCGATGCGTTGCGCGCACGACGCCCCTCCCTGCCCGTTATTCTCGCTACGGGTTATGCCGAATTTCCTGTCGGCGTCGACGGCGCGATCGGAAGGCTCGCCAAGCCTTATACACAGCAGGAATTAAAAACTGCATTGAGTTTAAGTCTAAAAGCCTCTGCGACTCGGTCAGCCCACTGAGCCAAGCCCTTGATGGCCCATGCCGCCATGCCGATGCGTCGGATGAAATCCGACGCCGCAACACGGAGAAATCCGATAGGCGCGATTCTCTAAATATTGCAAGCTGCACTCCTGTACTTAAAACCCACCCAGGAAGCAAATCATGGCCACTACGAAAAAATCTCCCTCGCCCCGCGTTAAGGGAGCCGACGCAATCGCGCTGTTGAAGGCCGATCATCGGCAAGTAGCGGAATGGTTCTCGCAATTCGACAAGTCGAACAGCAAGTCAAAGAAACAGCAGCTCGCCTCCAATATCTGTGAGGCGTTGACGGTCCATACGACCATCGAAGAGGAGATTTTTTATCCTGCATTCCTGGAAGCCACCGAGGATAAGGATCTTCATCACGAGGCCGTCGTCGAACATGCCGGTGCGAAGAAGCTGATCGCAGAAATTGAGAAGATGTCGGCGGGCGACGATTATTTCGATGCCAAGGTGACGGTGCTGTCCGAAATGATCAAGCACCACGTCAAGGAAGAGGAGCAGCCCGGCGGCATGTTCGCCGAGGCGAAGAAGTCCGAACTTGATCTGCAAGTCCTGGGTGAGCAAATGCTCGCCCGCAAGAAACAACTTGAATCCCGGGCGAAGGCCGCCTAGGGAGCGTTAGCCTGCCTGCCCCCTGATCGGCAGCCGCCGAATCCGCTTGCCCGTGGCCGCAAAAATGGCATTGCATAGCGCGGGCGCGATCGGCGGCACGCCGGGCTCCCCGACTCCTCCCAAGGGCATGTCCCAGTCCTTGGGTGGGATCAGATGCAGGTGGATCTCCCGCGGTGCCTCGTTCATTCGCGTCACACGATATTGATGGAAATTATCCTGCTGAGAGCGGCCGCGTTTGAAAGTAATCTCGCCGAACATGGCAAGGCTGATACCCATCACGGCAGCCCCTTCGAGCTGCGCACGAATTCGTTCCGGATTCACCTGCGGCCCGCAGTCAAAGGCGATGTCTACGCGCGGCACATTGACTAATCCCCGCGAGTCAACCTCGACTTCGACGACAGCCGCGGCATAGCTTAAGAAACTATAGTGGGCGGCGAGCCCGAGGCCACGGCCGCGATCGAATTTTCGCCCCCAGCCGGCTTCCTGGGTCACCGCCTCGATGACCCTGCGCAACCGGCCGGTATCCACGGGATAACGCTGCGGAGACTCGCCATGATTCCAAACGTCGTGCAGGGTTTGCGGATCGATCAGCCGCGGCTTGCCAATCAGGTCGAGCAGGAAATCGCGATGGTCCTTGGCCGCCGCCGCCGCCAGCTCCGACACGAATGACTGAATCCCGAAGGCATGCGGAATGTTCGACACCGAGCGGAACCAGCCGATGCGGCAATGCGCGATGGCCTCGGGGTTCTCGAGCCGCATATTGGGGATGTCGTAGGGCAAATTGATGAAGCCCATGCCCAATTCCGGCGGTATCTCATGCTTTGGGTCGGGCCCGAACAAGGTCGCGAGGCTGGGAGCGACGCTTCGATGCAGCCATGAGGTGACTTTGCCGCCGGCATCCACGCCCGCCTTCAAATGCTCCACCGACACCGTATGCAGGAAATCATGGTGCAGATCGTCCTCGCGGGTCCACGTCACCTTGACGGGGCGCCCGTCCATCAATTGCGACAGCAGCGCCGCTTCTGTAGCGAAGTCCGGCTTGGACTTTCGACCGAAGCCACCGCCCAGCAATGTGACATGCACGGTCACGCTTTCGAAAGGTATCCCCAGATGTTTGGCAACGTCTTCACGGGTGACTTGCGCCGCCTGGGTGGGCGCCCACACCTCGCACTTGCCATCAACGATGCGCGCGACCGCGCACGGCGGCTCCATGGTGGCGTGCGCGATATGCGGAATGTAGTACTCGGCTTCCACCACGTGCGCAGCCGATTGGAATGCCTTGTCGACGTCGCCTGCCTCGCGAACCACTTGGCCAGGATTTCTTGCCGCCGACTCCAATCCCTCTCGGTAGCTGTCCGAGTCGTAGCTGCCGTGCTCCCCATCGTCCCATTGGATCTTGAGCAGTTTCCGCGCAGTGATCGCGGCCCCCGTGCTGTTGGCAAGTACCGCAACACCGGCCAGCGGGTGAAATGTCGCAGCCGGCATAGCCTCGGGGAGCTGCCAGATCTTCACCACGCCCGGAGATTTCGCCGCAGCATCCGCATCAAAGCGGCGGATCTTGCCGCCGAGCACGGGCGAGCGCTCAATTACGGCGAACAGCATGTCCTTGAACCACGGGTCGATGCCGTACTGGGCTTTGCCGGTCACGATGTCAGGACCATCGAGCAGCGGCACCCCGCCCTTGCCCATGTAACGGAACTCGGCCGCCGACTTGAGCCGCAGCGAGTCGCGCCCCGGAACGGCGAGTTTCGCAGCGCGTCGCGCCAGCGCTCCGTAGCCCAGCTTGCGCCCGGTCTTCTGATGTACGACTTCGTGATTGACCGCGCGTACCTCCGTGACCGGCACATGCCATGACAGCGCGGCTGCCTGTTCCAGCATCATTCGCGCGGCCGCTCCGCAGCGGCGCATCGGATCGATGAAATGCCGCGTGCTGCGCGAACCATCAGTGTCCTGATTGCCGAACTTTTCTTCGTCGGCCGGTGCCTGCTGCACCCGCACCTTGGCCCAGTCCGCCTCTAGTTCGTCGGCGACGATGATCGGCATGCCCGTGCGCACACCCTGGCCCATTTCCGACCGGTGCACCACGACGGTCACCATCCCATCCTCAGCGATATTCACAAACACCAGCGGGCTGTCGATGGTGCCGTGAGGCATTCCGTCGGCCCCGTATTTGGGCGCGTCCGCCGCTTTGATAATCGACGAACCATCGGCAACGAGCAGCAGCCCACCGACGGCCTGCAAGCGCAGCAGAAACTCGCGCCGGCTGAAGCGAGCACCCGCCCCCGGGGCAATGTTATCCGCCGGGAACGTCGGTCTGACGACGGTGTTCATTTCGCCTGCTCGCTCTGCCCGGCGGCACGCTTGATGGCAGCGCGAATACGCACATAGGTGCCGCAGCGGCAGATGTTCCCGGACATCGCCGCGTCGATGTCCGCGTCGCTGGGTTTCGGAGTGTCCTTCAGAAGCGCCGCCGCCGACATGATCTGTCCGGCCTGGCAATAACCGCATTGCGGCACGTTGATCTGTTGCCAGGCGTCCTGCAGTGCAGCGCCCACCGCGGTGTTGCCCACCCCTTCGATGGTGGTGATCTTCTTGCCCACCGCTTGCGATGCCGGCAGCACGCAAGATCGAATCGCTTTGCCATCAATGAGCACCGTACAGGCTCCGCACAGTGCCATCCCGCAGCCAAACTTGGTCCCCGTCATTCCCAATAAGTCGCGCAACACCCACAGCAGGGACAGGTCCTGATCCGCACTTACTTCAATCATCTGTTCGTTGATTTGCAGCTGCACAACACCTCCGGTGGGATCGGGACTGAGAGGGTACCTCCCTCAAGAGGTGCGTCCCTCACTGGTGCACGTCCCTGCCACCCCGGGATTATATGCCGAGATCTGGCGCCTGCGCACCGGCGGATCAGGTTGGACGCGTCGTTCTCGCGGGCGATGCGGCGCATGTTGTCGATCATGGACACGGCCCGCAATTGTCTCGTGTAATTCTTGCAATCATCATTGGCGCAACATACTGCGTCCGGCGTTGTCTTACGCGCAGTCGCTCTTTACATACCGCTATTTGCGAGAAATGTCCCCTCCCAAAACCGGTATTATAATCTCTCGCAACCGGAGTATGGGATGATCAATTTTCAACGTGTCGCACTGGCCGTGGCCTTCACCTGTATAGGACTCGCCTCCTGCGGTGGTGATGATCATCACCGCGGCCCGCCGATCTCATACACCACAGAAATTCAGAGCGACCCAAGCTTCGACGGTGACATTGCGCTCACGCTGCCGAATACGTTCACCGTCACCCAGGGAATGTCCGCCACCGTACAAAGCGTATTTGCCGGCATTGATCCCGTCAGCGGTGACGAGTACCGCTCCCTCCTGGATTTCCAACTGACCGGTTCAAGTGGTGTCCCCGGTGACGCATTCATCGAATCGGCGTTTCTGGATATCTATATTAATAGCCTCCAGACGAATGTCGGCACTCTCCCCATTCGAATCGATCTCGTCGAGTTCCAGCCGCCGAATATCATCGGGACCGATTACGACCGTGCGGCTCAACCGCCGTTGGCATCGATATTGGTCTCTCCGGATTTCGCGCAATCGGACGTGGGCACGAATGTCTCGATTGACGTGACATCGTTGATGGTCAAAGCGCAGGAGCTGGGACTCGTCGATTTCCAGGTGCGCATCTTGGAGGATCTGGGCCCCGCCATTCCGTTGCTGCTTGAGATCAACGACACCACAGGGTCGGATCGCGCCTCGCTGGCGCCGTTGCTGACTGTCACTTACCACTAAATTGGCGCGAGAGCCTACAGCGACCTCGCTATCAGCAACTTCATGATCTCGCTCGTCCCGCCATAAATTCGATACGCGCGCGCATCCTTGTACATATTGGCAATGGGATAATCGAGAATATAGCCGTACCCTCCGAACAACTGCAGGCATTCATCGACGATGCTGGCTTGAGCCTCGGTGATCCAGTACTTCGCCATGGATGCCGTTGCGGCATCCAGTGTTCCCGCCGCCAGTTGATCCACGCAGTAGTCCAGAAACACCTTGGCAACCGTCGCCTTCGTTGCGCATTCCGCGAGCTTGAACTTGGTGTTCTGAAGCTCGAACAGCGTGCCGCCGAACGCCTTCCGTTCTTTGACATACGCGAGCGTGACTTCGATGGCGGCGTCTATCATCCCCATGGCTTGTCCGGCGATGACAATCCTCTCCTGCGGCAAATTCTCCATCAGCATGCCGAAGCCGCGCCCTTCCGTCCCGCCCAACAGGTTCTCCGCCGGCACCCTCACATCGCTGAAAAAGAGCTCGGCCGTGTCCCGACCTTCCTGGCCAAGCTTGTCGAGCAAGCGGCCGCGCGAAAAGCCCTCGACCTTGTCCGTCTCCACGACGAATAGCGAAATGCCCTTCGCCCCGGCACGCGCATCGGTTTTAGCCGCGACGACGATGAGCGAGCCATGCAGCCCGTTCGAAATGAAGGTCTTCTGCCCGTTGATGACGTAGTGGTCCCCCTCGCGCCGCGCTACAGTCTGCATCCCCTGTAGGTCCGAGCCCGCTGCCGGCTCCGTCATGGCGACCGCCAGGATGGTCTCTCCCGTCACCGCGCCTGGAAGCCAGCGGCGCTTCTGCGCATCGCTCGCATAGCGCACCAGGTAGGGTGCGACAACGGCATTGTGCAAGGGAATCGCAAAATTCAACGCATGCTTGCGCCCAAGGCACTCCATCAGCACGAGTTCGAAACGGAAATCTGCGCCGGCGCCACCGTATTCTTCCGGAATCGACACACCCAACAGCCCGGCCCGCCCTGCGCTCCGCCATGTCTCTTGGTCGACGGCACCCTCCGCGCGCCATCGCGCCGTATCTGCAGCGGTCGCGTGGTCGTCGAGAAAGGCGTTGACGGTATCGGCGAACATGCGCAGCTCGTCGCTACGCATTGAGACCTGCGACGGCGCCTTGGTGGGCGGCCCTAAACTCGCGCGGCGTGCAGCCATACGCATCTTTGAACATGCGGCAGAAGTGCGCGGCGCTCTTGAATCCGGACATGAAGGCCACTTCACTGATGAGGCGGCCCCGCGCGCCTGACAACAGCTGCTCACGAGCCATCGGCAGCCGCTGCTGCCACAGCAATTCCGTGAAACAAGTGTCATTCTCACTGAGTATGTGGGACAGATAGCGCGGCGAGATTCCGCAACCGGCGGCCACCCGGTCGGCGCTGAGCTCGGGATCGGTAAAATTCATGAGCACGAAATTCTTCACATCGGACAGACGCTTGTCTGCCAGCGTCTGCGGCGGCCGGCTCTTCGAAAACCCGTCAGCCACGCAGGGTGAGACGGCGTCGAGAAAGCTGCCGACCAATGACCGTGCCGCCTTGTCACCGAGCTGATCGCCCTCTTGAATGAGCATGTCGAGCAGCCCGGTCACCACCCGGCCATGGGGAGAATCCAAGCCCATCCTCCCGGTAAACGTCTCCGCGTGCGCCAAATGCGCAAGATACAGGTTCGCGGGCACGAGGGCCTGAATGGACTCAAACACACCGCAGGGGTCGCACACGATGCGTCCATTGAACGGCGCATTGGTATCGACGATTCCCGCCTCTCCGGCCTTGATCTCGAACGCGCCGTCGGAGCGTACGAAACGCAGGCGCCCGCGCTGCACGAACCAGAACACCCGCAAGCCCACTCGATTCGCCCGAATATGCTGCCAGGAGCGCGTGTATCCCATCGAAATCGATGACGTCAGCCGCGTGATCGAGATCGGAAACGCCAATCCCTTGTCGAACTCGAACTCCGGCACCTCGGAGGATGCGCTCTCCAAAGTTCCATCATAGAACTCGCGCGAGGACATTGCCGCCCAGCGCTGCCAGGCTTCCGCGGGCTTGGTCCCTTGAGTTGAAAATACCGTGTGCATATCGGATCTCCGCGCCCTCGTCTACTGAACGGTATAGCCACCGTCCGCGACCAGGGCGTGACCGGTGACGAAGCTCGATTTGTCGGAACACAGCCAGATCGCAGCTTCGGCGATCTCGGAAGGCTCTGCCACTCCTCGCAGCGGTGCGTAGTTCGATAGCGCCTCGCGAATCGCGTCGCTCATCGCCATCGCCGCATCCACCATGGGGCTGCGGGTAACGCCCGGGCACAGTGCATTCACCCGGATGTTGGATCGCGCATATTGCAGCGCCGCCGCCTTGGTAAGGCCGATGATGGCGTGTTTACTGGCCGTGTACCCTTGCAGAATGGGCTCACGCTGACTGATCAATCCCATGATAGACGACATGTTCACGATCGAGCCCCTGCCTCGCAGCAACATCTGCGGAATCTCAAACTTCATGCACAGCATCTGGCTGACCAGATTGACGTCCAACACTTTCCTGAACACGGCTTCGTCCCAATTAGAGTCCTCCGGGTGCGTGATGCCGGCATTGTTGAAGGCACAATCGAGCCCGCCGTAGTGTTTCACGGTGGCGTTCACCATGCGCTCCACATCCTCAGCCACCGACACATCCGCCACCACCGGCAGCGCTTCGCCGCCCTTGCTGCGGATCAAGGCCACGGTCTCCGCCGTCGCATCCTGCCGGATGTCGGAAACCACCACCTTGGCGCTCTCAGCCGCAAAGCCCAGCGCGGCCGCACGGCCGATCGCGCCGCCTGCACCCGTCACGATGACGACCTTACCGGCAAACAATGCGCTCATGACGGTGACCTGTTTCCGAACAGTCGGTAGCTGGGATCGCTGCGATCATGGCTGCCGCGAACTTTCAATTGCTCAAACAACCCGGATTCCCATATCGCCGTCGACGGTTGATTCTGATTCCAATCCATCACAAAGGTCCGATGGGCGATGCGCCATGCTCCGCCGCGGCGCTCGAATTTATCGAGGTAACGCCCGCCGACGACGAGGTCGGCCATGCTGCCGTCCGCTGCGGGCACGGCATGATAGGCGACCACGTAGGTCTCCACCGCCGCGTGGGTTCCGTGCAATTCGATCAGCACATTGCTGATCTGATGCATGGTGGACTTCATGCCCGACAACAGGGGAACGATGAACTCGGCGAACTCCAATGCGTTGCCGTTGAATATACCGTGGTCTTCGAGGGCGTCCGGCCAGTACACCGTACGCAGCAGCTCCTTGTCGCAACGATCGATGGCGCGGCAATACGTCGCCAGGATCTTGTTGATCTGCAAATGATCCCAGACGACTTCAACATCTGCGTCCATAATCTCTCCGTCTTATCGCCGATCAATCGCGGCCATCAGCTAGCCGCCCGCTCGTTCCGATATTTTAGGCCCCCGCCGCGGAATCCCGGATGAATTCGCGCAGTTTGCGATGGAAGTTGACGATGGCGCGCTCCTGTACCGGATTGGTCCGCAAGCCGGCGAAGCCGCGTGACTTCAGACCCTTCTGCACGGCGGCGAGATTCGCAAAATCCTGCCGGAAAATCAGCGGCCAATCACCGTCCTTCCAATCATTGTAGAACTCTCGCTTTAGCGGCGGCGCTTGTCCCGGCCCATAGCGCTGCAACGACCACACATCGAAGATGCAACTCTCTGGGTCGTGACCATTCGGCCTCGCGCGATACCAGAGTACGCCGTCGACGAACCCATGCAGATAGATTGTGTTGGGAAACATATGCCAATCGAGCTTTGAGCGATCGATGTATTCCGCAGTCAGCCCCTCAGGCCATCCAGACCCGTCGGCCATCGCGGCCTCAATCTGATAGCCCACCCACTTTGTCATCACTTCCATGGGGGACGCGGTCGCCGCAACCTCGGTACGCAGACGCTGCGTCGCCAGGTAATTGCGCTCCGTCACCATGGCCTTGAGATCACGATTGAAGGTCTCGACGAATTCCAGAACGTAGTTGCGAAAATCCGGCTCATCCTTGGGACTCAAGCGCGGCGAGCGCGACAGCGGCAACGCGCCGGTCGCCGGATACCACATGGCGCCGTGACGCCCGAAGCCATCGCTGTTGGAATAGTCGTTCGTGAACGGCAGCAGTTGATTGTGCGTCTGTTGCACGTGATAGAACTCATTGAAGAACTCCAGCACGGTTTTCCAGTTCGCCGGCATCACCGCGGTCTTGTACCAACGAAAGCGCAGTTTCTCGAATTCGAATTTGGAGCAGTATTCATCGATGGGCTGGATGAATTGCGACAGTGGTTCGCACTTGGGATCCATGTTGATGAACACGAATCCACCCCAGGTGCCGGTTTTCACCTCCTTCAAGCGAATCTCGGCCGGGTCGAGCGCGCCGCCCCAGTCGGCGCGATCGACCACGCGCGTATTATTGCCGTGCAAATCGTAATGCCAGCCATGAAAGCGGCACACGAAATTCGGCGTATGACCGCAACCCTCGGTCAGCTGCCGGCCGCGATGCGGGCACGAATTGTGATATGCCTTGACCAACGAATCGGTCACGCGAACGACGATGATGGAGTCGTCCAGAATGTCGTACGTCACATAGTCGCCGACGTTGGGAATCTCCTCCAAGCGGCACGCCAGTTGCCAAACGAAGGGCCACAATTTTTCCGCCTCGAGCCGCGCGAATTCCGGGCTGTAATAGACTTCCTTGGGCACGAAGTCATCGCGCACTTCCTCCACGGAAAATGACTTGCTTGGCTTAGGCATCGCGTCCCCTGCGCCGTGCTCGACATGGGCCGGCGCCGCAGATTTCGACTGTGGATTTGTACCGAAGTGAGCCTAGAGTCCCCGCTCTATGGCGTCTTGATTCCCGGCGACAAAACCTAAACAGTAGGCGATAGACAGCGCCGCATCCGGCTCAATCGCCGGCATACTGCCGCGCCTGCAGCCGCAGCAGGTCTTTGCGCACTTTTCCCGACGGCGTTTTCGGCAGCTCGCTTACCGATTCGACATGCGCCGGCGTCTTTTGGCGTGCCAGGCCGGCATCCGCGATCGCCTGGCCCAGCTCCGGCAAATCCAGCGTTTCAGCCGCCCGCAGAACCACGAAAGCGCAGATGGCCTCGCCGGTTCTTTGGCTTGGCATCGATACCACGGCAACTTCCGCCACCTTGGGCAAGCGATAGATGGCATCTTCGACTTCCTTCGCGCTGATATTCTCGCCCGCGCGAATGATCAAATCCTTCTTGCGCCCCGTGCACACGATATGGTCAATGTGCACGATCTTGCCTAAGTCTCCGGTCCGAAAATACCCCTCCGTGTCGTAAGCTCCCTCATTGTCCTCGAGCCGGGCATAACCCAGCGCCATGCTCGGCTCACGCACCAGGATCTCGCCCTCCGCGCCGGCGGGCAGCGTTGCTCCGCTGAAGGCGTCCACGATCTTCACCTGCGCACGATTCAACTGCCCGTCGGTCTCGGCCGCCAGGTGCAGGTCCCTGCGCGAGGCCGGCGGGCCCGTCATGGTGGGTGATTCGGTGGCACCGAACGTGCGCCAGGGGATGCAGTTGGGGAACAGCTCCGCAGCCTCGTAAATCAGGCGCGGCGGCACCGACGCTCCGCCGCACAGATAAGACTTCAGGTGCGGCAAGGTCTCGCCGCGTCGCTTCGCTACTGCCACCAAATCTTGCAGGAACGGCGTGGCGCCCACCATGAATGCACACTGGTGGCGCTTCATTTGCTCAAAGGCGCGATCTGGGTCCCACACGTCGAGCATCACCGCCGGCATATTGCCGCACCAGGGCATGTTGAGCGCCCACAGATAGCCGCTGATGTGCGTCACCGGCGACGGACAGAAAGTCACGTCGCTGTCGACGAGCTGCATTGCGGGCTTCATCTTGATCGAGTCGGCGTGAAAGGAATTATGCGAATGCAAAACTCCCTTTGGCCGCCCCGTCGTACCCGACGTATACAGCAACAGCTTGACGGCATTAGGGTCTACCGGCAGCGCGGCTTCCAAAGGCGCCGATTCGGCCAACAGCACATCGAAGCGTGCGAAGTCGCCGCTCTCGCCACGCACCACGATCACGCGCGGCGGCGTGCGCAGCGCGGCGGCGATCCGCCGCATCATGGCGGCATATTCGAACTTGCGGAATACCTGCGGAACGAACATCACGCGGCTGCGCGATTCGTTCAACATGTAGGACACCTCGGCATCGCGGTTGATGGGTACTATGGGATTGGTGACGACTCCGGTCATCGACGCCGCAATATCGACGACGCTTGCCTCCCACCAATTCGGCAATTGGAAGGAAACGACGTCGCCCGGTACCAAGCCGATGGATAGGAAGTAGCCGGCCAGGCGCTGTGCCCGCCCATAGATCTCTGCGCCGGACAGCGCGAGGTCCCCGTCGATCAGCTGAATGCGCCCCGGTGCGGCGGTCGCTCGCCTGAGAGCAAATTGTGCGACGGTTTTATTCGGCCAATCCCCCGTCGCGGTAGCGTGTGCCGCCATCGCCGCATCCCAGCGCAACATCCAACCGCCGACGTCTCTGCGAAGTTCAACTGCCATTCTCGCCCCACCCTAACGGCGAGGCTGCGGCCAGTCTTGAGCCGATGCGACATTGCCCGGACACTTCGCGACAGCTACCGCCCTCGAGGGGTATGACCCAGCGCGGCACGCTGGTACAGGCGGGGCCGCGCGACGCCGCACGAGCGCAGCCTTCAGCCCGTGTCCGAAGTCTCACCCGCCATTTCACGCACCTTGCGCGGCGAGTGGTCGAACCAACGCTTGCAGCTGCGCGCCAGCACGGAGGACTCGCTATATCCCAGCAGCGCGGCGACCCGGGTGAGCGGTATGTCCGACTGACTCAAATAGCGGGCAGCGGCGTCGCGCCGCACGTCGTCCTTGATGTCCTCAAAACTGGTTCCTTCCTCGCGCAGTCGTCTTTGCAGGGTTCTGGGGTGCATGCTCAAACGCGCCGCCACCTGCGCGTGATTGCACGCGCCCTCCGCCAGCAAGCGTGCGGCGATGGCATGCACGCGCGTCACCAGATGCATCGCAACCGACGGAAATTGGATGTCGATATAGCTCGACGCCATTTCGTACAGCTGCGGGTTTTGATCTGGAATCGGCTGCGCCAGGTCGCTGCTGTTGAAGAACACGGCGTTGAACGGCTTCTCGAATTGCACGGGAGCGTCGAAGTAGCGATGGTAGCTATGCACCGGCAGCAGCGGCTCGTGTGAGAACCACACTTCGCGCGCGCCGAAACGATTGCCCGACAGTGCGAGTACCGCATGGTGCGTCAATCCCAGCGCATTCTCCACCGCCTGCCGTTGATGCGGCACCCGATCCAGAAGAATCTCGAAGCGCATGAAATGCCGCGGTTCAGTCTTACAGGCTTCGATTTGAATGTGCACCACGGGGCTGTACACCTGCAGATGACCCGCACAATAACGATAGGCTTCACCCACGGTCGAAGAATTCTTCATGGCGATTGCCAGCGGCCCCAGCACAGCCGCGCCTCCCTGATGAGACGCCAGCCGTAAGCCGAAGTCGGGACATTGCAGTTCGGCGGCCGTTCGCTCCAGCAAGTGAATCATCGACCGGTAGGAAATAACGGAGTTCGTTTGCGTCAGCGCGGATGGCTCGATGTGTGCCTGCTTCAGCAATTTAGCCGAGTCGCCGTGCAACTCTGCCACCACCTCCGTATACAACCGCAGCGCTTCCGAACGCACTACTCCGTCCAAAGGCCCCCGGCCACCGACTTTGCTTTTCATACTTCCCCCCGTTGCGCCCAAGCGCCGGCCGGTGCAGTGTATTCCCGGCTTAAGGCCAAGTTTTGTCGCCAGACACCCGGACGATAAGCGACAATGGATAAAGGTGCAACCGCCAGTCGGAAGTGCGCCGTCGCGTCGATAAATGCCGGCTTTCCGCGAAGCCGTTTATTTCTAGCTAATTTCGCCCAACACCGTGCCCACGGAATAGGTTTGGCCGACGGCTGCGGCGATCTTGAGGGTCCCGGACGCCGGCGACTCGATTTCCTCCACCGACTTGTCGCTTTCCAGCGCGTACAACGGCTGCCCCTGCGTCACTTGCGATCCATCCGCCTGCAGCCAGGCCGACAACACACCCTCGTTCATGGCGAAGCCCAATTTGGGTAAAAGAATTTGCACGCTCATGATTGAAGAGTTGTCCGAACCGCGCGCTCGATGTCCGCATGGCTGTAAAGGTAGGCGCTCTCCAGTTGCTTGGCGAAGGGCACCGGACTGTCATGGCTCGCCACGCGCTCAACCGGCGCGCGCAGTTCCCGGAACAGCGCCTCGTGAATCCGTGCCGAGACCTCGGCGCCCACACCGAACGAGCGTACCGCCTCGTGCACCACCACGGCTCTCCCGGTCTTGCGCACTGATGTCAAAATCGTCTCCATGTCGAGCGGACTCACCGTGCGCAGATCGATGACTTCGCAGTCGATCCCGTCAGCGCCCAAAGTCTTCTCGACTGCCAGTAGGTCGTGCATGGAGCGGCTGTAGCCGATCAAGGTGACATCTTTGCCTGACTTGGCGATCCTCGCCTTGCCCAAAGGTATCGCCTTGCCCCGATCGGGCGGCGCGCCTGGTGTCCAATAGCTCGGAAAATGTTCAACGAACAGAACAGGGTCCTCGTCCTCGATCGCGCCGCGCAGCAACCCATACGCGTCCGCCGGGTTCGACGGCATCGCCACCTTGATTCCCGGTGTGTGGCAAAACCACGCTTCCAGGAAATCCGCGTGCTGTCCGCCGGTTTGAAATCCCGAGCCGGTCATGGTGCGAATCACCATCGGCACGTGGGTTTGTCCGCCCGACATAAAGCGCAGTTTGGCCGCATGATTCGTGATCTGATCCATGCATACGGCTAGGAAATTCATCAGCATGATCTCAACCACCGGACGCATGCCGGCGATCGCGGCGCCGACTCCTGCACCGGTGAACGCCATTTCGGATATCGGCGTTGACCGCACTCGCGCACCGTACTTGGTGGACAGTCCCTGACTCACTTTCATGATGCCGCCGCCTTCCGGATCGGCCACCTCTTCCCCGAGCAGTATCACCGAGCCGTCAGCCGCCATCGCGTCATCGAGAGCCCAATTCAGCGCCTGTATCGTATTGATGGGGTCTGCCATGTCTTCCTCTCCTATGCCGGCGACGCGTATACATCGCGAGTGATTTCCGACACATCGGTCAACGGGCTGTCGAAGCCAAATGCCATCGCCGCGTCCACGTCAGCCGCGGTGTCCGCCTCGATCTTCTCCAGCTCCGCTGTCGTCGAGTGTTTGTTCTGCAGCAGCCAATTCCGATAGCGCGGGTACGGATCGGCGGCCAACGCCGTCTGATACTCCCCTTTGGGCATGTACTCGCCGGTGTCGCCGATCAAATGACCGTTGAAGCGAAACGTCGTCGCTTCGATCAAGGTGGGGCCGGCGCCGCCGCGCGCCCTCTCGATGGCCGCCTTCGCGGCACGATACACCGCCACCGGATCATTTCCGTCGACATGCGCGCTCTCCATGTCATAGCTCCGCGCCCGGTCGGAAATGCGCTTGGTCGACGTCCCCTTCGCCAGGGAGGTGTGCTCGGCATAGCGATTGTTCTGACACACGAAAATCACCGGCAACTTCCACACCGCCGCCAGATTCAACGACTCATGGAAAGCGCCGATGTTGGAAGCGCCGTCGCCGAAATTGGTCACCGTCACCCGCTTCTCGCCGCGCAGCTGTGCCGCCAGCGCCAGGCCGCAGGCAATCGGCATGCCTGCGCCCACCACGCCTGTCGTCACCATACAGCCGCTCTGGGGATGGGTGATGTGCATGGGGCCGCCCTTCCCCTTGCAGCTTCCGGTGCTGCGGCCCGCGAGTTCCGCCCAGATCAACTTCGGCGGCACGCCCTTGGCGATCATGTCGTGGATGCCGCGGTAAATCGTGACCAAGTAATCCGCGTCAGTCAGCAGCACGCTGATGGCGGCGGGAATGCATTCCTGGCCGCGCGCCGAGTAGTACGGCATGATCAGGCGGCCCGCCTTGATCTGGCTGATGAAGCGATCGTCGTTGAGCTTGATCGCGACCATTTTGCGATAGATGGCCACTAACGTAGGCGCGTCCGGTGATTCTGCGTTCATCTTTAGTGTGCCTTGCGTGTCATGAGTTTGAGCCCTAGCGCGGCGGCATCCGGATGGCGCCGTCGAGTCGAATCGTTTCGCCGTTCAGCATGGGATTCTCGATCACGTGCGCCGCCAGCATGGCGAATTCAGCCGGATGACCCAGGCGCGCCGGATGCGGCACGGACTTGGCCAGCGATTCGCGCACTTCTGCACTGACTTTGGCCAAGATCGGCGTATCGAACGTCCCCGGCGCGATGGTGCACACCCGGATTTTTCGTCCCGCCAGATCGCGCGCCGCCACGAGAGTCATGCCGACAATGCCCGCCTTCGACGCAGCATAGGGAATCTGTCCTATCTGGCCTTCGAAGGCAGCCACCGAGGCCGTCAGCACGATCACGCCGCGCTCGCCGTCCGCTTCTTCTGTTTTCGCCATGGCGGCAGCCGCCAGCCGCAGCACATTGAAGCTGCCGATCAAGTTCACCCGCACCACCGCCTCGAACACTTCCATCGAACCCGGCTCGCCCTGCTTGTCCACCAAGCGCACGGGTCCGCCGCGGCCGGCGCAATGCACCACCGCCCGCAACGGCCCCCTTTCCTCCGCCAGTGCCAGCGCGCCGCGCATATCCGCATCATTGGTGACATCGGTGGCGAAGAATCGGCAGGACACGCCGCGCGCCGCCGCGATCTTCGTGCCCTCGGATCCCGCGAGATCAGCAATGACCACCCGCGCGCCGAGTGACAACAGTTTATCGACGCTCGCCAGCCCGAGACCCGAAGCCCCGCCGGTAACCAACGTAGAGATTCCCTGGAGCTTCATAGCGTGCTCTGACCTCTCATGCCTCGATCCCAGGCCCGGGCCTTTCTCACAGTCGCTCGATCACGGTGGCGTTGGCGAGACCGCCGGCCTCGCACATGGTCTGCAAGCCATAGCGTCCTTGGCGGCGGCCCATGGCATGTACCATGGTGGTCATCAGCCGCGCTCCGGACGCGCCCAACGGATGGCCCAGGGCGATGGCACCGCCGTTCGGATTCAGGCGCTTGGGATCCACGTTGAATTCCGTTTGCCAAGCCAGCGGCACGCAGGCGAAGGCCTCGTTGACTTCGAAGTGATCGATGGCCGAGGCCGCAATGCCCGACTTCTTGAGAATTCGCCGCGTGGACGCGAGCGGCGCAGTTAGCATCATGATGGGATCATCGCCGATGACATCAAAAGCCACGAAGCGTGCTCGCGGCTTTAGATTGAGTCTCGTCGCCGCGGTGGCGCTCATCAGCAATAGAGCGGATGCGCCATCCGCCAGTTGCGATGAATTCCCGGCGGTGACGCTCCAGTGAATCTCCGGGAAGCGCGTGGCCATCTGCTCATCGACGAAAGAGGGCTTCAGTTGCCCCAAACCTTGCGTTGTCGTCGCCTCCCGAATCGTTTCGTCGCGGCCCACGGCGTCGATCGCCACCACCTCGTCTTGAAAGGCCCCGCCTTCGCGCGCCGCCGCCGCCCGCCGATGCGACTCCGCCGCGAACTCATCCATGTGCTCGCGCGAAATCTTCCATTTCGCGGCAATGCGTTCGGCCGAAATGCCCTGTGGTATGAAGCCCGCCGGGTATCGCTCGACTAGTTGCCGACCGTAAGGATCCTGGCCGATGCGCGCCGAGAACATGGGAACGCGGCTCATGGATTCCACGCCGGCTGCGATGGCAATGTCATAGGCGCCGGACATAATTCCCTGAGCCGCGAAATGCACCGCCTGTTGACTCGATCCGCAGCGCCGATCGACGGTGGTCGCCGGCACATGTTGCGGTAAGCCCGCCGCCAGCCACGCCAGTCGGCCCGGCGCGCCCGCCTGCTCCCCCACCTGGCTGACGCAGCCTACGATCACATCGTCTACCGAACCGGGATCGATATCGTTGCGCACGAACATGGCCCGAAACACCGTCGCCAACAGGTCCACGGGATGAATCTGGGACAGTGCCCCGCCCGGCTTGCCGCGGCCGACAGGCGTCCTGATCGCGTCGATGATGACCGCGTCCTCCATCATCGATCCCGTACTTGGATTTGCCTGTTGAGCATGCCCTCAATATGGCACCTCTCGGGGCATCCACGATGCCCTGCGCCGCCACAGACAATTGTGATTGCGCCTGTATGCAATCGCGGCCGCACATCGCGCGCCTATCCTTATTTCCCGCATTTACCCCGAAGGATTCTCCATGCCCGCGCCCAAGCCAAAGTTTCAATCCTTAAGCGTGCAAATAGGGGAAGCTATCGCCCACCTTCGCCTGGTGCGGCCGGCCCTGGGCAATCGCTTCGATGAGACCGGCCACAGCGAATTCGCCGCCGCGCTCGACCTTCTCGCCTCCTCGGAAGAGACCCGAGTCGTCATTTTGTCGGCCGAGGGCAGGCACTTCTCCGCCGGCGGGGACTTCGAGGACATCGTTGCCGCGGGACAATCCGAGATCATCCGCGCCCGCATGAGCCGCGTCGCGTCGCTACTCTTCCACCGCCTGGTCGCATTGCCCATGCCGGTGATCGCCGCCGTCCAAGGCGCCGCCATCGGACTAGGCGCCACCATCGTGTCGCTTTGCGACATCACGGTCGCTTTTCGCGATGCCAAAATCGGCGATCCCCACGTGCAACTCGGCATTGTCGCCGGCGACGGCGGCATTATCGGCTGGAGCCAGTCGGTGGGCATGAATCGGGCGAAGCGCTATCTCCTGACGGGCGACTATCTTACCGCGGGCGAAGCCCATGCCATGGGACTGATCACCGACCTGGCCAACTCGCCCGAAGAGGTACTGCCCAAGTGCATGGAGATCGCACAGCGCCTCGTTGCGCTGCCCCGCGGCGGAGTCGAAGGCACGAAGCGAGCGTTTCTGCGCCTCACCCAACAAACCGCACTGACCGCTTTCGATGTGGGCCTCGCTTATGAAATGCAGAGCATGACCAGCCCCGACGTCGCTGCGACGGTGGAGAAGCTCAAACGGCCGCGTTAGAGGCCGCGCCGCGAAACAAGGCTGGCGCGAGCGCATCCTTGCGTTGCTCCGGGGTACCGCCCAGCACTTCGTTCAAGCGCGCGCGCTTCAAGTATCGATGGCATTGATGCTCCCACGTAAAGCCGATGCCGCCATGCAACTGGATAGCTTCTTCGGTGACCCTGCGATACACCTCGCCGGCATACAGCCGACTGCAAGCCGCCCTCGACTCCCAGTCGCCCTGCAGCATCGACAAAGCGTCGCATCCGGCGATCAACAAAGCGCCCGACGCGCTCATCTCGGTGGCGAGATCGGCGCAGCGATGCTTGAGCGCTTGAAAGGAGGCGATCGGCCGGCCGAATTGATGCCGCGACTGCATGTACAACAGCGTTTCGCCGAAGATGGCCTCGCTTCCGCCGACCGCATCACATGCCAGCGCCAGATTGAGCTGCGCCTCCGTCATCTTCATGACCGCCGTCGCCGCCGCACCTTCGAAAACAACGTCCCTGGGTTCCACCGCCGCGTCCTCCGCCACCACATCGAACAGTCGGCGCGTCAAATCCCAGGTCGGACGGCGGACGATGGACAATCCCGGATGCGGTATCTTGAGCAGCGCCAGCACAGGCCCGGCTGCTTCGAAAGGCACCAGCAGATGACTCGCAGCGCCCACGTCGAGCACACCGCGTATCACGCCGCGTAGTCGGCCGTCCACCGCCTTGATTTCCCGAGGCAGCGTTCCCGTGCACATGGGCCTGGCCGCGCCGGCCAGGGTCTGCGCGATGGTTTCGCGAGCGACGCAACCATCCCCTGCAACCCCCGCTAGCGCGCTCAAGCAGATCGACACGCCGACGAAGTCATGCGGCGCCAGCACCCTACCGAGTTCCTGGTACAGGGTGGCAAGTGCCGCAAACGGCTGACCGAGACCGCCGTTTTCCGCAGGGAGGCACACTCCGAGCCAGCCGAGCTCGATCAGCGTGCCCCACAAATCCGCCTCAGGTGCACCGCGCTCCCGAGCGCGGCCCAACACCTGCCGTGCAGAATCTTGAAGCTCGACCAGATTGAGTAAATCCTGCATGAGCCGCCCGCCGCTACGATCCGAACCACTTTTCGCGCGGCATGCCGAGGATGCGCTCTGCAACAATATTGCGTTGGACCTCGTTGCTGCCGCCCGCAATGGTCCACTGATAAGAATTCATGAAGTCGATCGCCCAGTTGCCGGTTTCATATCCGCCGCCCAGGGTAAATCCGCTCGAGATCTGCGCTTGCAGTCCGCCGACGCGCTCGCCCAGCGCTGAGAATTCGCGCAACACTGCGGCATACATGAGCTTTACGAATGAGGCGGATCCGCCAATGTCCTCGCCTGCCATGAGTTTGACCATCATGTCGTTCAGCAGGGCGCGCAAGGCGTCTATCCTGATGAACACATCCACGGCCTCGCGCCGCGATTGATCGTCCTGCACGACTCCGTCTTCTTCGCCCATGGCGCAGAGCAGGCGCCAACGAGCGCAATACAGCCGCTCGCACAATTCCAGAATGGTGAGCCCCCGTTCCGAGGTCAGCGTCGTCTGGGCGATACGCCAGCCGGCGTTTTCGTCGCCGAGTCGATTGGCGACGGGAACCTTGACGTTCTCCAGAAATATTTCGGCGAATTCTTCATCGCCGGTCATCTGCCGAATCGGCCGCCGCACGATTCCCGCGGATTTCGTATCCAGCAAGAGATATGTTATCCCCGCCTGCTTGGGCCCCGTGCTGTCTGTGCGCACGAGCAACAGGCAGTAATCCGCGTACTGCCCCAATGTCGACCAGATCTTCTGTCCGTTGACGACATAGTAATCGCCATGACGCTCGGCCCGGGTCTTGAGGCTTGCAAGGTCCGATCCGGCGTTGGGCTCGGAAAAGCCCTGGCACCAGATCTCCCCTTTCAGAATCGCCGGCAGGTGCCGCAATTTCTGCTCCTCCGTGCCCCATTCCATCAACGTCAACGCGGCGTGATACAACGATATGAAGTAGAGCAGCAGCCGCGGCGCGTCGGCTCGCGCCATCTCTTCGGCGATGATCATCTGTTCGGCCAGCGGTCGCCCCCCGCCCGGCCATTCCTTGCTCCAGTGCGAAGTGGCGTATGCGGCGCCGACCAGCTTTTTCATCCACTCGCGTTGCGAGGCGATGAACGCCTCGGTCGTCGCACCCGTCATGCGCTCGCGCCAGCCCGCCGGGACGTTCGCGGTCAGCCAGCCGCGCACCTCTTCCCGAAATTGAGCTGTCGTCGAGTGACTGCTCATGTTGCGCATGCCGTGGTTGATCCGATCATGAGGTCTCGCTACTTCCCGGTGAACTGCGCCGGCCGCTTCGCGCGAAATGCCGCCACCCCTTCCGCGAAATCCTGGGTTCTTCCCGCCAGGCACTGCAACCGGCGCTCCGATTCCAAGGTCTGCGACAAACCCTGCTCCAAGGCGGCGCGCGTGCCCTGCCGAATCATGGCGTAGGCGCGGGTGGGTCCCGCGGCCAATCGCGCGGCCAGCTCTCGAGCCCGCGCCTGCAGTTCGTCATCATCCACCGCTTGGTAGATCAAGCCCCAATCCACGGCAGTTTGCGCGGACAACTTCTCGCCCAGCATCATCATGGCATGAGCCCGGCCTCGCCCCACCAAACGCGGCAGCAGCCACAGGCTGCCGGCATCGGGAATCAGACCCACTTTCACGAAAGCCTGCAGGAAATAGGCCGAGCGTGCGGCAAGCACGAAGTCCGCGGCCAGCGCAATCATGCATCCCGCGCCGGACACCGTGCCGTGCACGGCGGCAATAATGGGCAGATTGAATGAGAACAGACGTTCAATCAACGGATTGTAATGCCGCTCCAGCACCTCTCCGGCATCGTAACTCTCGGACACTTCAGTGAGACCCCCCTCCTTGAGATCCGCACCGCTGCAAAATCCCCGGCCCGCTCCGGAAATGATCAGAACTCGCTCCTGCCCGCGATCGCGGATGACATCGAGCGCCTGCATCAGCTCGGTGAGCATCTTGCGGTTCAAGGCGTTGAGCGCTTCGGGCCGGTTGAGCGCCAAGCATGCAATCCCACCATCGAAGTTCAACAGAATGGTTTCGAAATCACTCATCTGCCCTCGCCTTACGGTCTAGCCAACCACCCCGGCGGCCTTCAATTCCGCAATCCGCGGTTCGGCATAGCCCAATTCCCGCAGCAACTCGGCACCATCCTGCGCCGGATCCTTGAGCATGCATGGTGTGTTCGTGGGAGTCATTGACCATCGCGGCGCCGGCGCCGGCTGTACCACCCCGTCCACGCGGATGAAACTGCGTCGCGCCGCGTTATGCGGATGAACGGCGGCCTCCAGCGGGGACAGCACCGGCGCAAAACACGCATCCCTCCCCGCGAAGGCGCCGCACCATTCTTCCCGCGTGCGCGTCTTGAACAGCGCCGCCAGCTTGACCTTGAGCGCGCTCCAACCGCTCTCGTCCGATTGCGCATCGAAGTCTGCATCGTCGGTGAGGTTCAGAACGCGGCGTAATTCCGCATAGAATCCGGGCTCCAGTGCGCCGATCGCGATATGCCGGCCGTCCGCGCACTCGTATACCTCGTAGAAATGCGCGCCGGTATCCAAGAAATTGTGGCCGCGCTCGCCGCGCCATCGCCCCTGCGCGATGAATCCCCACACCATGCTCGAGAGCAGCGCACTGCCTTCGACCATGGAGCAATCCAACACCTGCCCCGCACCGCCCATTCGCGCATGCAGAATGGCAGACACCATGCCGAAGGCCAGCAGCATGCCGCCGCCGCCGAAATCGGCCAGCAAATTGATGGGCGGAGTTGGCTTGGTCTCAGCCCGGCCGAGCAAGTCCAATACGCCGGAGAGAGCGAGATAATTGATATCGTGCCCCGCCCTGGATGCCAGGGGACCTGTCTGTCCCCAACCCGTCATCCGTCCGTACACCAGCTTGGGGTTGTCGTTGAGCAGCACTTCCGGCCCCAGGCCCAACCGCTCCATCACGCCCGGGCGGAAGCCCTCGATGAGGCCGTCCACGCCGCGCGCCAGATCACGCAGGATCTCCACGCCCGCAGCCGTCTTAAGATCGAGCACGATGCCCCGCCTCGACCGATTGAGCACACTGCGCGCCTCACGGTCCGACGCCCCCGGAGTAGTGCCCTTCGGCTTGTCGACGCGAATCACTTCGGCGCCGTGATCCGCCAACATCATGCCGCAAAAAGGCCCGGGCCCCAACCCGGCGATCTCGAGTATTCTGACTCCGCGTAGGGGCCCCGCTGTCACGACTTCAAAATTTATAGCTCGCCTGCAGAAAGTATACGCGCCGATCGCCCGGTACGGCATCTGTCAGCGACAAGTCCGCGCCATTCGGCACGCCGCCGACGTAGTACACCTTGTTGAATGCATTTTTGACGTAAGCCGCCAACGACACTCGGGAACCAAGGATGTCCTCTAGGCCGACCCGGAAATTCGCCAGGGTATAGGCGGGCATGTCCACCCCCGGAACCGTCGAGTCGTTCTGTGAGCCGAAGTAGGACAGCCCCTGCCGATACACCTCGCCGCGCAACGCCAGCTTGGCAAAGTTGTTCGGCAACTGATTGGAGGTCTGCACGAACAGGGATCCCGCGAACTTGGGTGTATCGGCGAACGGTCCATAGACCTGCGTCTGGCCGAACACGGTGGCGGAATTCTCAGTGAACTTTGCGTCCGTGTAGGCAAGGTTCAGCCCCAAGTCCAGCCAGGACATCGGCGTGACCACGGTATCGAATTCCACACCTCGAACCTTGGCCTTCGGAATATTGACGGTAAGGCTGGCGATGCCCTGCGGCGTCGGGATGTAGATGCTGCGCTGAACATTGTCGATGGTGCCGTCATACACCGCAAAATCTAAGCGGACCGGTGTGCCGGCCAACAACCCTTGAAACTTCAGGCCGAGTTCCACGTCGGTGGCAACTTCCGCGTCGAATTGATTGCCGCCCACGGCCGCCGTGCCTTCCACCTGCGGCGCGAAAGGGTTGAATCCGCCGCTGCGAAAACTGCGCCGGGTGGTCAGGTACAACAACAGATCGGGAGTGAGTTGCTCATCGATGCCGAATTGCCAGCTCACCTTGTCGAATTTGATTTGCCGCTCATTGGGCAAACCGGGCAGATTGTAAAAGCGCGAAGTCGGAAGGATGTCCTGCGTCAGCTTATCCGACGTATAGCGGGCACCGGCCGATACGCTCAAGCCCTGCAGGCTCGTCGCCTGACTCAAGTCGTACGACGCCTGGGTGTATCCCGCAATCGTCTTGTCATAAATGGCCGAAACGAATCGCGCCTCCGTTGCCGGAATGATGGGCGATACGTCGAAGAAGTACACATCGGTGATGTCGCCGTTGCGGGCGTTCGCATAGTAGACGCCGCCGATGTACTTCAGTTGATCTTGGAATGCCTTGCCGGACAGCTGCAATTCCTCGGAGAACTGCCGCGATTCCTTGGTGAACGCATCCGGATTCATACCCTCGATGGTGTAGGGCGTGCCGTCCAAGTCGGTCGAGTCGTACGCCAAGGAGCGCGTATAGCCCGCAATATTTTTCAACTGCAGGCGCTCATTGATGTCGAAGGTGGTGATGTTCGAGACGATCAGGCTCGTCGAGCGATGGATGTCGGCGTCATTGATGTCAACCACGTAGGGACCCCGTGCCCTTTGCTGGGCCGCGTAGGCGACCAGGCCGCCCGCAGGCGCCTTCGGGTGCGCCGCCAGATAGGCGGCCCAAGCTCCGGGGAAGTTCACCGCCGTATCCAGAAACGGGCTGTACAGCACGGATCCCGTGATGAACAGCGGGTAGCCGTTGTTGGTGCTCCCAGGCGCATAGGCATTGTATACGGACGCCGGCACGTTGGAGCCGCCCGAATAAGTGTAGTCGGCCACCAGTAGGTTCGACAGCTGCTCGACCGGCTTCACCAACAACGACACCCGCACTGAATCCTTATCGACGTCGCCCAAGCGCCGACCGTCGAACAAATTGGTCACGAAGCCGTCCCGGGACTGGATGTCGCCCGCAATGCGCAGCAACACCTTGTCCGTGACCAGCGGAACATTGATAGCGCCCTGATACCATTTGAAATCGTAGTTGCCCGCGCTGACGTTGACGAATCCGCCGAAGTCGTTGGTCGGTTTGGCGGAGGTCAACAAGACGGCGCCACCGGTGGCGTTGCGCCCGAATAGAGTGCCCTGCGGTCCCTTCAAGACTTGGATGGATTCGAGATCGTAAAACGCTGACGCACTGTTGCTGGTGACCTGAATTTCGTCGAAATAGGGCAGCACCGCAGGCTGAGATCCGGTGAAGGCATCCACGGTCTGGCCTCGAATCGAGTAGTTGAGCTGATTCGAATTGGTCGTGGCACGAACTATCAATCCAGGCACGCTGACCTGCAGATCGCTTTCGGTGATGACCGCCTGCTTCTGCAGGGCGTCCGCGTTGAGCGCACTGATCGACACCGGGACCTTCGACAAGCTTTCGCTGCGCCGCTGCGCCGTCACCACAATTTCCTGCAACGCACCCGGGCCATCCACGCTCGCGTCTGCGGTTTCCGCACGTGTCACGCCGGACCCAAGCAGCGCACACGACATTGCCGTGAAGGTAAACATCGCCGAATAGCGAATCTGCATCATCGCACTCCCCTGCAATTCGATTGAAATTCAGCGCTCTGGCGGCGCTGATGGCTATTGCCGATCATAGGGAGGGCTAGTAACCTCGTATTGAGGCGGGGCGACAAAGAGCAAACTCTACGCGACAGGGATTGTCGCCCACCCCGCAGTCGCCAAGTGTTCCGGTTCTGTCGTTTGCCATCAAGTTTGACCGCGACGGCCGCCGTACTATCCACTCGCCCGGTCGTAGGTACCGCAAGGTACACGATTCGGCCGCTCTCGTGTTTCGGAGGTGATCATGGCCGTGTCCGTCGACAACATCAGTTTCATGGATCCGAAGATCCAGACCTGCCCCTTCGCCGCTTACAAGGCGGTGCGCGAAGCAGGCCCCGTGTATGTCGACCCTGCGACCGGGTGGTTCATCATCACCGATTACAATCTGGTCAAAACGCTGACCGCCGACACCACCAACCTGTCGAGCTTCACCGGCATCCTCATGTGCAAGCAGAAGTCGGAGGTGCAGGACAAGCTCGATCAGATCTATACCGATGAAGGCTACATGCCCCTGCCTCTGCTGGTCGTCGCCGACCCGCCGGAGCATAAGTTCCATCGATCCTTCGTGGAACGCGCCTTCACCGCAGCGCGCGTGAAAAAGCTCGAGAGCTATCTCGAACAAGTTGTGGATGACATCATCGAGCGCTGCATTGACAAGACCGAAGTCGAGTTCCGCAGCGAAGTCGCGGGAATTATTCCGCAGATCGTTATTGCGGACCTGCTCGGCATGCCGCGCTCGGATCTGCCGAATCTGAAGCGTTGGACCGATGCGGTCATCGCCAATCAGGATCAATCCAACAGCGAGGCGCGGCAGCTCGAGCTCGCGCACACCATCTGTGAGCTGCATCGCTATGCGGTGGCCAAGGTGGAGGAATTTCGCAAGGCGCCGGCCGAATGCCTGCTGAGCGACTTCGCCAACACCAAAGTCGACGGCCGCGAGCTCACTGCCCGCGAAATCGCCGCGCTCTGCGAGCAAGTAATGGCCGGTGGCAATGATTCCAGTGCCAATGCCATCGCCAACGCCATGATCCGGTTGATCGAGGAACCGGCCCTGCAAACTCAGCTGCGCGACAGTCCGGACTTGATCGCCAAGTTCGTCGAGGAAGTGCTGCGTCTCGAGGCGCCGGTACAGGGTCTATTTCGTGAGCCTAAGCACGATATGGAAATCGCGGGCGTCAAAATACCCAAGGGCTCGGTGATCGTGCTCAAATGGGCTGCCGCTAATCGCGACCCCGCGCAATTTCCGAATCCCGACGTCATCGATCTGCAACGGCCCAACTTGATACGCCACATGACCTTCGGCAATGGACCGCATGTGTGCGTGGGAAATCAGCTCGCGCGCGGCGAGGTGCGGATCGTTGTCCTGAAATTGCTGAAGCGCATGCAGAACATCCGCTACGCTCGCGGCGAGGCCAGCATCGTACGCGATCCACATTTCTTTGCCTGGGGCCCGCGCGAGCTGTACATCGCCTTCGATCGGTTGCATTAGTCTTTCTCCAATTCACACCCGCTCTCCCTTGTCAAAGTCCGATGCGGTTAGAGGCCCAGCCATTTAAGGTAAGCTGTGTAGTCGCGGGGAGAAGCCACGTATCAGGAGGAATAAGACCACGAGTTATTTACGAAAAGTCACTCACAGGGTACTGGTTGGAATTGCGTCCATCCTCCCGGTCTACTTTGCCGTAGCCGGGCAATCCGATGCATTCATCCGCATCACACCTGAACAGGTTCGCTTCGAGAGCGTAGCCGGCACTGAGCTGGCGCAGGCGGTTCTATTTGGCGACCCGTCGCAGCCAGGCCGGTATGTGATAAGAGTCAGGTTTCCACCCGGTATGCATTCCAATCCGCACCATCATTCTCAAGATCGACACGTTACCGTGATCAAGGGCGTGTGGTGGATGGGCGTGGGCGAGACGCTGGATTTCAGAAAGGCCGTGCCAATGAAGGCCGGATCGTACGTGCTTCATCCGGCACGCGCTGTTCACTGGGACGGCGCGGGAGACGAAGAGGCCATCGTCCAGATCGTCGGTTTAGGTCCCGTCGACACCGTGCAGGTCGGAGTCCCCGGTGAGGCGCCCGGCTATTGGCCGACCGTCAATGCCCCCAAGTGAATAACCACGAAATCCTAGTGCCCCTCCGCCGCAGGGTCGATGATTCGGTCAACTAAGGATTAGAATCAACGCCAAACGCCAAAAAACTCCAACGTAAGGTATGAATATCATGTTGCTAGCCGGCACCAAACGGCCCGCGCGGGCCATAGTAGGAATCATCAGCGTTCTTGGTTTCGCGGGTATCTGCAGCGCCCAAGAATTCAAGAAGGAGACGCTGTTCGATCCGGCTCTGAATATGAAGGCCTACGATGTGATCATCCCGGCGGGATGGAATTATCAGGGTGTGTTGGTGCCGGGAAGCTCCTGCAACCAGAGCCCGACGCCGGTGTACCGCGCCTACGCGCCCGATGGCCTGACCGAGTTCCGTCGGATGCCGCGCTTCGATTGGAGTTGGGGCAATGCGCCGTACAATCCCAGGCCGCAGGGAGATTGCCTGCCCCTGAACCATGATGTTTCTGCGCTCGCGTTTGCGCAACATCTGGTGCAACTGCAGAAGGGCGAGAATTTCGCCGAGGTGGCGCTCCCGCCGCAGTTTGTCCAGCAGTTCAAACAGGGCATCGAGGCGGACAATGCGGCCATTCAAGCTCAGGCGGGACAGAGACCTTTTCGTGGCGACGCGGCGGCGGCGCGGTTTGAATATCTGAATGGGACCTTTGTCATCCAGGAGCATATGCGCGTGGTCATCCGTTGCACGCACATGAACCAGCCGGGATTGGGCGGCACACAGTACTTCCATGAAGACTGCGGCGCGGATGTGCGCGTTTTGCGGGCGCCGAAGGGTCAGCTCGATGCACTGGTCAAGCTGATCGACGGTAGGATTACAGGAGCGATGGTGGATGGCCAGTGGCAGCGTGCATACAACGAAGTACGGCAGCAACAGACCAACCATATCGTCGGTGTGATCAGAACGAACACTCAAGCGATGCTGCAGCAGGGCCAGGAATCAGGGCGCGTACGCCAGCGCCAAAATCAAGAGTATCTTGCCGGCCAGCAGGGCAGGTACGCCCAGATCCAGCAACAGCACGACGCGCAGCAGGGCAGCTACGACATTCACAACGCCAATCAAAAGTTGCTCATGGATGCGCGGCACACCCCGGCATCGGATGTGGTGGACTATGCGCTTGACCAGCAGACGGTGTCAGGATCCGGCGGGACGGTGAAAGTCCCGGCGAACTACACTCAGGTGTGGGCCAATCAGTCGGGTCAATATTTCCTGACGAATGATTTGAACACCAGCCCGAACGGCATTTTACAAGGGAATTGGACACAGCAGACACAGGTTCACGGCAACGGCCGTCCTAATTAGTCAACCCGGTTGGCCTGCATCCTCCGAATCGTCGCGGCGCTGGGCTTCAGCGTGCCGGCGACGACAGATCAAGGTCAAGAACCAGCGCTTGCGGCCGACTCCAGGGTATGAGTACCAGTAAACCCCGAAAATCCGCCGACCCCTTGTACCTGCTGCTGCGCGAGGGGAGCTTCGAAGAATTCAATCGGCGGCGCAAAGCCGGTGAATCGGGCGATCTACGCGGTTGCGATTTTCGCGGCATCGATCTGCGCGGCGTCGATGTCGCAAACATCGATTTTTCTGACGGCTATTTTCGCCAGGCCGATCTGCGCGGACTTGACATGCGCGGCTGTCAGATGCAAGGCGCCAGCCTCCACGCCGCGCACATTTCAGGTGCTTACTTCCCATCCGAGCTGTCCCCCGCAGAAATCGAAATGTCGGTACGCCTTGGTACGCGGATGCGCTACAGCCATTAGCTTGGATAATTTGGCGGCCTCTCTAACGCCGCCTACATGGGACTTGCGCGGATCTGCTTTTATTCGACATGATATCTTGTTGAATCGATCGCGCGTGCCAGAAAAGTCTTATAGCGACTCGGGGAACCCACCCCTGGCATCATGTCATCGTTTGAGGAATCCTAGCCTGAAATGCAACAAGACCAATATGAGAAGGGTTTAGCGACCATACGCAAGGAAATAGACCACGCGCTGGCAGATCGTGGCGTCGTGCCCGGAGCTATCGCCATTACTGAGGAGAGTGCCGACCCGCGTGAGGCAACCATTTCAATTACTGTAAATGGCCAAACGCAAAGGCAGACGTTCACGTATTGCGAGATCGAGGATTCTGGCGAAGCCATCGATGCTCCCGCCGCGATAAAAGTGCGCATGCTGATCAGTCATTTCGTTCGATAGAAAGGACCGACCAAGAGCAGCCTAGCTGCGGACCGCCGCCTCGATCTTGGCGACGTCGATCTTCCGCATCTCCATCATCGCCTCGAACGCGCGCTTCGCCACATCGCCGCCCCTGGCCATCGCCTCGGTCAGGACGCGCGGCGTGATCTGCCACGACAGGCCCCATCTGTCCTTGCACCACCCGCACGCACTCTCAGCGCCGCCGTTGCCGACGATCGCGCTCCAATAGCGGTCCGTCTCCGCCTGGTCGTCGGTGGCGATCTGAAAGGAGAACGCCTCGCTGTGCTTGAACCTGCCCCCGCCGTTGAGGCCAAGGCAGGGCACGCCGCACACCGTGAACTCGACCGTCAGTACGTCGCCCGCCTTGCCGCCGGGATAGTCGGACGGCGCCCGGTGCACCGCGCTGACCGTGCTGTCAGGAAAGGTCCGGGCGTAAAACTGCGCGGCCCCTTCCGCGTCATGGTCGTACCACAGGCACATCGTGTTCTTGTTCATCGCTCCTCCCCTACGCCGCATGCAGGCTAATCGAAAATCCGGATTCAGGTTTCGGCCCGGGTGCAGGTGACGCGCTACGTCAGATCTTCAGCAAGATTGCCACATCGCCCACCCCTCGGCAATCCGCGGAATTCCTCTCCCCAACATCCCGCGCTACAGCGGCTCACTGCGCACCTCCTACAGCCATACCCTGAGTTGGGTGGGCGGGCGCTCTCGGCGCGGGGCTGCGAACGGCCGGCCGGCGAGAATGCAACCAACAGGCTCGCGTACCTGAGTTACTTTCCACTCATCAATCAAGTTCGCCTGGGTCGGGATGCTTCCTCGATAGCTCACGCAATAGCACTCTCGCGCCGGCATCGTCAACGCGGGCGATCGGGCACGTGGAGTCACGCTCGATTGCGTCCAATCTACCCCGGCTCGACGCTACGCCTTCCCATGGCACGGAGTGCCTCAAACCGCCCGGTCGCCGAGTGATCTTCCCTGGCAGCTTGACCGGTCCAATGAGCATTGCGCTTCGCCACGAATTCACTTTTGGACAATTGCTCCAGAGAGCCGGCCTTGGCGAACAGGAACCCTTGGCCGGCAACGCACCCGAGCGCGAGCAGCGCGGCAACCTGAGGCTCGAGCTCGATTCCTTCCGCCACGGTATCGAGCCCCAGAGTCGCGCCTAGAGTGATGACGGCGCGCGCCAGCTCCGACCCGCTGCCTGCGCCGGTCAGACGACTGATGAAGGTCCGGTCGATCTTCAGAATGTCGATCGGGAAGCGGTGCAGGTACGCCAGCGATGAATAGCCGGTGCCGAAATCGTCGATGGCCAGTTTCACGCCGAGCGCCTTCAATTGACGCAGCCGCTCCAGGTTCGCATCGATGTTGTACATCATGGTGCTTTCGGTCAGCTCGATGACGAGGTTCGCAGGCTCCAGCCCGGACACCTTGAGTGCAGTGGTGACGTCCTGTACCAACTCGCCGTTCTGCAGGTGGCGGCTAGAAATATTGACGGCGACCCTTAAACCCACGCCGCCGGCCACCGAACCGCGCCATGCAAACATATCGCTGCACGCCTGCGTGAGAACCCAACGCCCGAGCCTCGCGACGTGACCGCATTCTTCGGCGACATGAATGAACCTGCCGGGCAACAGCACACCCATCGTCGGGTGTCGCCAGCGGATCAGCGCCTCGACGCCAAGCAGCACCCGGGTCCCTAAGTCGACGATGGGCTGATACTCGAGGAAGAACTGTTTTTTCTCGAACGCCCGGGTGAGGTCGGCCTCGAGACGCAATCGTTCGTTGAGCACCTCCAGCATCTGCGGCTGAAAGGTCGCAAAACGGTTCTTGCCCGCCGCTTTGGCGTGGTACATCGCGAGGTCGGCGTTGCTCAATAGAGATGCCGCGTCCGACTCCGGCGTCGACAACGCCACGCCAATGCTGGTTCCCACATGAACCTCGGTGGCATTGAGCGAGAAGGCGGGGCCCAGCGATGCGATCAACGAGCCGGCCACGTGCTCCGCTTCCGCGCCTGTCGTAATCCCTTCGAGCATGACGGCAAATTCGTCGCCGCCGAGGCGGGCGACCGTGTCCGAAGTTCGAGTGGTCGTGATCAGTCGCTGCGACACCTCCTGCAACAGCTTATCGCCGGCGTCGTGGCCCAAGGAGTCGTTGATGTTCTTGAAGTTATCGAGATCGAGGAACATCACGGCCACCAAAGTCGGGCCTCGCTTTGCCAACGTCAGCGCGTGTTGCACTCGATCATGGAACAAGTTGCGGTTCGCCAACCGCGTCAGCGGGTCATGAAATGCCAATTGCCGCAACTTCTCCTCGAGCGCCTTGCGTTCGCTGATGTCGCGAAAATTGAGCGCCAGACCGTTCACCGCCGGATCGTTCATCAGGTTGCTGCCGACGATCTCCAGCACGAAGCCGGTGTGATGATGCTCTAAGCGCAGTTCCACCGGGCCGACAATTCCGTTCGGCGTGGCAGCCACTTCGGCAAGGAACGACCGTAAGTGTTCTACGTCCGCTCCGGCCCATAGATCGAGAAGATTGCTCCCCGCAATATCCTCGGCCTTCAGGCCCAGCATTCGCTCGGACGCCGGAGACGTGAAACGCATGACGCCGTCCGGCCTGACGATCATGATGACATCGGACGCGTTGGCGATCAGCGAAGCATACCGCTCTTCGACCAGGCGGGTAGCTCGCCGCTCGCGAGTCAATCCCGCCACGCGCATGTTGATTGATTGGCGCACCATCAAGAGCAGCGTCAGTGCGAACACGACGATGGTCATCACGGTCGCCGGGCCGCCGATATCGCCGCGATTGAAGGAAACGAGCACGAGAAACGCGGCGAGCATCGCCACGTAGGGCAGCGATCGCGCAACGGCATCAGAGACCTGTGATCTGCTCGGTGCCGGCGCGCTAATCTCGCGCATTTGCTCGCGCCCCGCAGCTGCCACCGGTAAGTAGGACGCAAGGTACAATACGTCCTGCAACCCCCCTGGCAAATAGAAGCCGCGGATTTTGGCGGCCGACCACAGAATGTCGGCGAGGAACAGCATGGAAAATCCGAGCCACAGCAGCAACGAAATGCGCCGGCTGCCGGCCCTGCCCGCATCCGTTAGGAGCAGCACGCCGAACATGAGCAGCAGCACGCAATCGAACCCTGCATACACCTGGCTCAATATTTGTTTGAGGAAATCGGCTTCGGTTCTCAATTCGGCCGGGCGAATCACCAGGAACCAAAAGAACGCGCCAAATCCCACCACACAAATCGTCGCATCGATCAATAGTTGTGCCCACGGTACGCGCAGAGCCGCCGCTCGGATGAAGTACAGCGCCGCGACGAACGCGGCGGGATAGAACGCAAGGCAGAAGAGATCGGAGGGGCCCGGGAAGGGATCGCGGCCGACGAGCCAAGTGCCGGCGCCAATGAGATTGCCGACGAAGAACAGCGCGAGCGCGATGGACAACCAGGTCCATCCCTTCTTGAGCGCGCCTCGCCCGACCCGGTAGGCCGCCGCAGCGCTGATGAGTACGCTGCCAAGACACGACGGCGAATCAGCCAACAATCCGACGTAGTGCCTGACCGTCTCACCGCCAACCCCGGTCAGCATCCATATTGCACCGATGACGACATAGAAGACGAGCCCCATGACGAGCCTGTCCACCCATCCAGGCACAGTGTCGGAACGGGTGGACTGTAGGGTTGCTGCCGTCGCCTGCGACTCGGCAATCATTGCGACTCCGTCGCTGCGCCGGGACCATTACGGCTAGGTATTATGCGGCGGCGGGCGCGTCGCTAATGTGGGCCCTTAGGCATATCCATCGTCATCTTTCCCGTCTTAAAGCCGTGCAGGAATGCCTTCATTCATCGTAGTGGGTTTATCTTTTGCGACGCAGATCACAGCGACGCCCGATCAATCATCACCACATCCGACCGCGCCTGCGCGCGCTCGAGCACGGCATCATGTCCATCGGCCGAAATGTCAAATTCGCGCACATCGAATTCCGCAGGCATATGAGTGAGCTGTTGCATTGCGCCGCTCGCCAAGTCCACCGCCCACAGATTCTTGTGCTGCATCTCTCCTTGCAGGAACACCAACTTCCGGCCGCCCGCAATCAGCACCAGATGTCGCGAGCCCCGCGTCAGGGTGAGCGGCGGCAGCGCGTGCGGCGCGCCTTGCGCGGTGGCGGCCCTCACCGTGACCTTGGTGCCGACGTCGGCGCCGGTGTACACGACGAACGCCCCATCCGGCGACCAGGTCGGTTCGACTGAATAGGCACTTAACATCAGTACGGGAGCGCCGCCCTCGAGAGGAATCCGGAAAAGATGCGACTCGCCCTTATCCGCCGCGCCGGAGGTAATCGATAAGCCGTCCGGTGCAAAGGCCGGCTCGCCTCGAAGCTGCAGCGATTCAGACACGATTTTAGTCTGCGTGCCATCATCTGCCATGCGGTACAGTAACGTCTGGCCGCGCTCCCTCACGGAGAACGCAATGAGACGTCCGTCGGCCGAGACCGCAGGCCCGCCGATGATTCGTGCATCTTTATCCGCCCACAATTGCACGGCCGCGCCGCCCGCAATCTTCCAGATACTCTCGCCCGTGCCCGCCGACGCGACGTATAGCAAATAGTCAGGCCCCAGGCACGGCGCGAATCCGCTGCCCGTGCCGAGCGTGATGCGCACCGGCGAGGATTCGCGGGGCGACCATTCGCGGGGCGACCATTCGCGGGGCGACTCTTCGCGGGGCGACGCCTCGCTCGCCGCCGTATCGCTGATGGCGACGCGCCACAATGTTCGCTCCGGCTCCGATACGCCCGCGATCACCCGCCGCCCGTCCGCGCTCGCCGCCAGCGACGTGAATTGCTCTACTCCGGAACTTAAACGGTGGGGCACCCGCCGCTCCACATCCATGCCATAAATCCAGGGACCCGCGCCATCGGGCGAGTTCGCGAGATAGATCAAGGTGCGCGGATCCAGCAGCACCGGATACGTCACGCGTGTGGTCTGCGAGGTGATGCGTTCCGCAGACTCGCCCTGCAGTCCCACCCGCCAGATATCCAATTGATCCGGCAGGCTGCCCTTGACGAAATAAATTCTATTTCCGGGTGCCCAGACCTGGAAGTGGCTATGCAATCCAGGCGGCGCGACCAAGATGGGTCGCGTGTGAGACAGGTCTTTGCCATTGGTGATGAACAGGGGATCTCCCGGTCCCGGGGTGTGATACGCAATCTGACTACCGTCGGGCGACCATACGGCCTCGGCCGCTCCGGCGAGATACGGCCTTGGCTCACCGCCCAGTGTCGGCACTGCCCAGATGCTGATGTCCTGCTCCGGCAATTTCCGGCGCAGCCAAAACATCACGAGCGATCCATCGGGTGAAAACCCCAGCGTGCGCACCGAAGGATTGACCAGCTCTCCTTCGATACCGTGAGTGAGATTGTGGAACTGTCCTGAACCCACCTGCGTGATCCAGACGTCGGTGCGGCCGCCTCGATCCGATAAAAACGCGACGAACTGCCCGTCGCGCGACACCGCAGCCGCCTCGTTTTGCCCATCGAACCCGGTCAGCGACTGATACGTCGCGCCCGCAATCGGGTTGTGCCAGAAGCGGTCGGTTCGCTGCATCCAGACAATCACGGCGGCGGCGATGACCGCCACCGCCGCAACGATCAGTATTGCGGCCCGTCCAAGCCGTGAAATTGATGGTGCCGCTGCTAGGGGCGTCGCTGCTAGGGGCGCCGCTGCTAGGGGCGCCGCTGCGGGGGGCCCCGGCGCGGTGTCGCCGGGCGCCGAGTCGCCCTGGGTTGGTGCGGGATCGCTTGGGCTAAGTACCGGGTCATGTCCATTTGAAGAAGGTTGATCGCGCCGGCTACGCACCCACGCATCCAGTTCAGCTTTGAACGCGTATACCGAACCCGCCTTGTCATGCAGATGGCGGTGGACGGGCATGCCCTCGCGCTTCTCCCAGCGCTGTACGGTCGTTACGTCCTTCTTGAGATAGACCGCAATCTTCTTCCACGAGTCCAGGCGACCGTCACTAGGTCCAGGCGGCAGGTCAAAAGAGGACTTATCCATCGCGCCTCGCGGGGTGGGTCCCCAGTCTTGATGAACCATTGTATGTGGCTGGCGGCACCGCGGCAAAGCACGGCATTGCACGGCAGGGGGCCCATTCCGCGCATTGCTGTTTGACCCGTATCGGCTCTGCGGTCGATGGTCCGTGAGCGCTGTTCGGCGCGAACACACAACTTGGGAGATTGCGATGAAAAACAAACCACTCAGGTGGGTCGCACCCGGCGTCGTCAGCCTCGTGACCGTGGCCGGTCTTGGCGGACTTACTCCGGCTCTGGCAGCAGATCGAACCCCGCCTCCGCCCCCGCCGCCGGTTCATTACCGGGGTCTTATTAATGACTACACGCCGTCGGCCGCTGTGACCGCGGGCGGTCCATACGAAATGCGCGGCAAATGGTCGCTGGAAATAGATCAGCGGCACGGTACGGCCACGTTCTCGGCCGAAATGAACATGGAGACGTCGGACTACGGGATTACACAGACCATCGTGGTCAATGGGGTTACGCAGCCCTCCGTGAACAAGGACGACCCGACCACTCGCGGTGCCCATACCCACCACATCAGCATGACCGATGGCGTGGTCACCTCCGATTGGTCCAGCTGCCCGAAGTTCAAGCCGGCCGTTACCGAGGGATTTGTGGTCACCGGCACCGCTTTCATCACGGGAAACGGCGCCCCCGCGCCGTTTGGCAACCCGTCACCGCTGACCCTGTGCGTCCTCGGAGGGACAACCGTCAAGTACTCGAATGTCACTATGACGCTGGGGTTACCCGCGACCGTACACTTCGGGGTACAGCCGATTCATGGAGTGGTCGTATGGTGCGCCGGGGCATGGGAGTTTGAGTCGAAAGACTGCACCGTACAGCAGTGAACTTGCTCTTGCCTGGCGCAGCGAAGGCCTTCCCAACGACGCTATTTCTGCCTGAAATCGCTACGGGGGGAGTAGGAAGTTGTCCGACGCCAACTGACGAACTCAACTGACGTACCACGAAAGTTGGTAGACCAGATAATAGCTTCCCCCAGTGGAGTGGATATGCGAGGAGAAGCAACCGATGGATTCGCTTACTGTGATTCTCGTCGCGACGGTGTACGTCGTGTTTGCGGCCTGGTGTATCTTTACCCCTCAAAAATGAGGACAGTCACTGACCCTGCGACATGGCGGGATTCACGTTGAGCACGGCGTACTAATGGGGATGTTGTCCACGACCGCCGGGGCTATTCCGATCAGGACGTTGGCGACCGTTGGACCGTCGCAGCCGACGCTGCAGATCTTCACGCGTCTCGCCACTGGCTCGCCTCGCCTGCTGGCATGGTATCCCGATAAAGGCGACCCAACACCTCACGGGCACTTGCGGCCACGATCGGCAGCAGAGCTGCGGAGCTAGCCGTAGTTGCGTGGTCAGCCGCCATCGTGCGGGCATTAGCCCAAATTGGCTGCAGCTCCACCAGTCTGCCCTGCACCGCCTCGTTGACCGTTTCCTGCCAGTGGGCTGGGGCGAGGCCAGTCACAAAATCGCCGCGTCCGCGTCCAAAATGGGCAACCACCAGGTACCTCATCAAGGCTGCGGCGGTACGACTTTCGAGAAACTCGCTGGACCAGCGAACCATTCCATCCAGCTCGCCACGCGCGACGTTGTATGCCTTGGTCAGACCGCGCGCCCCGAACGCACCCAGCACGCCACCGATCAATGCGCCCGCGCCAAAAGTGAGTCCGCCCGCACCCAGGTCGGCTGCCAAGCCTCCCAGCGCACCCGACACAAGGCCACCCAGCACACTGGCTTTGTCGGCGTCCGCGGGTCGGCGCACCGAGAACTGAGGTCCCAGCCCCTGCAGCACTTCCCGCGTCGCTTTGCCGGAAAGACCATGCAGACGCACCAGATCTTCGGTCGCCGCACGCACCTGCTCGTCGAGGCGCGCCGCAAGGGCGGTTTGCGCTCGCCGCAGTTCAGCGGTACCCCGCTCCTCGCCTCCGGTCAGGGCGCCGATCCACGCTCGAGCTTTATGTCGCACGTCTAGATCGACGATGGGTTCGCTGTCGGTGGCGAGGACGGCGATCTGTCGCGCCAGCACCTGCATCGAGTGCTCGAATACCCTGAGGTTGCGTTGTTGCCAGGCTTCGCGAAGCCTCTCGAATGGCGCCTGCTTGCCCGCGCAGAGCACGCGTTGCACATGACCCAGCAACGTGCCTTCCTGCACCCAGCACCGTGCAAAGGCATCGAGCGGCAGCACTGCCCGAACGCATGGATGGCGCGCCGCTTGGAGTTCCCATTCTTTCACTTCCGTGCGCAGGTGCGCTTCTTCGCGCGGCGCTCCAAGCTGGTTCAGCAGCAAGATGACCGGTTTTCCCAACCACTCGAGAAACTGCATCTCGATATCGAGGTATGCAGCGGTGGATGGTTGCTCGCTGGCGTTCGCCACATACAGGATGACGTCGCTCGCATCGCGCACGTTGCGCATCGCCTGCTGTCCGCACCAGAATGGGCGATCGGCAAAGCGATCCCAGACTTGCGAAAGAAACCAGCCCACGGGCTGGTCAGCTTTCTGCAGTCGCTTGAAAAGACGGGCACTGTCGCCAAACCCCGGGGTATCCCACAGCACCAGCGAATCGCCCTCGGGAGATTCAATAAGCACGTGACTTTCGGCCAGATCCGTGACGTGCGCGCGGTCGCCAACCTCGCCGACGTCCTTGCGCAGCAGTGTTCGCGCCAACGTCGTCTTGCCGGCATTCGTATGCGAGATCAGCGTTAAATCTACACGAGCGGCCGTGCTCGTCATGCAGTCACGGACGGTCCGGCCTCGGACCATAGGGAAGCGTGCGCCGATACTTGAGCTTCAGCCGCCACCGTCGGCTCGGCAGCGACGCGAGATAGATCCACCAGGCAGCCCCTCAATCCGTACCCGGCGACAAACTCGGACCACAATTTGCAACGCTGCCGCAACCGCAGCTCGAAGGAGGTGTCGCCCTGCATCCTCGCGGCATACGGACCCGTGTCGATGACTACCAGAAGGAGCGGCGGTTGTGAGTTTTGCGGCCGCGAGTCGCGCAAGGCGCCGATGACTGCGCCATGATTTTCGGCTTCTGGTGTCGAAGCTGCGGTCAGTAGCAAAACGTTCCAGCCCACGGAGTACGCGCCTGCCTGCGTCACCGCGGCGCGAAATGCGTCTTCCTGCCCGTAGCGGACGGACTCCGTGTCTAACGTGATGATCGCGCCGAGCGTTGCCGCGAGCAGGGTCTGCAATCCGGCAATCGACGCGGGGTTCGGCTCATAGGCATAGCAGACGACGCTCGCGCGCTCGCGCACGACGCCATCCGTGACGCTCGCAATAACGGCGCGCCCGTATCCGATGAACGCCGCCGGCAGGGGTGGGTTGCGCGACAGGCGCCAGAGCCTAAAGCTCGACATGCCTGCAAGGATCAACCGTGGCACGATGATATACAACATGGCGGTAAGAGCGATGAGATGGATCCAGCTTGCCGCCTCGCCTCCTCCCGACACGCCGGTCCAGCGTAACCCGTTGATGCCGCTGATCGAGGGCAATCCAATTCCCGAGAGTATGGCGCCCGGCCCGTATACCACGATCAGCACGGCTCGCACTGATTGTGGACCGAGGAACGTGCTTTCCCAACCGGCCTCGTAGCGCAAAGCGATGCCGCGGATGTAGAGCCCAGCAATCAAGCCTGCTGCCACCAACGCCGCTGCGCAATGCATCAGCCGTTCAGCCCTGGCCAAGAGCAGCAGGCGCTCGACTTGCATCCACTCACCGACAAATCGTCGCAGCGCCGCGGCCAATGGAGCATTGAAGCGCCTCGATTGCTTCAGCAGACCGTCGATTCGCGCCCCGATCCACCGTTCATAGATGCGGGCGGACCAGTAGCTGCCGTCGTGCAACTCTCCCTTCCGTTTGAGATGTGCCGCGATGAGCAGCGCGTAGACGAATACATTCCAGGCGACCAGCCCAATGAGCGGAAACGCCAGAATATTGATCCGGCGGCTGCCGTCGAGAGTCGACAACGACAGACCCACGATGACTGCGAGCCCGAGGACCGCTCTGCCGAGCCATATCAGTCCGCCGGCAACAGACAGAACATTATCCACGGCGGGTGAGCGCAGCCGCACTCGAACCAGCAATTGCTCGGCTCTGCGGGCCAACACGGTCTCATCCGCTCGCGCCAAGCCGACGCCTGGCATGGGGATCCGGTCTCGGGGTGTATCTCGCATCGCCTCCCGCGTCGCCTGGGTGCGATCAGCGAAAGCCAGCACATCCCCCGCGCGATCGGACTCCTCGATCGCCTGGATCAGCAGAACCGCGCGCAAGGTTCGGATATTCATACAGCGAGTGCTAATTCACTATCGAGCGCCGCGAACAGCGCTCGGCCGGTTAACGCGATCATGGGACGCCATCACCAAGGGACCCCAGCAGCCGCATGCGGCCAAGGTTTCAGGGCAGATGTTCACCTGTGGACGGCGCAGCAACGCTTCGATGTCGGCGATTTGTTCATCCAGCAGGTTCATTTTGCGGGCCAGACCATTCGGCGCGTCGCGTGCCGATCCCTAGCCGCCTCGGTGCAGCAGCCTCTTGATCTGCGCTTCCATCTTCGCCAGATCACTGTTGCCCTGGTAACGGGCGACGATGCGCCCCTTTGGATCGATCAGGTAGCTGAGCGGTAATCCTAACACGCCGCCGAATGTCTCCCCGAGCTTTGCATCACCCATGAGGATGGGATAAGCGGTTGGACGCCGGGCGATGAGCCGTATGACCGGCGCTACACCATCGTCCATCGAAACGCCGATGACCTGCAGACCCTCGTTGCCGTATTTGCTCTGCCAAGCCGAGAATTGCGGCATCTCCTCAAGACAAGGCCCGCACCAGCTCGCCCAAAAATTCAGCAATATGAGCTTGCCGCGGTAGTCGGCAAGACGCACGGGTTTTCCCGCCAGATCGGCGCGCGAAAAATCTGGCGCCATGTCGCCAATGTTTTTCGAATCCATCGCACTACACAGTGACGCCGCCAAAATCGCTGCGGCGGCTATGAGCCGCGGCACCTTCACGAGCCCTTCGTGACAGGGTACCCCTTGTTGACCCAATCAGTGCCAAAGTCCTCGGCGATATAGAGAACCTTCACTTTGTTAAAGCCGAGGCCACGCAGTTCAGCGAACGCTCGGCCCACGTTGGGACAGCGGCTCCAGGGGCAGCAGCCGCAGTAAATCACGATAGCGGAGTCCTTAGGCAGCATGGCCACGCGGTCGTGTAGGCTGCGCAACCCCTCGTCCTCACTTGCCGCTCCGACGTATTCGGACCCCGGGATATGCGCTTGCGCATATAACGTGCGAAAGCCAACCTGCAGGATCAGCGGTTTTCGAGCCGTGACACGCCCGATCAGCGCCGCAAGGTCCGCAGGCTGGATTAAGTTCGTGCGCGGAATCGATGACGCCGGTGGCGGATCGGCGAGCACGGGATTGCACGCGCCTACCATCACCCACAGGGCGATGAGCGCAAGCCTAATATTTACTTGAAATTTCATTGTCGACAGCCCCATCCCGCGCACGGGCGCACAACACCACTCGTGCGACCGTCATCCGGATCTATCCCTCCGAGTATGCCACACACGTCATCCGTTGCCGAAAGCACGCCCGACGTCGCTTTGCCGCCGACGCAGGCGAGCTCGAAGCTGTGGCGCCTTACGATCCCAACCGCGCAACAGACTCGTCGGCGATATTGGGCGCGACACTGAACAAACGCTGGCATTCTGTTTTGACCACGTCATAGCATTCGCAGGACCGTCGCAAGATCCCGGCGCGGTCCAACACCGTGATACTTCCTCGGTCGTAGTCAATCAGGCCTGCCTTTTGCAGCACGGCGGCAGCGGCCTTGACGCCGGCGCCGCTAATCCCGAGCATGTTGCCGATCAACTTCTGAGTCATGTTCAGTTGACTCGACTTCAATCGATCGAGACTCATGAGCAGCCAGCGGCACAGTTGCTGGTCCACGGAGTGGTGCCGATTGCAGGCGGCGGTCTGCACCATCTGAGTGATCAGCGCCTGCGCAAAACGCAACAGCACCATTTGAAACATACCGCCCCTGCCGAATTCAAGTTTCAGCTGTTGCGCGGTGAGCCTGTAAGCAAAGCCGGCGTTTTGCACAATCGAGCGGCTCGATGTGGAATCCCCTCCCATGAAAAGTGGCACACCGATCATTCCCTCTTTGCCGATGATTGCGATTTCCGCCGATTCAGAGTTGTGCATTACGTAGAGAATGGAGACGATGGCATCGATGGGAAAGTACGCATGAGAATAGGGTTGGCCCGCTTCGCACAGCACCTCACCAAGCTTCAACGGCACCCACTCAAGAGCCGAAAAAATCCGGTCGCGCTCGGCCCCGCGAAGCACTTCGAGCAGTGCATTGCACCCTTTCGAGGCGCGCGCGCTATGCGCGCTATACTCGATTGCGCTTATGCCGGACCGGGTCACGGCTCACGCCTCCCGGACGAATTCATTTCATGCCTTACTTGGCTGATGTGCTCGTAAATTACCTTGCGCAAGCGGTAGGTCAGCCCCAACGGTCGGTGCTCCGGCAGCGCATGCCACGGTGTGAAAGAGAGGTTCTCGCCGAAGCCGCCAACCACGATCAAAATGAGCATGGTGCCAGCCAGCCTGTGTAAGACCGATTGCTGCCCAAGAACATTGTTGTCGAGTTCCTTCAGAAGCTCGACCTTGTCCGGCTCGTTGAGCAAAGGTGCATTGGATCTCTGGAGTTGGCGTTTTGCCGACACAATAGGATGGACGACAGCGGGTAGCTGACAGGTCTATCTTGGGGGATTTCCTGCTTGGCTTCTGTACGCCAACGCACGTAAGGGACGGTTAAACCTCTTCGGAAGCCCGAGGGGGAAACGCTCGCTGCGCACGCGGGTCTGTTCTATATATCGGCGGTGGCATTCTAGGAACGCTTTTGGTTGTCTTTCTGATTGTCTACTTTCCACGTCGGACTTAAAATTCACATTTGTTGGCCGCTTGCGTTCTCGAGATCAAGGGATTTCGCGGGTTCGCGACGCGATCGGCACCGAGGACAATGAAATGCGAACTGACATGATGATCGTCACGGGTATGGCGTGCGGGGGCTGCACAAACAAACTATCGCTCGCGCTGAACGAAGTCAACGGCGTCGACGACGTGCAGATCTCCCTCGCCTCTGGTGAAGTTACCGTGCGGTATGATGAGCAAAGAACTTCGCCCCAACAACTCAATGCAGTAGTTGTCAGCACCGGCTTCGGGGTGAAAGGCATCGCCCCAACCAGCGGCCACGACCCCAATCCGACCCACAGCGGTTGACCGGCAGGTTGACGGAAGCGTCCGCCATGACATGAAGCGCCACGTTGCTGCCATAGTCGTGAAACAAGTCGAGCTGGATGTACTTATTGCCGGCAGTAGTCGTTGATCGGAGGCGTCGGCGTCCACTCGCGGGGTGAGGAACGCAATATGAATGTCGCGCCTCGCCCTTCGGTGTCGCGTACGCCGGCAGCGACAAGGACTGCCGCGGCATACTCGCGCAATCTATCGCCCGATGCGACAATGGGCCATGTGCGGTCGATACGTATCACCCGATGAGGCCTCGATCGAGCGCGAGTTCAATCTCGTGCGCACCGAATGGCAGTTCCCGCCGAGCTTCAATGTCGCGCCGACCCAACAAGTGCCCATTGTCCGCGCAATCGACGGCGAGTTGCTTGGATCGCGCGTGCGATGGGGCCTGATCCCATTCTTTGCCAAGGGCGAGCCGCCAAAATACTCGACCATCAATGCCCGCGTCGAAACGGTTGAGACGGCCGCAAGTTACCGAGGTCCCTGGAAGCGAGGGCAACGCTGCCTGCAGATTGCCATGGGGTTCTATGAGTGGCACCTCGACGACCAGGGGCGAAAGGCGCCGTACTACGTTCACTTGGCGGACCAGGCGGTGTTCGCCTTCGCCGGACTGTGGGATCAGTCGATCAAAGCCGACGGCACCGCTGTTGAAAGTGTCGTCCACATCACGATGCCGGCCAACGAATTAATGCGGAATGTACACAATACAGGCAATAACCCGCATCGCATGCCGGCGATTCTACGCCGTGAAGATCAGAAAGCGTGGTTGTCCGGCAGCATCGAAGAGGCACGATCGGTGCTCACACAATATTCCGCGGATGTCATGGTCGCTTACGAAGTCTCGGCGAAAGTGAACAGCCCCAAGAACAACTCAGCCTCCAACATTGAGCCGATTCTCGTCGAAGCCAACGACAGTTCAGCCGCAGGAAGGTGACTGTCTGCTCGGCATCGTCCGCTTAAGCCGCATTTACGATTCGGGCTGGAAAGCTGCATGACGCAGCGCCGCTTCGCGAGGTTCCCGCTATGCCGGGTCGGCCCAATTACGCTAGGCTGCCGATATCATGCGCGTTCTCCTCGTCACACCACCGATGATCCAGCTCAATACGCCCTATCCCGCGACGGCGTATTTGACCGGCTTTCTGCGCTTGCACGCAACCCGCCTTGGGCTCGACATCACGCAAGCTGACGCCTCGCTCAGTTTGTTCCTCCGTCTATTCTCGGCACCACTGCTTGCGCGCATGTCCAACGAACTGGATCGGCGCGCGCGGAAGCTCGGCATGCGCGCTCGTATGCCGCCGTCGATCAAACAATTTCTGGCCCACGCCGACTGTTACATCGATACGGTAGAGCCCACCGTTCGATTTTTGCAAGGCCGCGATCCGAGCCTGGCGTTTCGCATTATCGGGCGCTCCTTTCTTCCCGAAGGCCCGCGCTTCGAACATTTGCGCCCGCCGCCGACGGCAGAGAATGCGGCGCTTGACCAGCAGCTGTTGTCCGCCTTCGGCACACTGGGCTCAACGGAGCAAGCCCGTTACCTGGCAAGTCTGTACGTCGACGACGTCGCTGATGTTTGGCGACAGGGAATTGACCCGCGCTTTGAGTTCGCACGCTACGGCGAACGTCTGGCTGCAAGTGCCGCCTCGTTCGATCCACTACATGAGGCACTGTCGGGTGAACCGACTCTGATCGACACCACACTGGATGAGCTCACGCTGGAACTAGTCCTCTCATCGCAACCAGATGTCGTTGCGTTGACTGCCCCATTTCCCGGCAACGTTTACGGCGCATTCCGGATGGCGCGAACGATTCGGGCGGCACAGCCCAAAACGCAGCTGATCCTCGGCGGTGGTTGGGTTAACACCGAACTTCGCGGTTTGCGCGAACCGCGTGTGTTTGACTATTTCGACTACGTAACACTCGACGACGGCGAACGCCCGTTGCTGAATCTGCTGACTCGCTTAAGCGGTCACCAAGCATCGCTGGTGCGCACCTATGTGCGCCGCGACAACGCCGTCGTGCTCGAGAACGACGTGACGCAGCACGACATCTCACAACGCGATACAGGCATACCGACTTACGACGGCTTACCGCTCGAGCAATACGTGTCGCTGATGGAGATGATGAATCCCATGCATCGTCTTTGGTCGGACGGTCGCTGGAACAAGATTACCCTCGCGCATGGCTGTTACTGGAAGAAGTGCTCGTTCTGCGACGTCTCGCTCGACTACA
>JBDUEQ010000022.1:0-40060 GCA_040002315.1 Gammaproteobacteria bacterium
CACCGCCCACCCTAACGTCGACAGTAGCATCGGCAGCCGGGCGATTGGCCGCCGGATCGCCGGCCGCCGCCTTGTCCCCTCGCGTTTCGTCGACCGGAATGGTGCCGCCCAAAATCACATCCGCAAAACCTCGCTCTGCTGCACGCGAAGTCGCCGTCGGCGATGTGCTGCGCAGCCGCTACCGGGTCATCGGAGTACTTGGGCATGGCGGGATGGGCACCGTATTCGAAGCGGCTGATGAGTACCGTCTCGACCTGCTGCCCTCCGGTCAGCGCATCGCCATCAAAGTGCTGCACTCAGCGGTTACCGAGCGCGAGGAACTGCTGCGCGAACTGCAACGCGAGTTTCAGCATTTACAATCACTGTCGCATCCGCACATCGTTCGCGTGCACGAATTCGATCGCGACGGCGACACCGCCTTTTTTACGATGGAATTATTGAGCGGTGCGCTTCTGAGCGGTGTGCTCAACGCGAGAAATGCGGTGGCATTGCTGCGAGCCCACGCGCTGGCCGTCATTCGTGACGTCGGTGCCGCGCTGTCGCACGCCCATTCGTGCGGGGTCGTGCATGGCGACGTCAATCCACAAAATATTTTCATTACCAACGAAGGTGAATTGCGCGTGTTGGATTTCGGCGCCGCACACTCGATGCGCCGCACGAGCTGGACCGCAGCCGATGAATCGCCGCAGAGTGCGCCGGTCGCCACTCCCGGTTATGCCAGCTGCCAACTCCTCGAAGGCCAGCGCCCCGATGCGCGAGATGATGTATTCGCCTTCGCCTGCGTCATGTACCTGTTGTTATCAGGAAAACACCCCTTCCCCGGATACAGCGCCGTCGAGGCGCGCGCGAAACATGTGCGTGCAAGCCGACCGGACGGGCTCACGGGCTCGCAATGGCGGGTGCTGCGCGAAGGCTTGAACTGGGATCGCGCCCGTCGTCCATCGGAGGTGCAGAACTGGCTTGTTAGGCTAAATTTGCAGGGTGCGGCTCCGCGCCTGCCTCTGCTGTCGCACTTGATGACCAGTGCCGCGCCGCGCAGCAGCAGGGGATTGCTGGCGGCCGTTGCGGTCCTAGTGCTTGCCTTGCTGGCCGCTGCAGCTTACTGGGTCGCCACGAACTATGACGCGGTGACCGGCACCGTAGCGGGGTGGCACCTACCGGGATCGTCCGACGCCCCGCGCACCGACGTGTCGCCCGCGTTGCCAGCTCCAGCATCATCGGCGGCACCAGCGTCAAGAGCAACAATGGTCGCGGCGCCCGCGGCCGCCGGTCGGGCTCCTCCGCCCATTCCCGAGGCAGCGCCCGCCCCGCCGCCAAGCCGACATCCAGCGCTGGTCGCGGCTACGTCTGCGACCGCGGCGCCCAATCTGCCGCCCCCTGCGCGCCCGACAACGCTGGCAGCGCCGCCGGGCGGCGAGAGGGCCGCCTCGGTTCCTGCCGTCAATGTGGGACCCGTGCGCATAGAAATGGTGGCGGACACGGTCGACGTGCTCGCCAATGAAAAGTCGGCGCACGTCGCCGTGCACCGTAGGGGCGACCCCCGTGGCACGGCCAGCTTTACCTGGTGGACCGAGTCCGGTACCGCAAAGCCCGGCGTAGATTTTGTGCCGGTGATGCCCCATACCGAGGTCATCGAGGGCGGTAGCAATGGCGTCACTCTGGATATCCTCGTTAGCAACGCGCCACGCCACGCATCCAAGAGCTTCTATGTGGTTATCGATAGGGTGGAATCGGGAGCCCAAATGGGCGCCCGCACGCTGACCATGGTCACGATACAACCGGGCGAATAGCCACGGGATTCTCGACCGCCGGCCCTAGAACTGCGCCTCTTCGTTCAGTTCGTGGAATAGGAATAGCCGCGCCTTGTCCCAATCGCGCTGCACCGTGCGCACTGCCACACCGCGCATCGCGGCGATATCCCCGAGAGAGAATCCGCAGAAATACTTGAGATCGACCACCTCAGCCAGCCGCGAGTCGTGCACGGCCAGCTCGTCGAGCGCAGCGGAGAGCCGATGCAGTTCTTGATGAGGCCCATCCGAATCGGCTGCGGGCCCGCCGATCTCACTGTCAAGTTCGGTGAATTGGAAGCCGCCACCGCGCTTCTGCGCGCAACGTTGACGTGCGAAATCGATGATCAGTCCCCGCATGACCCGAGATGCGTAGCCCATGAAGCGGCTGCGGTCCGGAAAGACCGCGTTCGCGTCGACAATGCCCAGATAAGTCTCATGTAGCAATGTCGTAGGGCTGATGGGCGCCCCGGCGCTGCGTTGCAGGTGGCGTTGCGCGAGCCGGTGCAATTCACCGTAAAGCGCAGAAAATAGCCTCTCCTTGGCGCCCGGAGCGCCTGCGTCGGCTTCGGTGATGAACGGCGCCAATGGACTGGTTCCCATTATCACGCAGTTTACACGCGAAAGATTTGGGAAGGGTGTCACGTTTGCCCGTCGAATTTCGTTGTATTAGGAAAGCGAATCTATTTGTCTTGTCAGGGAGACTCAAAAATGAAGACCTGTGCAGCTTCGGCCTTGCTCCGTGCCTGGTTCGGAATATGCAGTGCATTCGGCCTCGCTTCCCTCGTCCACGCGGATCCGGGGATATTGGGGCTATTCGACCCCCGGCTGACCATTGGGCTCGACGCGACGGGGCTCATCGGCACGTACAAGATCGATGGCCCCATCGACAAGCACAACGAGTTCTTCATGAGCCTGGGCACCAACGGCCGCAGCTGCGCTACTTGTCATATTGCAGAGCAGGCCATGAGCTTCACCCCGGGCCATGCTCAGCGCCTGTACGAGAGAACACGCGGCGCCGACCCGCTGTTCGCCAACGTCGACGGCGCCAACTGCAACAATGTCTTGCCCAGGGATCGGGCCGGACACAGCCTGCTGTTGAAAAGCGGCCTCATTCGAATTCCTATGCCGGTCCCAGTGAACGCACAGTATTCGATCTCCGTCGTTCATGATCCGTATGGTTGCGCCTTGCGCATTGATCCAGCAACGCAGGTGTTGACAGCATCGGTTTATCGCCGCCCGCTCCCCACGGCGAATGTCACGTTTCTGAATGCCATCATGTTCGACGGCCGGGAAACGATTGCGCCGTTGACCAGCGCCGCGACTCTCGACGCCAATCTGCGCACCGATCTTCTTCATCAGGCTCAGTCCGCCATAACCGGTCACGCCCAGGGCTCGGGCGCAGCCACCGACGCGCAACTGAATTCCATCGTCGATTTTGAACTCGCCTTGTTCTCAGGGCAGATTTGGGACAACGGCGCCGGATTACTCAGCGCCGGCGGCGCAAGCGGCGGCCCGATCAATCTATCCGATCAGTTGTACTATCCGGCGATCAACGACACTCTTGGCGCCGATCCGAACGGCATCGCGTTCAGCCCGGTATCGATGACCTTGTACTCGGCCTGGGAAAAATCCGCGGGCGACCGGCGTTTCGACTATCGACTGAATGCCCGGGCAGAAATTGCCGCGGGTGAAAAGTTATTCGATAGCGCCCCGATGACCATCAGCAATGTGCGCGGCTTGAATGACAACACCGCACTCAACAGGCCGACGTCGTTCGCCGGCACCTGCGCGACCTGTCACGATACTCCCAATATCGGCCACCACTCTTTGCCATTGCCGCTCGATATCGGCGTCGCTCACACGTCGGATCCGAGCTTCGAATCGGATCCGATCGTGGCTGCCGCGGTCAAGGAATTGAGCGAGCCGGACCTGCCGCTGTTCCTGATCTCCGGCTGCCCGAATCCGTTCAACGCAGGACAAGCCGAATCCTTTTACACCACCGATCCCGGCAAGGCACTGATCTCGGGCAATTGCGCTGACTTTAATCGACTCAAAGGACCCATCTTGCGGGGGCTCGCGGCGCGCGCGCCATACTTTCACAACGGTGCGGCGGCAAACTTGCGCGAGTTGGTGAATTTCTACAATCAACGCTTCCAAATGGCGTTGACCGAAAAGCAGAAGACCGAGCTGGTGGCGTTTCTCAATTCACTGTGATGCTACGCGACGGTGATGCGCCTGGCGTCGCCGTCGCCTCTTAGATGGGCGCACTACCCTGCGCGCCGGCGCAGAGACGCTCCCAAATGCCGCCCAGATCGTCGGTCAAGCCGGCGCTGCGGATGACATCAAGTCTCTCATCCTGCGAGATAACGGTCTGCGATTCCAGAAGGGACAGAGTACCCAGCAACTCACCCACCTGAAGCGCTGTGGCCAAGCCATCCTGTTTCGATCGGTCGAGCGCAGTCACCAGGCGGGTGGAGGTCTGCCAGTCTCGTGCGATGCGCTGCGACATCTGCGCACCCAGGGCTTCGATCAACTCCACGAACAGTGCAGGGTTTGGCGTCAGCCTCGGCGCCCGGGAGTAACCGTCCAGGGCGGCGCTATATACCACCAGCGGCCCAAGCGCACTCAACAGCACCAACAGCTGAGCCTCGAAGCGATCCTGCGGGTGCCGCTTTGAGCAATACAGTTCGGCGGCGCGGGCTGCACGCTCGGTGCGCTCCCACAGCAATCGCGGCAGGCGCGGAAAATTGGTTCGAGTGGCACGGAACACCGGCTGCAACAGGGCGGCGGCCAGAATTCCGCGCAGCGAGTCCACGCCGCACACGACGATGGCCCGCTTGATCGTTTCAATAGGCGCCGGCGATACTCGATACAGGCTCGAATTCGCCAGACGCAGAACATCGGCGGTGAGCACTGGATCGTGCGCAATCATGCGTGACAGCTTGTCGGGTGCCGTATCCGGATCGTTAACCGCTTGCAATAGCTGCGGCAGCAAGGCGGGACGTCTGGGAAAATATTTCGCATCCAGTGTGTCGACTTGCAGCACGGCGTTGATCAATTCCCGCACCCGTACATGCGCCTTCTCTACGGGCGCGGGTTGGGTCGGTACGCCGAATGCGAGCCGCCATAGCCGCTGCGTCACTAGATCACTGGCCATTCGGAGCCGTACGCCGTCAAGTGGAGATTCGCAGGGCATCACGCTGGGTGTCGGCGCCATTCCGGTCGACAGAGGTGATCGAGCCCGCTGCCGGTATGCGATCCAGCCTGTCAGCACCAGAAGACCTGCGATCAGAATTCCAGCGGTCACCGGCGCGCCCTGGAGGTCATTGTCGTGTCGCTCCGTTCACGGTATAGAGTGCGGCGTAGAGCGCCCGCAGTACATTCTTTTGCACTTTGCCCATGGGATTTCGCGGCAACTCGTCGATGAACAGTATTCGCTTTGGAACCTTGTATTTCGCCAGGCGCGCCTGCACGGAGCTGATAAGGCCGGCCTCGGACAGCACCGCAGCGGGCTCAGATACGACCACGGCGGTGACGCCTTCACCGAAATCCGGATGGGGAACTCCGAATACTGCACTTTCCAATACTCCCGAAAGCGCATCCAACTCGGTCTCGACTTCCTTCGGATAGACGTTGTAGCCGCCGCTGATTACAAGGTCCTTGGCCCGCCCAATGATATATATGTAGCCGTCCCCATCGATGCGGCCGAGATCGCCCGTCTTGAACCAGCCATCCGCAGTAAATTCGCGTTGCGTCTTTTCCAGATCTTGCCAGTAGCCCACGAACACATTCGGACCCTGCACCTCGAGGGCACCCGTGGCATCGTCTTGCACATCCGCATCGGCACCGGCCGCGGTCGGGTCGCGGGCCAATCGAATCTTGATTCCGGGCAGGGGCTTCCCGACGGCCCCCGGCTTACGCGCACCGTCATAGGGGTTGGACGTGTTGATCAGAGTCTCTGTCATGCCGTAACGTTCGAGAATGGCGTGTCCTGTGCGCCGCTGGAATTCGTGATGAGTTTCGGACAGAAGAGGCGCCGATCCGGAAACGAATAATCGCATTCCGGCGCTCACGGCGCGATTCAAACCGAGTTCGCGCAGCAGCCGCGTGTAGTGCGTGGGCACCCCCATGTATACGGTGGATTCGGACAGAGACTTCAGAACCGACGTGACATCAAATCTCGGCAGCAGCAAAATGCATGCTCCTGCGGCCAGGGCGGTATTAATGGCAACGAACAGTCCGTGAATATGAAACAGCGGCAGAGTGTGCAACAAGACATCATCGCCGGTGAAATGCCATGCCTCGACCAGCGCTGCAGCATTGGACCCGAGATTGGCACGCGACAGCACAGCGCCTTTAGATCGGCCCGTGGTGCCGGAGGTATAGACGATTGCCGCCGGCGCGGCCGCATTCACGTGACCCAGGGGCGGAGTACCGTCGTCCGATCGCCGCACGAGTTCGATTAGCGAACCGTCTCCCTGCTCCCCGAGCGTCTCCACACAATCGACGCCGGCGCGCGCCGCCGATGGTTCCAGCACAGCGCGGTCGGCCGGACGAATGACCGCTAACCGCGGCCGGCAGTCGCACCAGAAGAAATCGACTTCAGTGGGAGTATTTGCCACATTGATGGGCACGAATATGGCGCCGATGCGCAGACAAGCGACGTAGAGCAGCACGGCCTCCGCAGACTTGTCCACTTGGACCGCAATACGATCGCCGCACACCACCCCCTGACGCATCAGTGCCGCCCCATAGCGGCCGGATTGCTCCAAGAGTGCCGCATAGCTCAGCTCGCGGCCGTCGGGAGTCTTGAGAAAGGGCTTGTTAGGTTGGTTACGGGCGGCGGATTCTATCCATGCCGCCGGATCCGGCGAAAATATCATCCTGCAAGTGTCGCATCGCGCTCGGCCGAAGTCTCTACCCGCGTCATCCGCATGCTCAAGACTGGCGCGATATCACTCCTCAATGATGCGACTCTGCGTCCGAGTCTCCGGCATGGTCAGCACCGCCACGAAGCTGAGCGCGGCCAGCGCGGACGCATAGATATAAAAGCCGCGTTCGGAACCGATGGATTTGAACCACAGCGCAACGTACTCGGCGGTGCCGCCGAAGGCGGCATTGGCCAACGCATATGGAACCGCCACCCCGAGGGTGCGGATGGCGGTGGGAAATAGTTCGGCCTTCACCACGGCGCTGATCGACGTGTAGCACGATTGCAGGGTCAGCGCCGCGACGATGAGGCCAACCGCATTCCACGCTGACGCGGTATGCGACACCTCATTCATTACCGGCCAAGTGACCAGCGTCGCGCCGCCGAAGGCCGCCAACAACATGGGCTTGCGGCCCACCCGATCCGATAGCCATCCGCATAAAGGTTGCGCGACCATGAACGCGATCAGGGTCACGGCACTGATCTCCGTCGCTTGATCCTTGGAGAAGCCCGCGGTAATGGTCAGGAATTTCTGCATGTAGGTGGTGTAGACGTAGAAGATCACCGATCCGCCGGCGGTGAATCCCAGTACGGTCAAGATTTCACGGGGGTGCTCGCGGAATAGTCGGCGAATGCCGCCACGTGCGCTTGAATCTGCCTTGGCTTGGACGAATGCGTGCGACTCGGGCATATGGCGCCGCAGCCAAAAGGCGACCACCGCGAGACCCGCTCCGATCAGGAACGGAACGCGCCACCCCCAAACCGCCATGTCGTTCTTGGGAAGCAAATGCTGCAGGACTATCAAAACCGCCAACGCCGTCAATTGACCGCCGATCAGGGTGACATAGTGGAAGCTCGACCAGAAGCCGCGGTGCTTGCGACCCGCCATTTCACTGATGTAGGTGGCGCTCGCGCCGTATTCGCCGCCGAGAGACAAGCCTTGAAAAATACGCGCGAGCAAGAGCACGGCGGGAGCCGCCATGCCGATCGTTGCCGCGCCGGGGGTCACCGCGATGACCAGGGAGCCCCCGCACATCAGGGTGACCGACAGCGTGAGCGCAGCCTTGCGTCCGACGCGATCGGCATATCGACCCATCAGCCATGCCCCCACCGGGCGCGCGAAGAATCCGACGGCGAAGATCGCCGCGGTCTGCAGCAGTTGCGCTGTTTGATCGCCCTGGGGAAAGAATATCGGCGCGAAATACAGCGCGGTGGCTGAATACGTATACCAGTCAAACCACTCGACTAAATTGCCGGCGGAACCACCGAGGACCGCGCCGATGCGCGCAACGCTTCCTCCCCGCATCGTATGCTCTCCGCCAAACGACGAACTATAATAGCAGCGCCGATACCAACGCTCGGCTTTTGGTTAGAATCCTTGGACATATGACCCAATCCATCGCGTTTCCGGCCGATATCCCGTTCATTCAGGATCTCGGAGCCGAATTGATCAGCGCGGAGAACGGCCGTGCCGTGGTAGCACTCGATCTCGCCCCGCGGCATTTGAACAGCTGGCAGGTCGCTCACGGCGGCGTTCTCATGACCTTGCTCGATGTAGCGATGGCGGCTTCCGGCCGTTCGCTTGACCCGGCTGCGGGCGGCGGAGTGACGGTGGAAATGAAAACCACTTTCGTGCAACCCGCCAAGGGCGGGACGCGTGTGCTGGCGGCGGGCCATGCTTATCATCGCTCGGGCACGATGTCATTCTGCGAGGGCGAATTGCGCGACACGGACGGGCGTCTTATTGCCAAGGCGATGGGGATTTTTAAATTCCAAAAGCTTTGACTGCATCGAATATCGCTGCCTGACGCGAGCCGCGCGCGTGCGCCGGAGATGTCAGCGATCGCTGACAGTTGCGCGCGTGAATCGCCGGTTTCGAGGAACCCTCAGGCCGACTCTAATGGCTGGCGACCCACCCGGCTCTCCGTGAGGCAGCACATGTTCAGATTCGCAATCGGCGAGCGTCAACGGGCGGCAGCAATCAAGCGTCTTTGGCCTCTCGCCCTGCTCGCCGCTATCGTGGGCACAGCCTCGGCGCAGCAAATTCCGGCAACGGAATTCGGTGCCACGCCAGTCATAGATGAGCCCAAAAAATCTTTACTCCCCACTCTGCACACGGCCAAGGCCGTCGGCTGGTCCGGAGATGCTCACCCCATCGCCGCCGACGGCCTGCGCGTCGAAGCGTATGCTCGCAACCTCGATCATCCGCGCTGGCTGTTTGTGCTGCCCAATGGCGATGTCCTGGTTGCCGAATCCGATGCGCCGCCCAAGCCCGACGACAACAAAGGCCTTGAAGGAAAAATACAGAAGCAGGTCATGAAGCGTGCCGGCTCCGGAGCACGGCCCAGCGCCAATCGCATTACGCTGCTGCGGGATGGGGGCGAAGGGAACGCACCGGAGCGGCATGTGTTTCTGCAAGGCTTGAACTCACCCATCGGCATGGCTCTCATCGGCAACAAATTCTATGTCGCCGACAGCGATGCCCTGCTGAGCGTCGGCTATCGCACGGGGGACGCGCAGATTCGCACCCCACCCGCACAAGTAACCCTGCTCCCCGCCGGAACCATCAATCATCACTGGACCAAAAGCCTGCTCGCCTCCCGCGATGGCCGCAAGCTGTACGTAGGAGTGGGTTCCAATAGCAATGCCGCGGAGAACGGCCTGGCGGTCGAAGCTGAGCGCGCTTCGGTGTGGGAAGTCGATCCGGCTACCGGCAGTCATAGAATATTCGCGTCCGGATTGCGCAATCCCGTGGGGCTTGCCTGGGAGCCGCACAGCGGCGCCCTGTGGGTGGCGGTCAACGAACGCGATGCGCTGGGCGATCATCTGCCGCCGGACTACATGACCTCCGTGCGTGAAGGCGCATTTTATGGCTGGCCTTACAGCTATTACGGCCAGCACGTCGATGAACGGGTCAAGCCGCAGGATCCAGACATGGTGGCCAAAGCGGTGAGCCCGGACTACGCATTGGGAGCCCATACCGCTTCGTTGGGACTGTGCTGGTCCGGTGACGTGAAATTGCCGGCGCCTTTTAAAAGCGGCATGTTCGTCGGACAGCACGGCTCGTGGAACCGCAAGGTGCGCAGCGGCTACAAGGTAATCTTCGTGCCCTTTGCCGATGGCAGGCCGGCCGGCGCACCGCTCGACGTACTCACGGGTTTTCTCGATGCCCGCGGTCATGCCATGGGCCGGCCGGTCGGGCTCGCGATTGACAAACACGGCGCGCTGTTGGTTGCCGACGACGTGGGCGGCGTCATCTGGCGCGTCACCGCGAAATAAGAAACCCTACTCAATCCGCTGAGCTAAGGCTCCGCAGCGACGTACCCATACCTGACGGCTTCCCTGCCGGCGGCAAGCGCCGCGGGGCTGGTCTACTGCATGGGCGGCCTTGCCGCCATCCGGGCCGGCCGCGGCGTTTATCGCTAAAAGCGTTATAGTGCGAACATGCATTGGCGTTCGAAACTCATCCACCCCAGTGCTCACGCGCCCGCCAATTTCCGTTCTCTGGCAATGCCGACCTATCGTGGCTCGACCGTCTTGTTCGAACGGCAATCCGATGTGTCGGATGATTGGCGGCACGCCGAAAGCGGTTACTCCTATGGTCTTTACGGCACACCCACAGTGCTCGAGCTCGGGGCAAGGATTGCCTGTCTCGAAGGCGCGCACTACAGCTTCGTGGTGCCCGGCGGCCAGGCCGCCATCGCGCTCATCTATCTTGCATTTTGCCAGGCCGGACATCATGCGCTGGTACCGTCGACGGCCTACGGCCCGAACCGCGAGATGGCATCAGGCCTGCTGCAACGGCTTGGAATCTCGGTGCAAATGTATGACCCTTTGATTGGTTCTGGCATTGAAAATCTGATTCGCGAGAACACGGCGCTGATTTGGGTCGAAAGCCCAGGCTCCGTGACCATGGAGGTTCAGGACGTACCGGCGATCGTCGCGGCCGCCCACCGGCATGATGTGTGCGTGGCGCTCGACAATACCTATGCGGCCGGCGTTCTCTTCGATGCATTTGAGCATGGTGTCGATGTCAGCATGCAGGCCTTGACCAAGTATGTAGGAGGTCATAGCGATCTGCTGCTGGGAACGGTGTCGGTTGCAGGCCCTGCCACCTACGAGGCGATCGGCTCCACCTACAAACAGCTCGGAATGGCGGTCTCACCGGATGATTGCAGTTTGGCACTGCGTGGCTTGCAGACACTGGGTGTAAGGCTGGAGCGGCTCGAGAAATCTACGCTCGAAGTAGCACGCTGGTTATCAATGCAGTCGCCTATCAAGACCGTACTGCATCCCGCGCTCGAGTCCTGCCCGGGGCACGAACATTGGCAGCGTGACTTCAGCGGATCCTCCAGCATCTTCTCCATCGTATTCGCAGAGGAATTCAGCGCCGCGCAGGTCCTGGACTTCGCGGATCGGCTGCAGCTCTTCAAGATCGGCTATAGCTGGGGCGGGGTCACCAGTCTCGCCCTGGTGTATCCGACTCTCGACCGTCCGGGAGGGAATCACGCCGGACGTCTGGTGCGCTTCAACATCGGTCTCGAGGAACCGTGCGACCTGATCGCCGACTTGACCCAGGCGCTGCAAATTATGCGTTCCTCCTGTTGATGCGGCTCACGGTCACATTGTTGGGGAGCCTCGTCGTGGGGCTTGCCGCGATCTGGGGCGCACTCGCGCTGTGGTACCAGGCACCGGGTGGCCAGGCGCTGAAGACCTTGAGTGTGTTCCTGTGGGCGGGATTCAGTCTCGCATTGCTGGTGGCTTTATGGCAGGGGCGCACCGCGCTTGCACTCGCGGCATTCGCAGTGGTCTTCGGCGGCCTGCTGATTTGGTGGCAGCGAATAGCCCCATCGAACGATCGCATCTGGGCCGACGATGTGGCGCAAATGACCACCGGCACGTTCGACGGCGAGCGCGTCACCCTGCACAATGTGCGAAATTTCGAATGGCGGAGCAATACCGATTACACCCAACGATGGGAAACACGGGACTACGATCTCGATCGTTTGAATTCGCTCGACATGATCATGTCGTATTGGAGCGGAGCGGCAATTGCGCACCTTTTGATATCGTTCGGCTTCGACGACGGCGCGCACGTGGTATTTTCGGTGGAAATTCGCCGCGAGAAGCATGAAAGCTTCTCTGAGATCGGCGGGTTCTTTAAGGAATTCGAGCTCAGCATCCTCGCCGCCGACGAACGCGATGTAGTCCGCGTCCGAACCAACGTTCGCGGCGAGGACGATTACTTATATCGCATTCACATGCCCGTGCCCGAGATCCGCGCCCTGTTCTTGAGCTACATCGACCAGGCGAATTCGCTGGTGAAAAAGCCGCGCTTTTACAACACTATTACCGTCAATTGCACCACATTGGTCTACCACATGATGAAGCACATCATTGGCTATCTACCGTTGGATTATCGATTGGTCTTATCGGGCTATATCCCCGAGTATGTCTATCGCGTCGGCGGTCTCGACAATCGCTTCTCCCTGGCGGAATTACGCGCACTCGGGCGCATCACCGAACGCGCCAAAAAAGCTGATCTCAGCAGCTCGTTCTCGGCGGATATTCGCGAAGGAATCCCCGCCGTCAGCGACGTTCCACCCTAGACGAATGCATCGCGAAGTTCGCGTTTCAACACCTTGCCGGCTGCATTGCGCGGCAGGCTGGCCACGATTTTCACAGCGCTGATTCCTTGCATCTTGCCCAATCGCTCGTTTGCCCAGAGAGTCAACGCGGCCGCGTCCGCCATGACACACGCTTTGAGCACGACGCACGCCACCGGGGTTTCACCCCATCGAGACGACGGAACTCCGAATACTGCCGCCTCATCCACGTCGGCGTGGTCGCGTAGCACGGCCTCCAAGTCGCTGGGATAGATATTGAAGCCGCCTGAGATGATCAAATCTTTCTTGCGATCCAGCAGCATCACAAATCCGTCGCTATCGATCCGGCCAATGTCACCGGTGCGGATAAACCGCCTTCCATTCGCGTCGTGCCACTCCGCATCACGAGTCTTCGCCGGTTGGTTGAGGTAGCCGGTCATGATCGCGGGCGAGTGTCCGACAATCTCCCCGGGCTCGCCGGCGGCGAGCTCGCAGTCCGCGGCGTCGATCACGCGCAGATCGTGGCCGGGCAACGGCGTACCCACCGTGTGCAGCTTGTTCGCGAACTTATGCGCCTCCAGCACGCAGGTAGCGCCGCCTTCTGTCATCCCGTAAATCTCAACCAAGCCGCCCGGCCAACGCTGCAATACCTGTTCCTTCAATTCCTTGGGAAAGGGCGCACCCGTCGAGAACTTCATTTCGAATGAGGACAGATCGGTGCGGTCGAAACTCTCGCTGGCCAACAGCCGCTGATATTGCACCGGCACCAGCATGGTATGCGTCGCGCCACACCTCTGCGCCAACGCTAGATAGTCTTCGGTATTGAATCTTCCCATCAGCACCGTGGTGCCACCCATGCCCAAGGCGCCGACCAGCGTCGCCAGCGTGGTGTTCGAATACAAGGGCGTGGACAGGAGAGTTACCGATGTAGGGCCATAGCCGTGCCTGGCCGCCCGCTGCACGTTCGACCAGCGAAACACATGCGACTGCACGATGCCCTTAGGGTTGCCGGTGGTTCCGGACGAGTAAATGACGTTGAACAGCCAATCGGGTTGGATGTCCACCGCGGCGGGGACCGCGGCGGCTTCTGCGATCCAGGCTTTAAGGCCGGCAGGCCCCTCCTCATCGATCAGAAGGGGTGCGACTGCAGGCTGGGCCACCTCTGTTAGGGCATCCGCCATCGCCCGATCGAGGAATACCTTGCTGACGCGCGCATCGGCAATCATCGCCGCCACCGATCGAGGACCGAAGGATTCCGGCAGCGGCGCCACACCCGCGCCGGCTCGCAGGGCACCCAGGAAAATGCCCACATAGTCGATGCTGGTGGCCGCGCAGATTGCTATCAAGTCGCCCGGCTTCACGCCGTCGCGTTGCAGTGCGGCGGCCACCCGATCGGCCATCGCATCCAGCTGGGAATAGTTGATCGTTTGCCCGTCTTGAATCAGCGCCGCCTGATCGGGGCGGCTCTTCGCATGGGCGCGAACCAACGTGGGAATGCTCGCGAAGTTACCGGTCACGGATCCAGTGCGGCAGCGGCCTCTGCCAAGGCACTCAGCGTAGCGATATTTTTTATGAGTTCAGCCGGGAATCCATGCCGTGCCTGCAGATACTCGGGCTTGTTATAGGCCAACCAGGTTTGGCCCTGCGCGTCATGCCAGGTCAGGATCTTGAGCGGGAGGTCGATCGCCACCGTGGGCGCCGCAACCATCAGCGGGGTGCCGCCCTTTGGGTTGCCCAAAATCACCAAACCCATTGGACGCAGTTCGAGCCCGGAGCGCTCCGCGTCACCGCTGAAGTCAATTTGCGCGAACACCGTGAGTCCGCGGGCACGCGCCAATGTCTGCACACGCCGCAGTATATCGGCCACCGTATGCTGTGTGGGCAGTATCTGTAGCCCGTCGACGGCGCCCGCAGCGTTCATGACATGCTTCCTCAGTAGCGCGCCATTACCGGGCGTTCGCTGTACAACTCCGGAAACAGCCGTTTGAAGTTCTCGACCTTGGGACGGTCCCACATGGCGATATAAGGTGCATCAGGATTGTGAATTAGGTAATCCTGGTGGTAGTCCTCCGCCGCGTAGAACCCCTTCAAAGGATCCAGCCGGGTGACGATCGGCCGCGCGTATGCCCGAGATTTCTCCAATTGGCTGATGTACGCCTCGGCGATCTGCTTCTGGCGATCATCGGCATAGAACACAGCGGAACGGTACTGAGTGCCGACATCGGGCCCTTGCCGATTGAGCCGCGTCGGGTCGTGCACCACCGAAAATGCAATTTGCAGAATCTGCCCGTAGGAAATCTCCGCGGGGTCAAAGGTAATCTTCACCGATTCCGCGTGGCCGGTAGTCCCCGAGCTCACCGTCTCATATTGCGCGGTCGATCGATCGCCGCCCGCATAGCCCGCGATCACCTTCTTGACGCCTCGAACGTGTTCGAATACGCCTTGCACCCCCCAAAAGCAGCCGCCCGCCAGCACCGCGGTCTGAGGCGCGCCCGCCGCTTTCGTATTGTCGATGGCGGGCGGCGCGATGACGACCGGCGCCTCCGCTCCCATCAGGGGTGTGCGCCAAATGGCCACGCCCACGATGCCGAACGCGAAAAAGGCGGCAAGACGTCCGGGAGTTAGAGATTTTAGGAATGACATGGATACTCCGTCAATTGGTCAGGCGTGAGCAATGAAATGCAGCGCGACCGAGTTCATGCAGTAGCGCAAGCCGGTGGGCTTGGGCCCGTCGTCGAACACATGACCTAAGTGAGCGTCGCAGCGGCGGCATGCAATGGCGTCGCGCCGCATCCACAAACTGGTGTCGGATAGTTTTGCAATATTGTGTGGCGATATGGGCTGCCAATAACTCGGCCAACCCGTGCCCGAATCAAATTTAGCCTTCGAATCGTAGAGAGCCGTGTCGCAGCACACGCAACGATAAATACCGTCCGCGTGATTGCGGTCATATTCGCCCGAGAAGGCGAGCTCGGTGCCCTCCTGGCGCGTGACCGTGAACGCAGCCGGTGATAATTGAGCGCGCCATTCGGGGTCGCTCTTCACGATTTTGGGGACTCTTACGATGCCGAGGCTTTTGCCGGCCGGTGAAAAATTTTCGATGGATACATCCTGAGCCGGCGGCGCCGACAATGTCGCCGCCCAAGCTCTGTGACCCGCCGCGTCGATCGCCGCGGCACCGGCCGCTGCCGCGCAGATACTCGCAATGAAGGTGCGCCGGTTCACTTCCGGAGCGGCGTGCGCGTTATTCGTCGCAGTTTTCTTGCCTGACATGACTGACCTCACCCGAAGGTATATGAATATGCCCGAGCGCCGCCGTCCAGGAGTTCGATGAAAAAGACATGCTCGCGCACATCGCCCAAAAACACTAATAGGATTAAGGTCATCTGTTGTACGCTCTCTGGGATAAGACCGGCTCGCAGCCCAGTTAATTGCATGGAAAATCCGATATGTTTGCATGTAGATTACGGCTTTGCCCGTCAGATTTAGCATTCCGGCGGGATACGGCAGGGTTCCATGCTGGCGCCTGAGGCCTTTATCACCTGTGCGGTGACGGGCTCCGCGGACTCCGCGCGCAAGAACCCGCACGTGCCGGTCACCCCTTTACAGATCGCCGCCTCAGCACTCGAGGCGCATGCAGCGGGTGCCGCCATCGTGCATCTGCACGTTCGCGATCCGCAATCCGGCCTCGCTAGCCGCGATCCCAAGCTGTTCCGCGAGGTCGTAAAGCGAATCAGAGGTGAGAATCGCGACGTGATTCTAAACTTGACAGGCGGTATGGGTGGAGACCTGATGTTGGGGCCGGAACACGCACCGCTCGAGTTCCATGCTGGGACGGACTTCGTGGGTCCGCAGGAACGGATGGTGCACATACTCGACTTGCTGCCGGAGATCGGCAGCCTGGATTGCGGCTCACTGAATTTCGATGAGCTGATCTACGGCACCACCCCGGGGTTTTTGCGCACCATGGCGCGCCAGTACAAAAAGGCAAACGTGCGCCCGGAGCTCGAGGTGTTCGAACTCGGCCACATCGAACTCGCCAAGCAGCTACTCAAGGAGGGACTGATCAATCAGCCCGCGCTATTTCAGCTATGCCTTGGGATCAAGTACGGCGCGCCCGCGACTTCCGAGGCGATGCTGGCGATGCGCGATGCGCTGCCGCCGGGATCGCTTTGGTCCGCCTTCGGCCTGGGCCGCTTGCAGATGCCCATGGTGGCGCAGGCGGTGTTGCTCGGCGGCAATGTCCGCGTCGGTCTAGAGGACAATCTCTACCTGGACAAGGGTGTAGCCGCGACCAACGCTCAATTGGTCGCCCGCGCGCGTGCAATCATTGAATTGCTGGGAGTGCGAGTGCTCAGCGCGCAAGAAACGCGCGCGCGTCTTGGCTTCGCCGCGCGCCAGGCCGCCTAAACAGCGGTTGCGGTCAATAGCGCTGCGCTCAATCGGCTCAGGTTCCGCAAAAGGTTTGCAAGACGCGCTCGTTTGGTTGCGGAGGCTCGGCATAGGGTTCGAAACCCTCGAGCGGCTGGTAAGGATGCGACAACACGGTCGACAGCTTTTCGAAGGGCGCGAAATCATCAGATTCAACCGCGGCCTCGATCGCCTGTTCGATTCGATGATTGCGCGGGATAACTGCTGGGTTGGCCAAGCGCATAGCCGCGGCGCGTTCGCGCGGGCTCCCAGGTTCGCGCGCGAGGCGCGCCCTCCATCCAGCCGCCCACTCCTCGTACTCCCGCGGATTCGTAAATAGTGCACGTAGCCGCACGTCCGCCGCTCCCGACTCGGCGGCGTCGCACAGGCCACGAAAAGTCAGGGTGAGATCCGCCTGATTGCGCTGCATGACATCGAGCAATGCGTCGGCCAGCGCCGAATCACCGCCCTCCGGCACCGACAGCCCAAGCTTGCGGCGCAATCCGGCGAGCCGCGCAGAGGAGAATTTTTCAGCGAACGTCGATATGACTTCGGTGGCAAGCCCCACGGCGCGTTCCCCGTCATCGTCGATGAGGGACAGCAAAGTCTCCGCGAGGCGTGCGAGATTCCAGACGCCGGCCTGCGGTTGATTGCCGAAGGCATAGCGGCCGTGCCGGTCGATCGAACTGAACACCGCCGCCGAATCGTAGGAGTCCATGAAAGCGCACGGGCCGAAATCGATGGTCTCGCCGGACACGGCCATGTTATCGGTGTTCATGACGCCGTGAATGAAGCCCACGTTCATCCAATTCGCAATCAGCGATGCCTGCGCATTGGTGACGGCGCGCAGCAGCTCGAGATACGGCTTTTCCGCGCCTTGCGCCCGCGGATAATGACGCCCGATCACATAGTCGGCGAGTATACGAACAGCTTCAAGGTCATCCCGCGCGGCAAAGTACTGAAACGTACCCACACGCACGAGGCTTGCAGCCACGCGGGTCACAATGGCCCCCGGCAGCGCGCCCTGCTCCCGGAAAACGGATTCCCCGCTACTGACGGCGGCCAGAGCGCGGGTCGTGGGAATGCCGAGAGCATGCATGGCCTCGCTCACCAGATACTCGCGCAGCACGGGACCGAGAGCCGCGCGTCCATCGCCGCCACGCGAATAAGGCGTTCGACCGGAGCCCTTCAATTGAATGTCGCGACGTATGCCGGCGATGTCGGTGGCCTCGCCCAAGAGGATGGCGCGGCCGTCGCCGAGCTGCGGTACGAACTGGCCAAATTGATGACCCGCGTACGCCATCGCGATGGGTTCCAGACCCGGTGCAATGACATTGCCGGAGAACAGGCCCGCAAGCGCTTCAGCATCCAGATCGCTCACGTCGAGCCGCAACTCGGCGCCAAGCGCCGGATTGAATTTCAGCAGCCGGGGTTTCGCCACCGGCGTGGGATTGATTCTCGCGTAGAAACGTTCCGGCAATCCGGCATAGCTGCTGCGATCCAAAAGCCTATGCGACACGAGATTGCTTCCTAAAGGCCGATGGCATCGATCATGCGGTAGGCAAACACCGACGGCGCAAGAAACCACGGCTTGCCGTGGTAATACGGGCGCGATGGAAACTCCAATTCGTCGAGCGCGGTACACCCCTCCTTAAGCCCCAGCATTTGCTGCGCGATGCGTCTGCCGAAGTACGGCGCCATCGGTACGCCCTGACCGCAATAGCCCATGCAGTAGTACATGTCCTCGTGTCGCCCGAGGTGCGGCAGCGTATCAAAAGTATACGCCACCCATCCCACCCAGGCGTGAGTGACACGCACTGATTGAAGTTGCGGGAATATCCTGTCCATCATCTGCCGCAAGCGCGGCACGCAGGCCAGCGGATCTTTCTCAGCCAGCGCGGCCCGGCCGCCAAAGATGATGCGCTCGCCGTCCGACGAGGGTCTGAAGTAGACGACGACACGCCGCGAATCGGCCATGTTTCGCCCGTGCGGTATCAGCGAGCGGATGCGATCGGCGCCCAGTGGTTCGGTAGCGATCTGGTAACTGCCGATGGGAATGACGCGGCGGCGATGCCAGGGCGACAGTGGCCCAGAATAGCCGTTGGTCGCGAGCAGGACTTGCCGTGCTCGAATGGTGCCGCGCGAAGTCAACACCTCAAAGCCGTCGGCCGAGGATTGCACGGCGGTGACGGGGCAGCGATCCGCGACCATAGCTCCGCCGCTTTGTGCTCGCTGCAACAGCGCCAGCAGCATGCGCGTGGGATCGATCGACGCGTCATCGTGATACACGCTGCCGCCGTGGTAGAAATCGCTGGCGATCTCTTCATGTTGCCGAGCCTTGGGAACGATGCTGATCCGCTGCTCGAGGCCGCGCGGTTGATTCTCGGCCTCTTGCACCATTTTCCCGAAGTGCCTCGGCGTATGCGCACCGCAGAATCCCCCATCCTTGCGCCATGCGCAGTCGATCTGCGCAGCCAACGAGCGCAGGTATGCCACGGCGTCGAGGCCCTCGCGACATATTCGGAAGGCCAGGGCCCCGCCGTGCTTGGCCTTCAGCTCTTCATAGGTTGGTTTGACGCTGTAGGCGACCTGACCCCCATTGCGGCTGGAGCATCCCGTGCCGATTGGACCGGCATCGAGCACCAGCGTCGATCGACCCGCCGCCGCCGTTTCATGCGCGGCGGCAAGGCCGGTGTAGCCCGCGCCGATTATAAGTACATCGACCTGCGCCGGCAGAGGTTGGTCGTACCCACGCGGCATGGCCGCACCGTCCATCCATAGCGGAGTGACGGAGATTTTGTGTGGCATCATAGAGTGCATGTGGCCCTAGGGACGACTCTTAACATGATCAATCATATCAAGGCACCCGCGCCTTTCGGCGCCGACGCGCTGCACCCCGTGGGGAGCCCAGCTTAAACTGCCGCTTCTGCCGCGCCATGCGGCACCCGGCTACCCCGCGTCGCGAGCCACGAGCCGAGTAGAATCAGCACGAAGGCGAGGATTCCGCCTAATCCCAAGTGTTCGTTCAGCAACCACACACCGAGCAGGGCGGCCACGGCGGGATTGATATAGGTAATTACTGCGGCGCGCGAGGCGCCGGCATGACCGACGAGATAGAACATCAACAGCATCGCCACGGCCGTGCACACCACACCCAGCATTGCCATCGATGCCACGACCACCGCCGACGGCATGTGCGTCGGAAAAGCCAGCAAGGCCGGAATGCACAACACCAGGCTCGCGACCAGCAGACTCGCGGCCAGTGGACCAAAAGGATCGAGCCCGCCTAAGTGGCGCTGAATGATGAGCGGGCCGATGGCATAGCCTAGGGTGGCGATGAGCATGCAGGCCACTCCGGCCCAACCCAATGGACCTGAAATAGTGCCGAATCCGACCAGGGATGCGACGCCGATGAAACCCAGTGCGAGGCCCACAATGCGCCCTGTCGCCAAGCGCTCGTGAACACCGAAGAATCGCTGAATCAAGGCGATGGATAGCGGCACCATGGCAATGAGAATGCCGGTGACCGAAGAGTCAATCCAGCGCTCGCCGTAGGAGATCAGCGAAAAAGGAATGACGAACTCGGCCATTGCGAAGGCGCAGATCGCCGCCTTGTGCGTGCTTAAAGGTCGAAGGGCGTCACGTCGCCAGGCAATCGGCAACAGGATGACGGCGCCGAGAAGCACCCTCCCGAATGCCACCACCACTGGCGAGAGTTCCTGCACCGAGAGTTTGATAAAAAAGTACGGCACGCCCCAGATGATGCCGAGCGCCGCAAATGCTCCCCAACCTCGCCAGCTCACTCGTTGCCCTTCGCCTTGGATATACGCGCTGGTACCGCGCAGTCATGATGCTATCACGGACTCAAGTCGATGCCCGGCTGCAAGACGACGAGGCGAATGGGCACGGCACATCCCACGCGATCGGGTGTTTGATCGATTGAGTCGGCGGACCGATGTTGTCACAATCAGCAGGGGCAACGCCTTTGGCGCTACAGGGGAACTACATGTCGATACGCCGCAAGAGCGTCGTTGTGGGGCTGGTGTTGGCAATTGCCGGAGCCGGCGGCACGGCGTGGGCCGGCCCGCCCGGCAAGCTGCTGCCCGCGACCCTGCTGCATTCGGATCGAACTCTAGCAGCGCCGGTCGACAACGCCGCCTACCTACCGCCGCAGGATGCGGGCACCGCCGAACCCTTCTCGGGCACGATTAAAATAGCGCAAAGCGCCATGCAGACGCTGCCGGTGCTGGGCAAGCCGGTAATCGACGGCAGAGATGCACGTTTGTTCCCCGGCGTGCGGCTCGGATTCTTCAGCATGGGCGCCATCCTCGTGCCCATCGACCGTGGCGAAATGGTGAAAGAGACCACTCCGGCGAAGGTGGCAAGCTACTGGCGGGTGATTCCGCAGTTTGGCCGAGTGTGGAAAGAAAAGGGAGACGGCGAGTGGTCGCGCGCCGCGTTTCCCTTGATGCTGGTGAACGACACCGAAAATCATGCACATCAAGGCTTGGCGACGTTTCTATACCGGCATGGCGCGGTGAGCGGCCTGCGATTCCAGTTTATACAGCAGACGACTCCCTATCTCATCCCCCAGCATTTTGTCGCCTGGGGATCGGCCCGCGCGGTGCTGGAACCTGCTGCGGGCGGCGATGGCGAAGCGCAGCGTGCCGCGGCTGCGGCCGAACTCGCCGACCGCATGCCGGCGCGTCCCTGGAGCGAATTGATCAAGAGCGCGCCGCCCGGAGTGCTTGACGGGTTCGGCGCGCCGCTGGCGTCGCAATGGGTGGTGCTCACGGCGATCGTGCGAGACGGGACTATTTACTACAGCGATTCGGCGACTCCCTACGGCGCGTACCCCTACCCCCTCGAAATGCGTTTCGGCCCTCGCTCCATATTGAAGAGCATCGGGGTCCCCCTGGCGTTGCTGCGCTTGGCGCAGGTATATGGACCGTTCGTGCTCGATTTGAAAATCGGCGACTATGTACGGGTCGCCGACCCGAAGTATGGGCGAGTCCGCTTCATCGACGCCGCCGACATGGCCACCGGCATGGGGGGCGCCGGCACGCTGCACACTAATCCGAATGATGTCTACGACGGCTACGTCGATCCGCACTACGACGAGTGGTACCTCGCCCGCTCACAGGCCGACAAGCTTCGCGAGATCGATGCGCATAACGCCCCCTATCCTTGGGATCCAGGAACCGTGATGCGCTATCGGGATCACGATTTCTATCTGCTGGGTGCAGCGCTTGAAGGGTTTTTGAAGTCGGTCAGAGGCCCGGACGCAGACATATGGGACATGTTGCGCAACGAGGTATTTGGCCCTATCGGCATTCATCATGCCCCCATCGTCAGGACCCGTGAGGCCGGCGGAAAGGATGGCTTGGCGTGGCTCTGCGCCGGTTACTACCCAACTATCGACGATCTCGCCAAGATCGCGACACTTTATCAAGACCGCGGCGCGCATGGCGGGCGCCAGATTCTCGATGCCAATCTCACCGCCGCATTGTTCTCCACCGAGAACACGATTCGGCAGAATTCCGATATGTCAGCGGAACGACGTCTGCCGCCGGCCGGCGACGATCAGGAGATGCTCTACAAAATGGGCTTTCATTACTATCCTTATGTAGGGCGTAGCGGCCGCCGAATCTATGTCCCGACGATGCGCGGATCGACCGGCAACTTAATAACCCTGTATCCCAATCGCGTCATTTCAATGCGGCTGACAAAAGCCTGGCCCATGCCGAAGGCTGAGGCGGATACGGCGGATTCACCGGCGCTGATCATGAAAGCCGTCGATCGCCTCACACCCTTCTGATCGATCCGTCGCGAATCTAGCCGCGGCCGGCGCTGAATATGGCCAACATATCTTCGTCGTCCGATTTCTCGGTCTCGACATTGTCGCCGAGCAATTCCAAGCATTGATCGGCCGGCATCGGACGCGCGAATAGGAAGCCCTGACCCACGGTACAGCCCAGCCGCCGCAAGATCTCCACCTGCTGATAGGCCTCGATCCCCTCGGCGATAACCTGAATATGCAGATGCCGCGCAATCGCGATGATGGCGCTCACGATGGCAAGGTCGCTGGAATCGGTGACCAAGTCGCGGACGAAGCTGCGGTCGATCTTCAACGAATCCACCCGCCAATGTTTGAGATAACTCAAGCTCGAGTATCCCGTGCCAAAATCGTCGATGGCGATCTTTATGCCGAGATCGCGCAGTCGCGCCATCGTGTCCTGGCGGTTCTCCGCCGCTGGGGCGTGCGAGTCGAACATCGCCCGTTCCGTCATTTCCAACTGCAGGAGCTGCGGCCGAAATCCGTGGCTCTTGAGCAAAGTGGCGATTGTCGACTGCAGCTCACCGCGCTGCAGCTGCGCCGGCGCGACATTTAACGACATCGGTACGAGGGGGACTCCAGCCTTGCGCCACGCACTCATGTTTTGCAGCGCTCTATGCAGCACGAAGTTGCCCATGGGAACGATCAGCCCGGTCTCCTCGGCGACCGGAATGAACTGATCGGCGGGAATCATCCCATGCACGGGATGGCACCAACGGATGAGGGCCTCGAGCCCCACGACCTTGCGCGTCTGCAGATTGATGAAGGGCTGATAGTGCACATCCAATTGTTTGAGCCGCAGCGCCTCCCGCAACGAAGCCTCGACGGCCACGCGGGCTTTGAGCTTGCGGTTCATGACCTGGCTGAACATTTGCACATTGTTGCGGCCGCGATCCTTCGCCTGATACATCGCGGTATCGGAATGCTTGAGCAGTTCAACCATGGTCGAGCCGTCGCGCGGGAACAGACTGACGCCGACACTGCCGGTGGTCTGCAGGGGATGTTGATCAATGATGATGGGCCGGTTCAGGGTTTCGATAATTCGGCCCGCTCCCTGGGTTATCTCGTCATAGGACTCGACGTCGCGAAACACGACCACGAATTCATCGCCCCCCATGCGAATGACGACATCGGAATCGCGCACGACGGCTCGCAGCCGGGTCGCCACTTCCTGAAGTAATTTATCGCCGGTTTCGTGGCCGCGCGTGTCATTGATGTGCTTGAACCGATCCAGATCCAGAAACACCACGCCCAGCATGGTGCTGGTCGCCTTCGCCGCAGCAATGGCGTCGGGTAGAAACGCGGCCAGGTAGTGGCGGTTCGGCAGCCCGGTCAGCTGATCATGATGCGCCATGCGATCGAGACGATTCTTGTTCTCTATGAGCTGTTCTTCGACTTTCCGGCGCAGCGACACGTCGTGCGTGATGTATGCCAGTACCTCTCGTCCCTCGACGGCGAGTGCGTTACAGCGGACCTCCATGTCGATGAAGGTGCCGTTCTTGCAGCGAAGTTGCATATTGGCCGCCAGCTGCGAATTCACGTCTGCTGTGATGCCGTCCGCAAAAATGTCGGGCAGCTTCAGCGCCAGCGCTTCTCCGCTCGTGTAGCCCAGCTGCTCTCCGAACGCAGGATTGGTGTACAGCACGGCTTGCGTTTTGGCATCGACGATGACGATCCCATCGTTGGCTTGATCGATGATGGCTTTGTAGCGTCCATCGACGGATTTCTGCAGGCGAACGCAGCGCCTGAACGCGAGCAGAGCGATCATCGCGATGGCGACAGCGGCACTCAAAGCCGCGAAGGCGTAGCCCAAGTCGATGCCCATGCCACGTCCGGCGTCGCCTGCCGCGCCCGGCGCGGCAACGTTTAGAGGAAACCGCCAGAGCGTCCGGCCGCTCGCGTCGCGGAGCTCGGCATAGCCGGCCGAATTATCGCGTGCCGGATGCGTGCTGACGGAGAAATTTCCAGAGTTCATTTTTTCAACTGTTTTTGGCTGCTCGCCGCGTACGGCGACTACCGGCGGCGCACTCACGGGTGCGCGCGCCACCACCACCCAGCCGACAATCGCGGACGGTGGCGCGCGCGACATGATCGGCTGCGCGGCGATCCATCGACCATCGCTGAAGCCGAGCATCGCGGTGGCATCGGTTGCCGCCACCTTCTGAAGAAATTGCATCATTCCGGGCGCCGGCGGCCCGTCGGTCAGCCGATCGCCGACGATGCTCGCACTGAATCGCACGGCCTGCGACGCCGACAGCACCACTACATTGTCCACGGCGCGTTGAGTCAAGCCGATGAGCGATGCACGGTCCAACGGCGCGCCCACCGTTTCCTGAGCGAGCTGCATGATCTGCTCGGACTGCGCCAAGGCGCCGGCGCGCCCGGCCAGTTGGTCCGAGTCCCTCATCACGGCATTCGCCAGCTGTTGAAGTTGCAGCGTAAGGTTCTGCTGCTGCAGCGTTGCAGCACGATCCTGCCAATGCCGCAGACTATAGAGGGCCAGCACCAAGCCGATGAGAATCGGCAGGGCGCAGGCCGCCCACCAAGACGGTCTTGGGATGAGCCGCGTGCGAATCCATCCTCGATTCGTCATTTATCCTGCAGTCCTGTTGCAGGATGCACCTACGTGGCTATTCGACATAATACGGTCGGGAATTAGAGATATGCCCGAAGTATGTTGCATGCCGGGCAAGGCAACTGGTATGCGGCGCACAATCCGACGTAGGACAGGGAACTTAAGCCGACTCCATCGCGAGTTCGGCCTTGAGACTCTGCAAATCGCGGCCGACACTGGCCAGAGCCAGCAGGCGATCGGCGCGTCGATAGGAGATGCTGAAATCCCGGGCGGCGAACGTGCCCGCTACCTCAGCAGAATCCCAGCGCTCGGCATGCCCCACATAATTGACCGTGAGGTCGTAATGCTGACTCCAAAAGAACGGCACGGCGTCGAATTTCTCGCCCAGGCCCAGCATGTTCATCGCCGCCACCTGCCCTTGCCGCTCGGCGACCACCCAATGTTCCACTCGGATGCGCTCACCGGAATGCGGATCGGGCCAGCGCGCAATATCGCCGGCAGCGAATACACCAGGCGCGCTGGTCTGCATATACTCGTTCACCGACACGCCACGATCGATGCCGAGACCAGATCTTTCAGCGAGCGCAATCGAAGGCCGCACTCCAACGCCGACGACCAGAAAATCCGCATCGACAGCAGTGCCGTCGCTCAAGGTAATTTGACGGCCATTCACTTGCTTTACGGAATTGCCGAGATGAAATCGCACTCCCTGTGACTCGTGAAGTTCTTGGATGAATCTTCCCGCCGGTTCCCCGAGCACGCGCGCCATAGGCACCGTCTCGGGACCTACCACATGCACGTCGATGCCGCGCCTGCGCAGCGACGCGGCAACCTCAAGGCCGATGAAGCTGGCACCGACGACGACGACGCGCTGCGCGTTCGCTGCTTTGACAAGAATGGCCCGGCTATCGGCGAAGGTGCGCAGGTAGCAGAGTTGCACATCCGCGGCGCCCGGAATCTCCAGCCGCACCGGTGCGGCGCCGGTCGCCAGCAGCAGCGAGTCGTAGGGGTATTGCTTGCGGCCCGCGACCTGCACTTGACGTTGGGATGTGTCGAGGGCCGTCACTTCAGAATTTAGAATGAGATCGATCCGCTGCTCGACATAGAACTCCGGCGTGCGCAGCGGAATCCACTCGGCAGGCGCGGTCCCCGTCAGGAAATCCTTGGAGAGATTCGGGCGATCGCAGGGTGGAGAGTCATCGGCGCTGAACATGGTCAGCGCCCCTTGATAGCCGTGACGCCGCAAGGCGGCCGCGGCGGCGAGTCCCGCGGCGCCGCCGCCGACAATTACGATCGAGTGCAGCGCGGGCGACGTGCGTGGTGCTGCCGGCATACGCGGCGCCGTCACGGTGCGGGAGATGGCCGAGTCGGCTGCGATGGCGACGGCTTTCTCCCGCACCATCACCGTGTCGCCGCTGCGTTCGACGCGCCAGCAGGCAATGGGATCGAGAGCAGGGGCACGCAGCGCCTCGCCGCTGCGAAGACTGAAACAGGCGTGGTGCAATGGGCAGCGCAGGGTGTCGCCGACGACCAGACCCTGCGAGAGCGGACCGTGGTAATGAGAACAGTAGGCACCGACGGCAAATAATTCGTCGCCGCGCCGGATCAGGACTACGTCATCTTCGCCGACACTGCCGAGCAGCGTGCCACCGTCCGGTATGGCGCCGACCGGCACGCCCGTTCTGAAATCGACTTTTGGCTTGTTGTCCATGAGTGCAAGCAGTATAGCGCTGTGAAACAATGCCGCACATGCCCACCGACCGCCTCGCCGTCCGCTTGGACACCAGTCTCGAATTGCTCTTGGAGCGCGCCCCCGCGACGCCGAGCCCGCGTATTCTTGCCACCGTGGTGGCGACAGCCGGTTCCACCTATCGCAAACCCGGCGCGCGCATGCTCATCATGGCCGACGGCAGCTACTTGGGACTGCTCACCGGCGGCTGCTTGGAGGCGGATCTCATGCTACATGCGCACGAGGTACTGGACAGCGGCGTGCCGCGTGCCCTCGAGTACGACATGCGCGGCCCCGACGACGTGCTATTCGGCATTGGAGCGGGATGCGAAGGCGCAATGCGCGTGCTGCTCGAGCCTGCGGGTGCCGGCAGTACTGCGGCGAACGCGCTGGCGGCGGCCGGACGCGCCGGCCAGTCGGGACAATCGGCGTCGTTGGTGGCGGTGCATGAATCTGCTGCTGTCCCCCTCGGCACCTACCTTGCCGGACCACCGCTTTCATCCTTGCTGGCCAATGCCGCCGCGCAATCTCTGGCGGATGGAGCATCGCGCGGACTGGATTGGGATGACGGCGGACGGCGTTCACGCGCTTTTGTACAATTCCTCGCCCCGCCTCCACATCTGCTTATTTGCGGAGCGGGTCCAGACGCGCAGTCTGTGGTAAGCGCCGCGCGCGCGCTGGGTTGGCGGGTGTCGGTCGTCGACCATCGTCCCGCCTACGTGCAAGCGGCGAACTTCCGTGGCGCCGAGGTGAAGCTGTGCGATCCGTCCTTGCTCAGTTCGGCCGTGGCCCTGGAGCGCTGCCATGCTGCCGTGGTGATGAGCCATCATTTGCACTCCGACGCGGCGTACCTGCGTGAATTGGCGCAGGCCGGCGCGCCCGCCTATGTCGGACTACTGGGCCCCGAGGTGCGGCGCGCCCGGCTTAGCCAAGAATTGGGACCATTGGCGGAACCGTTGGCATTCAGACTTCATGGTCCGGTGGGCATCGACATCGGTGCCGTGACTCCGGAAGGCATCGCTCTCGCAATCGTCAGTCAGATCCACGCTTGGCTGGCCGGGCGCTCCGACGCCCTGCCCCGCAAACTGAGTGTGGGCCAGGACCGGTCAGCTATGCGCGCGTGACGCAGCGATCGCGAGCGCTGCGTAGCCACTTAGCGGTCCTCCGTCAAGGGGATGCCCGTTGGTCAGCGTTGGCGTAGAATTCGCTGCGGTCGCCTTCCGGCAAATACAACAATAACGGCGGACCGGACGCGCAGGAGTTGGTCAATTTGCGGACATGCAGCAGGGAGTCGCCATGTATAAATTATTGTTGCTTGTAAGTGTGGCCTCCTGTGCCGCAATGCTCGGCGCATGCGGATCGAGCAGTCAGTCGGCCATGGTCGCCACTTCCACGGCGCACGGCACGCTGGCCGTGGATCCACCATTTCGAATCGCGTCGCTTGATGCCGGCACCTTCCAGGCGGAGTTGGCCGGCACCGCCACGGGTGCACAATTATTACAAATCACCGGCGCACCAAATTGCGGTGTCGATTTTTACTACATCAAATTCTGGACTGTCGGCGGCGCGGGTGAAGCCACCGAGTCTTCCGGCGCACTGATGGTGCCGACGGGCGCCGCATCGGGCTGTTCCGGCGCGCGTCCCATGGTGCTTTACGCGCACGGCACGAACCCCGACAAGACTCTCAACATCGCCGATGTCACCAACACGTCCAACAGTGAGGGGGTGCTGATCGCTGCCATGTTCGCCGCGCAGGGCTACATTGTGGTGGCGCCGAATTATGCCGGCTATGACATCTCCACCCTGGGCTACCACCCCTTCCTCAATGCCGAGCAGCAGTCGGGCGAAATGATCGATATCTTGACCGCGGCTCGCACCGCCCTGCCCAAGACATTCAGTTCCGCAACCAGTGACGGCGGCAAGCTGTTTATCACCGGTTACTCCGAGGGCGGTCATGTGGCCATGGCCACACAGCGCGCGCTCGAGGCGAGCGGCGCAGTGATCACCGGAGCCGCCCCCCTGTCCGGGCCCTATGCCATGGAGGCCTTTGGCGATGCGATTTTCTTCGGCAACGTGAATCTGGGCTCGACGGTATTCGCTCCCCTGATCGGCACCAGCTACCAAAAGGCCTACGGCAATATCTACAGCACCCCGGCCGATCTGTATTCCGCCACCTACGTCAACGGAATCGAGACCCTGCTGCCGAGCTCCACGCCTATCGATACGATTTTCTCCACCGGCCTGCTGCCGTTGACGGCATTGTTCGACAGCACTACTCCAGTGGTCACCGTGCCCGGCAATGCCGTGTTGTCTGCGGAACTGACGGGGCTGCTGTCGGTTCCCGGCAGTGCCAATTATCCGCTGCCGCCGACCGCGCAAACGCCGCTGTTTGCGGCCGGATTCGGCTCACCCTTTCTGATCAATAATTCGTACCGCGTAACTTACGCCCTGGATGCCGCGTCGAATCCCGACGGGGCCGTTCCCATACCAAGTGCCGGCGTACCTCTCGCTGCTACCGTGCCGGTGCAGCCGCTGCGTCAGGCGCTCAATAAAAATGATTTGCGCAACGGAGACTGGGCGCCGAATGCCCCGACCCTGCTGTGCGGCGGTGATCAAGACCCAACGGTGTTCTTCTCCGTGAATACCGGGACCATGGCCGCGTTCTGGAATCCGCTGGTACAGGCGGGCTTGATCACGGTGTTGGATGTGAGCGGTACGCCCGCCGGACCATTTGCCGCCATTCAGACCGGCTTCCAGCAAAGCCAGGCGGCGCAGCTGGCCTTCTACGAATCACCAGCGGGCGGCGAACTTTCACCGGCCGCGGCGCAGCTGCTGCTCGTGCAGGGCTATCACGGGGCCGTGGCGCCCTTCTGCGCCGCTGCCGCGCGCGCATTCTTCAGCCAACTTTAAAGGACGGCCATGACCACACACAATGTCCGCACACGCATCGCTCTGCTGGCCGCCACGGTTGTATTTTGCGCGGCGCCGGCCTCGGCCGGTGACGATCCGAACAACAGCGCGCGCCTCGGCCTGTACTCCGTGTTCTATCACGTAAAGGCGGATGATCTGTCCGGTCCCTTCGTGCCGGCAGGCGCCAACATCGACGCGAACAATGTCGAGACGGCCTACCTGGCATACGTCAGGACCATCATTCCGCATTGGGACGTGGAACTGGCGCTGGGCTATCCGCCGTTGCAAAAGACCGTCGGCAAGGGGCCTGCAACTCTCGGGTCGGTACCTTATAACGGACAGGTCATTGCGACGGCCCGCTGGATCGCGCCGACCGTGCTGCTGGAATACGTGTTCTTCGACGAGGGTTCGAAGTGGCGTCCGTACATCGGCGCCGGCGTCAACTACACCACGTTTTACGACCGGAATTCGACCGCGGCGGGCGACGCCGCCAGCGGCGGTCCCACCAGAATTTCGCTGACCCCGTCGGTGGGCTGGGCCGCCACCGCGGGCTTGAATTACCACATCGCGAAAAATTGGCACGCGTATGCGTCTTATTCCTTCTCGAAGGTGACCACCGATTTGAAAGCCGAAACGGCAGGCGTTATTCGCACCACCCACATCGATTTCGCCCCGCAGGCATTGGTGGTGTCCGTGGGCTATTCCTTCTAGATTCCCCGCCGCGACCATGTCTGAACCCGGCGCGCCTCCCACTTACCGATCCGGTACCCAGTCCGTCCCCGCCAGCGGTCCTACCTCGACGCTGGAGGAACGCGCTGCGGCGCTCGCGTTCCTGCAAAAACTGGCGGCAGAGGTTACGGAGGGCAGCATCGATTTACCCTGCTTTCCCGATGTAGTCGTGCGCATCAGCACTGCACTCGCGGACGCCAACACCAGCACCGAACATGTGGTCACCATTGTCGGCGCCGAGCCGCGCCTGGCCGCACGCATATTACAAACGGCAAATTCGGCCGCATTTAACACTTCTGGCAAGCGCGTAACGGACCTGCGCTCCGCGATCACTCGTCTCGGACATCAGATAGTTCACGGCACGGCAATGTCCTATGCAATGCAGCAGATGAAGAACGAGGTGTCGCTGCGATCGATTGTTCAGCCCTTGACTGAACTGTGGAATCAGAGCATCGCAGTAGCCTCGATCAGTCGGGTCGTGGCCGCGCGCACCAAAGTCAGCGCGGATGAAGCCTTCCTCACCGGACTTCTGCATGGAATCGGCAATCTATACATCATGGCTCGCGCAGCCACGCAGGGCACGGGGCTTGCTGCGGACCGCGCCTGGCTGGATTTGCTGGTCGGCTGGCAAGCCTCCATCGGCAAAGCCGTACTCGAGAGCTGGGGTTTCGCGGAAGAAATGTGCGAAGCCGTGGGCGAACAGCAAGATTACGAACGTCGTTGGAAGCACGAAGCCGGGCTCGCCGATGTGCTGATCGCCAGCCTCATATACGCCGAGGCCTTGAATGCACCCGAACCGCGCACTGTGGCCATCGATGGGATCAGCGTATTCTTAACCGTAGGTCTGAAGTCGGAAGACTCCGGAGCTATCCTCGCCGAGGCGGAAAAGCAAATCACCTTGGTGCATGCGGCCCTGGCCGCTTGAACTCTGCCGCCAATTCACGGGCCGCTTTGACCAACATCAATGTGTCGACTCCCACCGCGACGAACAGCGCCCCCTGATCCAAGTATTTGCGAGCGAGGCCTCGGTCCGGGGTCAGAGTACCCGCCGCCTTTCCCATTTTTTTCACCGTCACGATCCCTTCCAGGATGACTGCTTGAACCGCCGGATCCGCCGGCTTGCCGAGCAAGCCCATGGACGCCGCCAGATCAGCGGGCCCGAAGAACACTCCATCGACCCCGTCCACCGCAGCGATCGCCTCGAGTTCTTTCATGGCATTGACGGATTCCACTTGCACAAGCACGCAAATTTCATCGTCGCTGCGCCGCAAATAGTCATCAATCTGATTCCAGCGTGAGGCGCGTGCCAAGGCGCTGCCGACACCGCGCACACCTCGCGTCGGATATCGCGTCGCTGCGACCGCAGACTGCGCCTCCTGCGGAGTCTCAACCATGGGAATAATGAGTGTCTGCGCGCCGATGTCCAGGTACTGTTTGATCAGTTCCACCGACCCGTGCAATAGGCGCACGATGGGATGCACCGGATAAGGTGCTACCGCCTGCAATTGCGGCAGCACGCTGCGCGGATCATTGGGCGCATGTTCGGCGTCGATCACCAGACAATCGAAGCCGGTGCCGGCCAGAAGCTCGGCAACAGACGAGTCGGCCAGGCCCACCCATAATCCAATCTGCGGCTTGCCCTGGCGCAGGGAGCGTTTGAATTCATTGACGGGCAGTTCCATGGGCGGTCTCTAGGTTAAAGCGATCTGTCGATCATCGGCGCCGATTCACACGAAACGCAGCGATATGCTGCCGAGAGCGCCATAGTCGGCGTGCACCACATCACCGCGCACCACGCTGGTCGGCCGGGTGAAGGAGCCGCCCAAAATGACGTCTGCGGCTCTTAACGCTTCACCGTACGGTGCGATCTTGTTGGCGAGCCACGCGACTCCGGCGGCGGGATGATTCAGCACGGCTGCCGCGAGTCCAGTTTCTTCGATCACGGCGTTCTTATAGAGCATGGCGCCCACCCAGCGCAGGTCGACCGCATCGGGCTTGACGGGCCGGCCTCCGACCACGATGCCGGCATTGGCGGCGAAATCCGCGATGGTGTCGAACACCTTGCGCGGCGCGCGGGTCTCGCGATCGAATTGCTCGATGCGCGCGTCGATGATCTCGAGCGCCGGAGTCACATAGTCGGTGGCCTTAAGCACGTCGAATATCGTCACCCCAGGTCCCTGCAACGGGGCACCGAGCACGAAGGCCAGTTCCACTTCTACGCGCGGAGCAATGAAACGCAGGAAAGGAATGTCGCAGCCGGTCGTGAAAAACATGTCGTCCATGAGCGGCGCATAGTCCGGCTCGGTGATCTGGGATGCCTGTTGCATGGCGCGCGACGTGAGGCCGATTTTGCGCCCCTTGATGGTTCGTCCGTCCGCGAGTTCCATCTTGACCCATTCGCTTTGAATGGCATATCCATCCTCGATGGTCATATCAAGATGCTCCATCGAGAAATGCCGCAGCTGAGTACGGCTCTTACGCGCATCGTACAAGCGCTGCGCCAGCAGTCGAATGGTATCAGGGGCCAACATAGAATTTCGCTCCGTGCACCGGGCCTTAGGGTTTCTTTAATCGCGCGTGCAAGTTGTTGTGCTTGAGAGTGCCGGCCTCGCTGAATTCGTTCAACTCCAGAGACAACGCCAATCCCTGCTGCGCGAATTGTTCGGTAAAGTGCACCTTCATGATGTCGAACAGGCCGTTGGCGACGGCCGCCCTGGCGGCGTCGCTGCGTCCCGCCCCGATTTTCAAAATGGCGTGCACGAATGCGGCGTCGTTCAATGTGCCGTCGGCGATGCAGTAATCCTCGCATGGTATGGCGCGAACACGCACACCACCGGGTGGAAACACCGCGGCGCCATCCACGCGCAGCGCCGCCATGAATTGTGCGAGAGCGCGGCATAGTTCACCGAGGCGGCCGCCGGCGCGCAGGTTTGCGCTGTATTCCAAGGTCATGTGCGACATGATGATCTTTAGGCGCCGATGCTCATGGTGGCGACGGTGCAGCCCACGGCAAAGATGGGAATGGGCCGGTAGTGCTGCACCCGGCCTTGACCTCGCGCGGCGGCTGCAATGCTGATGAAAGTACGGATCTCAAAGCCTCCCTGGCCCGCCTCCCGATAAGTCGCCTCATCCGAATAGGACAACATAGCTGCCTTGTCGTTGGTCTGCCAGCGCCGCAGGAACTCACGGTCCCATGGCTCGTTGATCTTGCCCGAGTCCGGCGTCGCCGGCCAATGCGAAATGCCGCCGGTGCCCACCAAGGCGATGCGCTCCGGTGTCGAGTCCGCCGCCCGGCGCAGCGCCTCGCCCAGTGCCCATGCGCGATGCAAGGGCGTCAAAGGGGGCCCCTGGCAATTGATGTTCACCGGGATGACCGGCAGATCGTAGCGCGGAGTAAGAAAACTCAAGGGCACCATCACTCCGTGATCGAATTTCCATTCCTCCGCGTACGACAAATCCACGGTCTGCATCATGTCGCGGATCAGCCGCAGCGACAGCGGCGCATTGCCGGGAATTTGGACGCGCGGAATACCCAACCACTGCGGATCCTCGATCGGTCCCTCGTAGCGGTCCGCCATGCCTACCGCAAACGCCGGCATGTTGTTCATGAAGAAATTGGCGAAGTGCTCGGCCGCTACGACAATCAGCACATCAGGCTTCGCCGCGGCCAGCGTCTCGCCCATGCCGCGGTAGGCGCGATAGAACTCCTCACGCATCTCCGGATCGGCCATCCGCGCGCGCCCGGTGATGCCGGGGGCATGGCTGCAGATGCCCGCGAATACCAGGCTCACAGATCGGCCACCTTCTCGTCGAGGCGCGTCGTCATACGGTACACGCCGGCACGCACCGGCCCGTGGCGAGTGACGCCGAAACGCATGGCGGCGAGGTAGTCTGCCCAGGGTATACCCAGGAAGGCGGCATAGTGCATCAGCAATTGCCCGTTCGCGCCAAGCACGTAGATCAATCCGATGTCGCCGGACTCGAGCGCGCCGCGTTCCTCGCCCGACAATTCATAGCGCTTGAGAATGCCTGGCAGATCCGCGCGGCATTGCCGCTGCATCTCAAGGTCGCGATTGATGTCGAACAGAAACTTCTGCATCTGGTACAGGCTCATGCGGCTCCCCAGTGCGGGATGTGGTGGGTGCCCAAGCTCACGCAGATATTTTTCGGTTCCAAGAACACCTCGTAACTCCAGGTGCCGCCCTCGCGGCCAACGCCCGATGCCTTGGTGCCGCCGAATGGCTGGCGCAGGTCACGAACGTTTTGGCTGTTCACGAAGCACATACCGGCCTCGACCGCGGCAGCGACGCGGTGCGCACGCCCCAGATTCTCGGTCCATATATAACTGCTCAGGCCGTAGACGATGTCATTGGCCTTGGCGATGGCGTCAGCCTCATCTTTAAACGGAATCAGGCAGGCCACCGGCCCGAAGATCTCTTCCTGCGCGATGCGCATGCCGTTGTCCACATCAGCGAACACCGTGGCGTGCACGAAATTACCCTTCTTGAGCGCGCCCTCCATCGCTGGAGCATCCAACCCGCCGCACATCAAGGTCGCGCCTTCCTTCGGGCCCATCTCGATATAGCGACGGACCTTCTCCAGGTGATCGGCGCTGATCATGGGACCGATGATGGTCTTCTCATCGAGCGGGTCGCCGACGGCGATGCGCCGCGCACGCTCCGTGAACTTCTGCACGAATTCCGCGTAAATGGACTTTTGCACCAGAATGCGCGAACCGGCCGTACAGCGCTCACCGTTGTTGGAAAAGATCATGAACAGGGCCGCATCGAGCGCGCGCGCCTGATCCGCATCGTCGAAAATGATGAAGGGGCTCTTTCCGCCCAATTCCATGGAGAACTTCTTCAAGCCCGCGGCCTTCACGATGCGGTTTCCCGTGGCCGTCGAACCGGTGAAGGAAATCGCCCGCACATCGGGATGGCGGCACAGAGGCTCGCCCACTTCGGTGCCATAGCCGTGGACGATGTTGAGAACTCCAGCGGGAATGCCGGACTCCAAGGCCAACTCACCTAAGCGGGCCGCCGACAGCGGTGATAACTCGCTCATTTTGAGCACCACCGTGTTGCCAAAGGCGAGTGCCGGCGCCACCTTCCAAGTTGCGGTCATGAAAGGCACATTCCAGGGCGAGATCAGTGCGCAGACACCCACCGGATGAAACAGCGTGTAGTTAAGATGGGTTGCCGTAGGATATGTATGGCCGTCGACCCGGACACACATCTGCGCGAAATAGTAGAAATTATCCGCCGAACGAGGCACCAATTGCTTGGCGGTTTGCGAAATCACCTGTCCGGTATCCTGAGTCTCCGTCCTCGCGATCTGCGGCACATGTTTCGCAATCAAGTCCCCGAGCTTGCGCAGCAGCGCCGCTCGCTCAGGAGCGGGCTTGCCTGACCAGGCCGGAAATGCCGACTTGGCAGCAGCGACGGCCGCGTCGATCTCGCGCTCGCCGCCGCGCGCCACCTCCGCGAGCACTTCCTGGGTGGCAGGATTGACGGTCTGGAAATATTCCTTGCTGGGTACTGCGACACCGTCGATCAAATGTTGGATCTGCATAAAGTCTCTCAGCGACCGAATTCGGCATCCGTCGCGATGGTATTGGCCAGCCGGCCGAGCCCGTCGATTTCGCAGACAACGACGTCGCCGGGCATGACATTGACCACGCCCTCCGGTGTTCCGGTGAGAATAACGTCACCCGGGATGAGAGTCATGAAAGCGCTCAGATATTCCACCAGGCAGGGAATATCGTAGATTAAATCCCGTGTGTTGCCTTGCTGGGTGAGTTTATCGTTGACGAAGGTTCTAAGCCCTAGATTTCCTGGATCGGCAATGTCTGCTGCGTCGACCAGCCAGGGACCCAAGACCGTGGCGCCGTCGCGATTCTTGACCCGCAGGTTCGGGCGGTACCAGTTCTCGAGGTAATCGCGAATGGCGTAATCATTGGCAATGCAATAACCCGCCACGTGCTCAAACGCCCGCGAACGTGAAACCTGTTTGGCGGGCCGCCCGATCACCACCGCCAGCTCGCACTCATAGTGCATGAACTTGACGTCCGCCGGCCGGCGGGTCACCCCGCGATGACCCAGCAAGGTGCCGGGACCTTTGAGAAACACCAGGGGTTCGTCCTGAGCATTGAAGGCCAACTCCTTGGCGTGGTCGGCATAATTCAAACCTAGCGCAATAATGGTGCCGACCGCGAACGGCGGCAGCCAAACGACATCCTCGGCGGCAACCACCCTGCCATCGTCGAGATGCAGCGTCTCTTCGTCCGGCGCGGGCGTCGCTTCATGAATGGCGCCGGCATAGGCGACTCGTGCACGCATCATGCGATGGCCGCCCTGTAGCTATTGTCGAGACTGCCCAGTCCGTCGATTTCGATGCTGACGCTCTGTCCCGCGCATACGCGCGGAGCGGGTACCGCAGCCCCGAGCGCCAGCACGTCCCCCGGCCGCAAAGTCATGAATTCGGTGACATCGGCCAGCAGCCTTGCCGCGCAGCGGACCAAATCAGAGGTACTCGCGATCTGCACCAGAGTGGCGTCGATGTAGGTACGAATAGTCAGGGCGTCAGGACTCGCGACCGCCGCGCGTTCAGTCACCGCAGGCCCCAGCGGGCAGTAGCCGTCGCGCGCCTTGAACCGTATGGACGGCCGGTGAAAGCTCTCATGCGGAACACTGACATCGGCAACGATGAGATATCCAGCGACGTAATCCAGTGCCCGCACCTCGGCCACCCTGCATGCCGTCCGGCCGATAACCAGCCCCAAGCATGCCCCGACCTCGAGTTCGGGGATCCCCGCCGGAATTCTGACCACATCGCCCGACCGTGCCAGCGTATTGCGTGGCTTGATGTACAGCACAGGGGCAACCGGCGGCGCCTTGTACGGCGGTTGATTCGCCGCTTCCCCGATCTGCGCCAAAGCAGAGCGGTGATTCAGCAGTGCACCGTACACCACGCCACTTAGGCGGTACGGCGCAAAGTCGAACGGTATCGAGGAAAAACCCGCGCCAGCCGACATCTGCACACCCACCTGCAATCTATGATTTTTTCATTCGCCAATATTCACTAATATATTAGTAATATAGTAGCATGTGAATTGCCGTGTCAAGACGGCGGAGCGTGACATGAACAGCGCAGCGGGAAAATTCAGGCATCGCAATTTGCCGCTGCTGCTGCTGCAGGCGCGCGAGCACGTGATTTCGCGTTTTCGGCCCATTCTCAATGCCCACGGCATCACTGAACAGCAATGGCGCATTGTGCGCGCCCTGCTCGACACCGGACCCATGGAGCCGCGCCAGATCGGCCTGCTGTGCCGGATATCCAGCCCCAGTCTCGCCGGAGTTCTGTCGCGGATGGAGGAGTTCGGCCTGATCAAGCGCAAGAGGTTCGACCACGATCAGCGCCGGCTGCATGTGTCGCTTACCCCGCGCAGCCGTGCGTTGAGTGCACGCATGGCCCCGCAAATCGAGTCCACCTACCGCGACATCGAGGCGCTGATCGGAGCGGAGTTCGCGGCGCGCTTCTATGGAGCTCTCGATGAGCTGATTGGCGCTCTGGCAGCGCATGAGCCGGCCGCGAACGCAAGTGAGTAAATTTGGGCTGCGCGCGGTGTCGCGCATACAATGCGAATGGGGGTCTAGGTAATGAACATGGGCACTGCCTTTCTCAAGAATACCTGGTATGTCGCGGCCTGGTCGCACGAGATTGCCGCGGACGGCATGGTGGCGCGAACCATCACTCGCGTGCCGCTGCTGTTCTGGCGCGGCGCCGACGGCAAAGTCGTGGCGCTCGATGATCGTTGCTGTCACCGTGCAGCCCCGCTGTCGAAGGGACGACGCGAAGGCGACAATATTCGCTGCATGTATCACGGCCTGCTGTTCGACAAGACCGGCAAGTGCGTGGAAATCCCCTCGCAGGATTTCATACCGCCTGCCGCCAAGGTGCGTGCCTATCCCGTGGTCGAACGGTCCAAATGGGTGTGGATCTGGATGGGCGATACGGACGAGGCGGATCCCTCGCTGATTCCCGACACGCACTATCTGGATGACGCCGGATGGCGCGGCACGCCGGGCTATATGCACTACGCTGCCAACTACCTGCTGATCACCGACAACTTGCTGGATTTTTCTCACCTGTCATACGTGCACGAAACCACTCTTGGGGGCAGTGCGAAATACGCCGGTATTCGCCCCAAGATCACCCGCAATGGGCGAAGCATAAAGGTCGAGCGCTGGCTGATCGACGATGAGCCCGCTCCTTTCCTCAGGAAGCTGAAGACTTGGCCCGGCAATGTCGATCGCTGGAATATTTACGACGTGGTGCTGCCCGGCGTGCTGTTGATGGACTCCGGGAGTGCCCCCACAGGCACCGGCGCACCATCGGGCAAACGCGTGGATGCGGCACAATTTTTCGGTTGCCAGGCGGTTACGCCGGAGAGCGAGAACACCTCGCATTATTTCTTCCAACAATCGCATGGCTTTGCACTCGACGATCCGTCAGTCACGGAGAATCTGGCGCAGAGCGTGTTGGCAGGATTCGAGGAGGACCGAGACATTATTCTCGCCCAGCAACGCATTCTCGATCTGGCTCCAGACGCTCCCATGCTGGCCATGCGAATGGACACCGCCCTCGCCAGCTTTCGCACCATGGTGGATAAGGCGATCGCCGATGAAAGGGCCCGGGCGGATGAACGAACACACGCCGCCGGGCAAGCATAGGCTGAGAAGAGATTTGTGCTCTAATCAGGGCAGCTATAGCGAGGACATTGAATGATGAATAGATACGGAACCCGAGATTTGGTGCGGGCGTTGTGGCTATTTGGGCTACTGGGGGCGCTGGCCAATTCGGCCAATGCTGCACGCGCCGAGGCCAGCGGAGGCACATCGCCGGGAGGCGCGCCCGTGGCGGCCGCCGCCGCCGCATCCGACTGGCACGTCACCGTTCGCGAGTTGGCTGCCAAGCATTTTAAGAATCCAGCCTGGGGCCACTCGCACAACATGCGCGACTATGCGCTGGCGCGCGAGTTGGCCGCCGCGGATCATGTAACTCTCGATGAAGATGTTCTGTTCGCGGCGGCCTATCTGCACGATATCGCCGCATTTCCGCCCTGGGCGAAGAAGAAGGCCGATCACTCGGACGTTGCCGCCGACATCGTCGACACAATTCTCAAGGGGTCGGGATTCCCGATGGAAAAGATCGACGCCGTCCGCGGCGCGATTCGCACCCACATGTACTATCGAGATCCCGCCGGTCCCGAAGCCCTGTACCTGCATGATGCCGATGCGCTCGATTGGCTGGGCGCCATCGGCGTGGCGCGCATCATCGGCTTGGTCGATCCGAACGGCGGCGATCCAGATGGCCCGAAGGCCGTGAAAATGCTCGAGGACAATCTGAGGAGCACCCCGGCGCGCGTGCTATCCCCCGCAGGCCGTGCAATGGTGCCTGCGCGCAAAGCGGAATTGGAGCAATTTCTCAAGGAGCTCAAGCATGAGACGGAGAATCTGAAGACGCTGTAGCCTTCACTGCAGCGG
>JBDUEQ010000023.1:0-41897 GCA_040002315.1 Gammaproteobacteria bacterium
ACGCCCTGAGGCTGGCTGCCGGCGTGGAGCAGATGGTGAGCCATCCGTTCGCCCGAGCAGTCGTTGCTGCGGTGCTGGCCCGCGGCGAGCCGGTCCCCTTGGCGACCGATGTGCATGTGACCGCCGGCGCCGGCGTCCAGGGTCGGGTTGAAGGCCATCGTGTCGACGTCGGCAAATTGTCCTGGCTCGCCGCGTGCGGCGTCGACTTGCCTGCGGTCTCGGCGGTCGATAGGACGTCGAGCGCGATCGCGATTGCCATCGACGGACGTCTCGCCGGAGAGCTGGTTCTCGAAGATCCGCGGCGACCCGAGGCTGTCGAGACCCTGCGAGCCCTCGACCGAATGGGGGTATCTTGCCACTTGCTGTCCGGGGATCGCTGTGAAGTCGTGGCGCGCGTCGCTAACGGCATGGGCCTGACAGACTACGCTGGTGAGCTGTCGCCCATGGAGAAGCCATTGCGCGTGCGTGCGCTGCGCGCATCGGCGGGGCTCGTCGCCATGGTGGGGGACGGCGTCAATGACGCCCCGGCGCTCGGCGCCGCCGACGTGGGCATCGCCTTCGGCCCCGCCGCGGACCTCGCGAAGGAGTCGGCTGATGTTGTCATTTTGCGGGAGGACCTTCTCGAGGTTCCCCGCCTGCTCGCACTTGCACGCAGAACGCTGCGCATCGTCCGGCAGAATCTCGTATGGGCATTCGCCTACAACGCGGTGGCGGTCATCATTGCCGCATATGGCATGTTGCGGCCCATCGTGGCGGCCGCCGCAATGGTGCTCTCGAGCGTGTGCGTGGTTCATAATTCGATGCGCCTCAGCCGTGCTGAGCGCAGCGGATCCAAAAAGCGGGAGTCTCGACAATGAAAATGGCCGCCATGGCACTTTGCTTATTTCTCAGCGGCTGCGGCGCGGCCGCGCAATGGGTGCGGGCGCCCCCAGTGAGCGAATCCGACTGCATCGCGTCCTGCAATGCGCACTATGCGCAATGCCCGCAGATATTCGCGGGTTTTCCTGAACGTGGTGCCGTCGAATGTCCCGCTGAGCACAATAGCTGCCTCAAGTCGTGCGGCAGAGGGTCTCGTTCGACGCGCGCTGCCGCAACTCCCGCCGCGCCGGCGCCGCCGGCCGCAGAACGCGCGGCAACATCACCCCGGCCTGCGGTAGTAGATGCGGCCGCCGCCCTGCCCGCGTCGCCGCCGACGAACGCTGTTGCTGTTGCGTCAAAGGAGGCAAGGCTGCGTGAGTTGAAGCACTTCTACGACGAAGGGCTCGTCACCGAGGATGTTTACCGTGACCGACAGAAAGCGATTCTGGCCGAGCCATAGTGTGGAGGAGAGCCTTCTAATTTTCGGCAGGAAGAATTGCGGCGCGTAATTCCAGCGCTGCGCGGCGGGCGTCCAGCAATCCGTTGTCGATCGCATAGCGCGTCACGGCAGATGCATTGCGCAGGCCGAGTTTATGCATCATTTTGAATCGATGTTTCTCGATGGTCTTGACGCTGCGCCCAAGATCCGCGGCGATCCGCTTGCTCGAAAGGCCGAGCGCCACGCCGACCAGAACCTCACGTTCACGCCCCGTGATCTCTACCCGTGCGCCCGCGGGCGAATCTTCCGGGCGCCGGCGGACCGCGGTGACGGGGCTCGAGGCTGCTGGAAGGTCGATTTCGGGAATCTCCACGCGAATCGCGCGCAGCAAAACCTCGATCGGTGCATCGATGGTGACATAGGCATGGGCGCCGGCGCGCATGGAGGCGCGCTCGCATTGTGGATCTGTGCACGCGGTCAATACCACGACTCGCAGGCCCGCGCACTCGCGCTGCATCTCGCGGATCGCGGCAATTGCGCCGCCATTTTCAAACACATCCGTGACCACGACATCGGGTTGCAGGCATCTTGCCAAAGCAATCGCGTCCGATACCCGGCTGGCTTCGCCGATCACCTCGAGGTCAGGCTCTCCTTGCAGCATCGCCCGCACACCGCGGCGAAGTATGGTCCGTTCATCGGCCAACACGAGGCGCAGGCGCTCATGCCGATAGGGGAGAATTTCAGCCGCTGCGTTGTATACGCGCGGCATCACGGTGTTCCGATCATTATTCCCTGCGGGGCCGACGTCTCTTGCGCGGCGGTATTGTGATGAGTTTCCGACAACCTTCACCCCTTGGTTGCGACGCCCTTCAGTGGCGCTCTCCAGCTTATGTGCAAAACCTCTGAACCGCAAGCCCTCAGCAGCGCGTTATGTACCCACCGCCGTGCACAGTCAATCCCCGCTCGCCGCGGTCGCTTCGACGCGGCAAAGTGGCGACTTTCATTCACCATCACACCATCATGTATCGGCGCGCGTGCATGCATGCCTGGAGCCTCTGAAATGCCCAATTTTCGCTTTCGAGAAGTTCTGCTCTGGGCTGTCCTGGGTGTGCTTTCAACGAACCTGGCAATCGCGGAGCACGATCATTCTTCCAGCGATTTCGAAGTCTTCGTCGCCGCCGAAGCATTTCATGGGACCGGCCATACTCGCCCTGGCGACGCCGATCCCTGGATCGACGCCGACGTGGTCTTTGGCGCAACCGCGCATCAGTTCCGTGTTTTCGGCGAGTACTACATAACCCCCGACGAGCGCGACCTCGAGCGGTTTCAAATGGGTTTCGAGTTCGCTCCAGAAACGGTTCTTTGGCTTGGCCGCTTTCATCAACCTGCAAGTTCCTGGAACACGGAGCATCACCATGGGCAATACCTGCAAACCGACATCACGCGGCCGTACATCGAGCGTTGGGAGGACGAGCACGGGATAATCCCCCAGCACATCACCGGAGCGCTGCTCGAATCGCGCCAGACGATCGGCAAGGACGGGGCGATTCAAATATCCAGCGGCGTCGGCGCCGCACCCGCTTTGTCGGACCATGAGATGGATCCCATCAGCTTGATCGGCGACAACCCCGGGAGGCACAGGTTGTCCGTGACGGGCCGGCTCGCATACTTGCCACACTATACCGGCGCCAGCAGCATGGGATTCTTGTTTGGACACGATGACCTCTCCGTCAGCAGTGCACGCACTTTCACTGCGCTGAACACGAATGCTGTCAAGCTCAGCATCTACGGTGCATACATCGATTGGACGGCAGAGCCGTGGCGGATCGTTGCGGCCGACTATTACGTTGACGTGGCACTGATTCAGATCGCCCGCAGCGAAAGTTTCACGTCGGGCTACCTGCAAGTCGAGAGGCAGTTGCCGAGGCGCTTCACCGTCTTCGGGCGGTTGGAAGCTTCCGCCCGAATGCAGGAATCGCGCTACGTCGCATTATTCAACGACGGTGATGGCGATATGGAGGTCGCGCTGCGTCGCCAGGCCCTTGGTGTGCGCTGGGACTTCACCCGGCGCCAGGCGTTGACCTTTGAAATCTCTCACATCGTTTCTCTGACCCAAAATTCGAATCAAATTCGAGCGCAATGGAGTGCGGCAATTCCGTGAAAGAGATCGCAGCCGCTGCGGTGTTCGTAATGTTGCTGACAGCAACCGGACCGGTGCTGGCTGCCGAACAGCTCGTGCTCATCGTCAGCGCGGACAGCAAAGTTGAGCAACTCGACTCACGAGAGGTGCGCAAGCTATTTCTCGGGCTGACCGTGATCTACAACGGCGATCGGCTGCGACCGGTGCTCGATGAAGCCGATGCACGCGTCAAAGAAATATTTCTGCAGAATATCGTTTCCATGTCCGAGACCACGTATGACCGCAGCGTGCTGCGGTTGGCCCTCATACAAGGTCAAGTAAAACCGATTGCCTATAAGGATATCGCGCTGTTGATAAGGGCCGTCATAGCCGATCCGACCGCGGTTAGCTATGCTTGGGCGAAAGATGTGGCGAACGACCCTCGGATCAAGGTATTGCGGGTGTTATGGTACGACTGAGAACGTCCTTCGCGAATTACGTCACTCTCTGGGTGGTGGCGGTGCACATCGTTCTGCTGCCGGCGCTGTTCTTCGGCATGGGATATGTGATCCGGAAGAGCCATAAGGACTTGTTCGTTGAGCATGCGAGAACCTTTGCGCGCGTGGTCGCGGAGGAATTCGAAGTGGGCGCCGCGCTCGACTCGCGCCAGCGAACCGAAGATCTTCTCGATCTGGCGGTGCTGCACGGCGAGGCGCTCTATGCCGAGCTCTATGATCGCGGCGCCGTCACGCGCAGCAGGCTTGGTTCGGTGGATATCTTGTCGCCGCGCCACACCGATCTCGGCTTTGGCCAGGGAGGTGACGGCTTATACTTCATCGTGTTGCCTATCGTGCACGCGGGTCACAATGCCGAACTGCGCTTGGGGTTCGACGAATTACCCGCGCAGGAACGAATCCATTTAGCCCTGCGGGGAATGCTGTGGCTGCTGGGGGGGTATTTGGGTGTCGCAATCGGCATTGCCATCGTGCTTAGCTATCGTCTGTCGAGGCCGATCCACCGGCTGCAGGATGTGTCGCGCCTCATCGCCACGGGCGAATATGCGCAGGTGCTCAATGTCAGCACCGGCATTCGCGAGCTCCACGACCTGGCATCGGACCTTGAAGGCATGCGACGCGAGCTCGTCGGAGTAATCAAGGAAAAGGAACAATCCGAGGCTCGCCGCGAGGAATTACAAAGGCAGCTGCGGCATCGTCAGCGCCTCGAGACCGTCGGTACGCTTGCCAGCGGCATTGCCCACGAATTCAATAATGTGCTCGTGCCCATCATTCTCTTTACGAGCACTGTATTGAAGGACGCGTCGCTAGCGGGAGTGTCGCGTGCGCATCTGGAGCGGGTGCTGGGCGCGGCTCGGCGCGCCAAGGATGTCGTCAAGAATATTCTGACGTTTACCCGCGAACTGGACGAGGCGAGGCTGGCTCTGATCGATTTGAGGGCGGTGGTAACCGAGGGTTTGAATCTCTTTTCCGCGCTTGCACCCCCGAGCATTATGATACGGACAGAAATTGCTGAAGAGATCCCGCTGGTCAAGGCCGACGCGACGCTCGCGCTGCATCTTGTGATAAATTTGTGCACAAATGCCTACCAGGCTATGGAAGGCGTGGAAGGCGTGCTCGGCATCGGTTTGCGCTGCCACGCTTGCGGCGACGAGGGCCCCGACTCGCAGCCTCGTGTTGAATTGTGGGTCAGCGACAACGGGCACGGAATGGATCCCGACACCGTCGAGCGCATATTCGAGCCGTTCTTCACGACGCGTTCGGTCGGTCAAGGTACGGGTTTGGGGCTTTCGGTGGTTCATGGAATCGTTGAGAGTTTCGGCGCCAGTATTACGGTAGAGACAGAAATCGGCGAGGGTACGACATTCAGGGTGTTTTTTCCGGTTGTAGCACCGGTTGGCAACGAGGTTGTTGCGGCCGATACATGAGGCGAGATGCAAAGGATACTGATCGTCGACGATGAATTGGACGTGCGCGATTCGGTCAAGTGTGTGCTGGATCTCGCTGGGTATGAAGTCCTCACTGCCGATAATGCGACGGAGGCGCTTGAGCAACTCGGGCGCATTCCTGTGGATCTCGTTATCACCGACATCATCATGCCGAAGATGAACGGCGTACAAGCGATTCAATCCATTCGCGACGAATTTCCCTTGGTCCGCATCGTCGCCATTTCCGGAGGGGGGAACTTCGGTGCCGCGGGCTACCAGCCCGCCGCTATCGCGACCAACGCCTATCTTCGGTCGGCCGAAGAGGCGGGTGCGCATGTGGTGCTCTCTAAGCCGTTCGAGGTTGAGGATTTGCTGCACGCGGTCGAAACGCTTCTTGGCGTCGGCCACGCGTGAGAGCGAGGGGGACGCGCCTTTCCGGTAAACACATCTCAGAAGGAGGCACAATACACCCGAGTAAAACATGATCAGCAAGTCATTGAATCAAGGCATAACGGCGTGCAGGCTGTGAATTCTTTGGAATGCGCGCCGGATGCCGTGCCGATATCTATATCTTGATGACCTGCTCGTAGGACCCAGATCCCAGCTGCTCGCGAGGGAATATCTCATGAGCGGCAATCCATTCGCGCGACATCTCGAACGCCTGCTGTGTATAGGGTTCGAAGACCAGCCGCTCGCCCGGTCCCCAGCGGCGCGTGTCCATGATCGCATGATAGCGCACCGGGAATTCCCGCTTGTAGTAATGCGTGTATAACTCGGGCCGGAGGTCGATGTCGCGCTGCGCGCGGCGCAGCGCGCGGAAGTACTTATCGATGTCATCCGGATTCGGCTGGCCGGTGATCATGGTGGCGATCATGAATGTCGTGTCGATAATCTTGCGGAAACCGAGCTGCTCCGCAAGATAGTAAGGTCCACTGAAGAGAGCCGCGGCTGGAACCTTGCCATCGATCAACAGTTCCATGCGTTTAAACAGCATGCCGTCGTTGAACGAGAGCTGGATCTGATCGCTCGACAGATACTGCTCAAGCGCCTGTAGGCTCGAATAGTGGCTGCCGGACTGATAGCCGACCGAGATCGGCACACCTGCCAGATCCGCTGGCTCCTTCACAGCCGAATCCGGCGGCACGAAAATCCCCGCGGGCGCGACAGAGTAGGCCGGTGCATACAACTTGCCGTGGCCGCTCGAGGCCGCAACGTTCACTGTCCAATGACACGCACAGCTCACATCGGATGCGCGGCCCTGCTCTAGAGACTGATATGCGCCAACTTTGGCCGGTTGATCGTGGATCTTACCGTCGGTCGCCTGAATCTCCTCGCGGAAGATGTAGTCCAGGTCCTGTGCCGCGAAGTATCCCTTCTCGTCAGCGACCCACTCCTGCAGTCGGAAATGCGGCTGGATCACGAACCTGCTCATCGGGCAGCCTCTGTAAGTCTTGCTGTTGTCGAACCGACCGGCTTACTTGCGATCGATCTGGATGTTTGCTTCGGTGCCGCTATTGGAGACAGCGATCATGATGCCAAGGCCGATCGCGACTGCCACCCCGATCAAGGTTCACGCCGAGCCGATAGGTTCTAGGACCTTTTTCCATACCGCGGCCAGAAGGCCGCCCAGCAGAATGACGAATCCAAAAAAGAGACAGGCCTGCCCACTTCAAAATTTGTCTCCCGCTGACCTTAACATCGTAGAGCGGCAATGGACGGGTAAAGAATACGGACTGGTGATGTTTACGTCTATGGCCGATCCACCCGTTCGCGGATGCCGAATTCGGCTGGAATCTTGCCGTTGACTATCATTCAAGCGCTAACTGGCGCAGAGAAATATCAAAAAATATCAATGTGTTACGATGTATATGTGAATCTAAAAGTCAACTCAAGGTTTCAGCCTCAGAGCCCAATGAGATTTTGTGCGCGCCCGCAGAGCTGCCAGAGGAATCTTGTCATCGAAGGTGACAAATCAGGTCAGGGCGACTCAGGCGTTCACAATAAGGACTGTTAGATGAGAAGAGCGTCCGTTCCAGCCGCCGTCCCTTGCTTACAATCTATCGAATGAAAATTTTCCCCAGGGCGCATGCCCGATGAGCGTTCGGCGCGCTTTCGTGTGGGCGTCCGCTGGACGCTACCTTACGATGGCCATCAACCTGGTGGCCACGCTCATCTTGGCGCGCCTGCTCACGCCCCAAGAATATGGTGTCACGGTGGTCGGCGGCGCGGTGTTCACAGTGGCGGAGGCGCTACGGGCGCTGGGCGGCGGCGCGTATCTGATCCAGAAGCAGGATCTCACGCAGGACGACATTCGCGCGTGCTTCACCGTGAGCTTCCTGGCCACGGTGCTCATCACCGCATTGTTGCTGCTGTTGGCGGAGCCGCTGGCGCGATTTTTCTCGATGCCGCAGCTTGCGCCATATGTGCGGGTGGTTGCCCTGGGCTACATGGCTGGACCGTTTACCTATCCTATCGGCGCGATGCTGAGCCGACGGATGGCTTTCGGCCGGATCGCTGCCGTCGGTGTGTCGGCGTCGGTGGTGTACGCCGGTGTCAGCGTCGCGCTCGCAGTCCGCGGTTTCAGCTACATGAGCTTCGCATGGGCGAGCGCGGCCTCGACCATCACCAGCATGCTCTGCTACGTGATTCTGTGGCAGGAGCGATCGATATTCAGACCCAGCTTCCGCCGCTGGGGCGCCGTGCTCAACTTCGGCATCTACGACAGCGCCACCGCGCTCATTGCCGGGGTCGCGGACTCACTGCCGTATTTTATCTTTGGCAAGCTGTTCACGCCGGATGCCGTGGGCTTGGCGCAGCGCGCGGTGATGCTGTGCATGATGCCGGAACGAGTGATACTGGCGGGAGTCAGCGCGGTGGCGCTGCCGGCGTTCGCCAAGGAGGCTCGTGAGGGCCGAAGCGTGCGTGGCAGCTACCTGCGCGCCATCGAATTGCTCACCGCAGCCCAATGGCCTTCGTTGATCCTGCTGGCTCTGCTGGCTCATCCGCTGGTGGCGATCCTGCTCGGTTCGCAGTGGCCGGCTGCCGCACCGCTGGTGCAGATCTTCGCCGTCGCGTTGATGTTCGCATTTCCCATCGTGCTGCATTATGCGATGGTGGTGTCGGTGGGTGCGATCCGCTATATGCCCGTCATCATGGTCTTACAGGGCATCTGCTCTATCGGTGCCCTGACTCTGGCTGCCCGCCACGGATTGTATGTGGCCGCGCTGAGCACCCTGGTGATATTGCCGTGCAACGGCATTATCGCCGTCGGCATCGCGCGTCATTTTCTCAAATTTCGCTGGATGGACCTGTTTGCCGCGTCCCGCAAGAGCTTGGTGGTGACGGTGCTGTGTGCGTTGGGGCCTGCGTTGATCTTGTTCGCTCATGGTGATCCACAGCTGGGATTCCCGGCCACAGTGCTGGCGGCGGCGACTGCTGCTCTAGGCTGGCTCTCGGGATTGAGGCTCACTCGCCACCCATTGCTCGACGAAATTCTGAGATTTGCGGGGGCGGTTCGATTCCGACTCAAGTCGGGGACTTGGCGGCAAGCCAGTCCGTGATGACTGTGCCGAGCCGCGCCCGGTCTCGTCCAGCCGTGAACAGGTGGTCGCTCTCTGGAAGAAACTCGAGTTTGAGCGCGTTGCCGAACTCCACGCCGCGGAACGCATCCCGCATCTGTTGCGGGTACGTCGATCGCGGCGAGATAGCGCTGAAGACGGCGAGTATCTTGGCGCCGCGGCGCACCGCCGAACGGTAGCACTGCCCAAGATAGGGGCTGTGCTGCAGGGCCTCCAAGGTGAGTTTGTCCGGCTGGCTTTGCGGAAGGACGCTGTACATCGCCTGCGTAATCAAACGTTTGAGCAATCCGCTTCTCAAGGTCGCGACGCTGATCCAGTTCTGCAGGCGGATGAGGCGCTGGGCAATGTAGTGAAAATAATAGCGCGCGGTCGGCGGGATCGACGGATCCATGAGTACCATGCCGACGATCCGCGAATCACGATGCGCGTACAGAACCGCGTGATCGGCGCCCGAACACAGTCCGATCAACACCACGCTCTTCACCTGATGATCTTTCTCGAGCGAATCCAACACCTCGGCGATGTCGGCCAGACAGGAGTTTACCGGTGAGAGCTGATCGGCCCGCGGGCTGCTGTCGCCGATTCCTGAGAAATCGAAGCGCAGCACCTGATATCCGGCCGAGGCCAGCTGGCGCGCCATGGTGACGTACATGCGGTGGTGCCCCACGCGATGCACGACCCCGGTGTTGAGAATTACGATGGCCGGTGCATCCGGCAATGATGACCTCGCCGGACGCGCAAGGATGCCCACCAGCGACTGCCGGCTGCCCAGCATGACGGCGCGCTCGGTGAACGACTCGCTCACGCCAGCCACTCGACAATACGCTGGATGGCCTGCACCTGCACGGCGCCGCTCAGCGTGACATCCTCGCGCCACGGGCAAGGCGCCGCGACGAACTCGAGTGCAGACCCGGCGCCGGAGGCAGGTATTGCTCGCTCGAGATCGTCGTGCGAGGCGAGCCGCTCGGTCACCAGCACCAGCGATCGCTTGTCGGCTGCGGCGAGGTCCGCGCACAGGTTGATGGCTTGAAAATCCTCCCGCATCCGTGCCGACAACGGAAAACCGTTGACTTCGGCGACCGTGCTCGCGTCGGGCATTGCAACGGCGACGTGCATGCTCCGTAAATATTCTTCGCCCGAGACGATCGGATCCCACATGACCAGGGCGTCGATCCCATCCGGGAGCTGTGCGGCGGCCTTGGCAGCCACCGTCCCGCCGATGCGCAGGCCGACGAGCGACACGTGGCGGGTGCCGGCGATATCCTTGATGCCCTCGATGGCAGACTCGGTGTCGCTTTTCCAACCGCTCAGATCCGCGTCGAGCAGGTCGCCGGACGAGTCGCCGGTGCCGAAGTAGTCGAAACGCAGCGTGTGATAGCCGGCTTGCGACAGCCTCGTGGCGAGGTGGCGCATCGAACGATGGGCATAGACGTATTCCGAGCCCCAGGGGTAGCAGAGCACGGCTGCCCGGGCGTGTCCCCGCCTGAGGGCCGGAGGTTCGTAGATCCCAAACAGGCGCCGCTCGCAGGTCCCCAGGAAGAGCGGAGTCACCGGACAGTCTCGGCGTCGATCAGTGCGGCGATCTGGCGCAGGTTATTGAAGAACAGTGCACGCGGATCCATGCGGAATCTGGTGCGCTTTTCCACCAGTTTGGCGACACGCAGTGACAACAGCGAGTAACCGCCAAGTTCGAAGAAGTTATCGCCGGCGTCGACGTGGTCGGATTTGAGCACCGACTGCCAGATTTCGGCAATGATTTTTTCCGTGGGTGTCGCCGGCGGGTCATGTGCCGCGGCCAGCGCCTGCGTAGTGCCAAACGGATCGGGCAGCGCGCCACGGTCCAACTTACCGTTCGGCGTCAGCGGCATGGACGTCAATGCCATGATGATCGACGGCACCATGTAGTCGGGCAGCTGATCGCGCAGGTAGCGTTTCATGTCGCTCAGCGTAGGTTCTTCGACCTCGCGGTAGACCACATAAGCCGCGAGGCGGGGATCGTCCTGTTGCGCTTCACGTACCGCGACAACTGCTTGCCGCACGGCGGGATGAGCGCACAGGACCTGCTCGATCTCGCCCAACTCGATGCGGTAGCCGCGAATCTTGACTTGAAAGTCAGAGCGGCCGAGGTGGTAGAGCTTGCCGTCATGCCAGCGGCCGAGATCGCCGGTGCGATACAGGCGGGCGCCGGGCGCGGTGGCATATGGATCGGGAATGAAACGCTCGGCAGTCAGGGCGGGGCGTCGATGATAACCGGTGGCGACGCCGGCACCGCCGATGCAGATCTCGCCGGCCACACCGATGGGTGCCGCGCTACCCGATGCATCCATGATATGTACCTGGGTATTTGCGATGGGACGTCCAATGTCGATCGAAGCCGCTCCACGCTCGACCTTCTGGAGGGTGGACCAGACCGTCGTTTCGGTGGGGCCGTACATGTTCCACAGTTCGCCCACCCGCTCCAGCAGCGAGTCGGCCAGCGCCCGCGACAGGGGCTCGCCGCCACTCAACGCGCGGAAGCGCGATCCCGGCGACCACGACGTTTCCAGGAGCATGCGCCAGGTCGCCGGCGTGGCCTGCAGCAGCGTCGCGCCGCTGGCCTCGAGCAGGTTCGACAGGGCCTCGCCGTCGCTCGCCGTCTTGCGCGACACCAGTTCGATTCGCGCCCCGACCATCAACGGCAGATACAATTCGAGGGCCGCGATGTCGAAGGAGATGGTGGTGACCGCGGCCAGCACATCGGTTGCATCAAGGCCGGGCTGGTCCCGCATGGAGAGCAGGAAGTTGAGCAAGGCACCGTGCGAGACCGCGACTCCCTTGGGCCGCCCCGTAGATCCCGAGGTGTAGATGACGTAGGCCGTATCGGAGGCCTTCGGTGTGCCCAGATTGGCTGCGGTGCCATCGTGCGCCAGAGCGATCGGCGTGACGTCGAGGATGATGATGTCCTCGGGCACCTCGAATCCCTGCGGCAATTTGCCCGCCGTCACCAGTACTTTCACGCCGCTGTCGGCGAGCATGTATTTGAGCCGCTCGGGGGGGAATTCCGGATCGAGCGGCACATAGGCGCCGCCGGTCTTCTGAATAGCGAGCAGGCTCACGAGGAGCAGCGGCGAGCGGGACACACAGACCGCCACCAACACTCCGGGCCCGACACCGATCGCGCCGAGCCGACGCGCGACGGCATTCGCTTGGGAATTTAAATCCCCATAGCTGCACCCGGCGCCCTCGAAGGTGATTGCCGTCGCCTGCGCAGAACGGGCGACCTGTTCTTCGAACAAACGGGGGAAGAGGCGGTCCCGGGAATAGACCGCGTCGGTGGCATTCCATGCCTGCAGCGTCGACCACTCTTCGGCGGGCAGCAGCGGGAGCGCGCTGATGGGCAGGGTCGAGCCTGCGGCGATGACCTCGAGCAAGGTGAAATACTGGCCGACCCATCGCTCGATGGTCGCGTGCTTGAACAGGTCCGTGTTGTACTCGACGGTGATTTTGCGGCTGATCTCGGTGTCGACCGAGAAGCTCAGCTCGAACTGCGCTCCGCCGCGATCCAGCTCCAACGGCTCCCATTCGATGCCATCCATGGCGATGCCGTGCATGGGCGCGTTGGTGACGTTGAACATCACCTGGACGAGCGGCGCGCGGCTACGATCGCCGCGTTGGCCGATTTCCTGCACAAGGCGATCGAAGGACACATCCTGTCGCGCAAAGGCTTCTAGGGCCGTGCCACGCACCCGGTGCAGCAGCGTCTCAAACGTCGGATCACCCGATAAGTCGTTGCGCAGAACGACGGTGTTGACGAAGGTGCCGACCAAGCCTTCGAGCGCGATGTGCGTTCGGTTCGCGACCGGCACGCCGATAGGCAGATCTATTTGGCCGGTGATGCGTTGCAGGAGCACGGTAAACGCGGCGAACGTTGTCATGAACATTGTCACGCCGGCGCGGCTCGAGAACCTCTTTAGCTGCTCGAACAGCGCGGGGGGGATTTGCCGCTCGTGATAGGTGCCGTTCATGGTCCATACGCGAGGCCGCACATGATCTGTGGGCAGATCTACGGCGGGCAAAGCGGCAAGTTGACGCCGCCAGAAGGCGAGCTGCTGTTCGAACTGCGCGCCGAACGCATCGCTGCGCTGCCAGAGCGAGTAATCGCGATAGCTGACCGGCAGTGCGGGCAAGTCGAACGCAACCCCGCGGCGACGGTGGTTGTAGAGTGAGGCGAGCTCACGCCCGAGCACGCCCATGGACCATTGGTCGCCCGCAATGTGATGCAGGACGATGGCCAGGATGTACGCCTCGTCGCCGATTTGAAACAGCGCGGTGCGAATAACCGGCTCAGCATCGAGGTCGAACGGCTTGCGGCTCAGATCGACGGCCTTCTGCAATGCTGCGCCGTACGGATCGGGCTGTTCTCGCAGGTCCACGAAGGGCAGGCGCATACCGGTGGACGGCTCGACGATTTGAGCCGGCCGGTCGTCACGTAAACGAATGCTGGAGCGAAGTATCTCGTGCCGATCGATCAACTGATCGAAGCTGTCGGCCATGTTCTGCACATCGAGGCGGCCACGGATATGCAATGCGGCGCCCATGTTGTAGGCGGTGGTGCTTGGATTGAGGGATTGAATCAACCACATGCGTTCCTGCGAGTAGGACAGCGGTGCGGGGCCCTGCGACGCACTGGCGCGAATCGCAGCCACGCGCGGTGCGTGTTCCCTGGCGGCGACGGCGAGATCGATGGTGCGCGCCAAGGCTTCGAGACTGCGCGCGGCGAATAAGTCCTGAAGCGGCAGTTCCAGTTCAAAAACGTTTCGCACGCGCGCGATGACCTGCAAGGCGATCAGCGAATGACCGCCCAGTTCAAAGAAATCGTCGTTCCGACCGACGCGCTCGACGTGCAATATCTCGCGCCAGATGTCAGCCAACCGTTCCTCGGTGAGATTGCGGGGCGCCTCGTAAGCGGAGGATGCCGGGGCGTCCTGGCCGGGTTTGGGCAGTGCGCATCTGTCAAGTTTGCCATTCGATGTGAGAGGCAGGCCGGCGAGCGGCACGAACGCTGCGGGGAGCATATGATCCGGCAGGCGCACGGCGAGCGCGGCGCGAAGCGCTGCGACGTTGAATGTGCATTCCGACTTCAGCACCACATACGCTGCGAGATAGCGACTGCCAGGCTCATCCTCGCGCACAATGGCCACCGCCTGCTCCACGCCCTCGATCGCGTGCAGGGCTGCGTCAATTTCACCGAGCTCGATGCGGAACCCGCGCAGCTTGATCTGCCGATCGGCTCGGCCAACGAATTCCAGATTGCCGTCCATACGGCGCAGCACCAGATCGCCGCTGCGATACATGCGGCTGCCGGGCTCACCGTAAGGGTCGGGAACGAACCGTTCAGCAGTGATTGCCGGGCAGCCGAGATAGCCGCGCGCCAGACCGATGCCCGCGATGTACAGCTCGCCCCGCCCGCCGAGCGGCATGGGTTCGAGCGAGGCATCGAGTACATATACACGCGTGCCGACGATCGGCGCGCCCAATGGCGCAACGACTGAGCCGTGCAGTGCTGCGCTTAACGTTGCGATCACGCTGCTCTCGGTGGGCCCATACGCATTGATCATGCGCACGCTCGCCGACCATTCGGCGATCCGCGCGGGCGCACATGCTTCGCCGCCGACCGTCAGGCATTCGAGTGCCAGGTCGGTACCTGGGGTGAGAGTTGGCAGCACGGCGGCGGGAACGAGCAAATGGCTGATGCGTTGATCGGCGAGAAGCTGGCGCAGCGGAGCACCGCTCAGCGCGTTGGGCGGCGTCAGCACCAATGCGGCCCCGCTGCTCAACGCCGTAACGATGTCGGCGACAGACCCGTCGAAATTCAGCGAGGAGTATTGCAGCAACCGCGATTGCGGAGTCACTCGAAAGTGACGCACCGAGGCGGCGGCCAGTGCGCTCAAGCCGGCGTGCGTCACCAGCACACCCTTGGGGGTTCCGGTTGAGCCGGAGGTGTAAATGACATAAGCCGGGTGTTTGATGTCGAGCGGCGTGCGACGCTGTCGATCAGTCGGGTTATGCGTGTCGGCGGCCGATTCATGCGTCATGGCGGCTTCGCCGTCAATGATCAGCCGCGTGGCAAGCGGCGGTAGATCTGTGTCGGACCACGTCCGCGCCGTCGCTTCGCTGAACAAGATCAGCACCGGTGACGCGTCCGCCAGCATTTGCAGGAGGCGGTTTTTGGGGTACGACGGGTCCAAGGGGAGATAGGCGCCGCCGGCCTTCGAAACTGCTAACAGACCGACGATGGTGGCGGCGGAACGTTCGATGCATACACCCACCAAGGTCTCTGGCCCCACATCTGCGGCAATCAAACGATGCGCCAGGCGATTGGCGCGCGCGTTCAGCTGTGCGTAGCTCAAGCTGTGGCTGCCATCGACGAGCGCGACGGCATCGGGTGTGCGCGCTGACTGGATCTCGAATAGCTCGTGGAGAAATCTGGGAGTGGGCGCTGCAGCATCCTGCGGCGCTGTGCCGTACAGTAGGTGCTGTCGCTCTAAGGCAGATACCAGCGGCAGAAGCGCTGTCGGGCCTGCGCCGGAGTGGCAGACGGATTCCAGCAGGCTGATAAAGCTGCGCTGAATCTGTTGCAACGATGCGGCATCGTAGCGGGCGCTATTGGCGTCGAACTGCACTCGCATGCCGGTTTCGCGGCCCACATGAATGGTCAGCAGCATATCCTCGACGCGGCTGGTCTGGGTGAACATGTGCAAGTGACTGTGCTGCCCGGCGAATTCCGTGCCCTCGTCCTCCTGCAAGACGTTGATCACGGTACCGTAGATGCTGGGTGCGTTGGCCACGAGTCCCAGGTCTTGGCGCAATGAGGCGGCCGGATAACGTTGATGCCGCAGGGCCTGCAGCGCTTGGGCCCCGGCCTGCTTGACCAAGCCGGCGAAGGGTGCGTAAGGATCGACGTCGAGTCTGAGCGGAACCACGTTCGAGAGGAATCCAAAGACGCGACGCAAGGCGGGACTGGTGCGGCCTGACATCGGCAGGCCCAGCACAATGTCGCGCTGACCGCTCAGCCGTGAGAGATGTGCAGCCGTCGCCGCGAGAATGACTGCGGCCAGTGTGGAGTTAGACGCTGCCCCCACACGCCCAAGACGCGTGACCATCGAAGGCGGAACGTTGACGGTGCTGACGATGACCTGATCCGGACGGGCCGCGGCGCTGCCAGACAGCGTCGCGGTTTCCGGATAGGCGTTCAATTGCGCGCGCCAGTACTGCTTATCTCGTTTATAGGCGTCCGACTCACGGTAGCTCGCCTCGTCTCGCAAGTAGTCGCGCCACGGGGTCACCATCGCCTGCTTACGCGGTTCGCCGAACTGTTCGCCATACGCCTCGCCGAGACGGCTCGCAAACAGGCCCATGCCGAACGCGTCCGACACCAAATGATGCAGGCAAGCAAACCAGGTATAACGCTCGTCCGAAATCTTGAGCAGCGCGTGTCGAAACAGCGGCCCTGTGAATAGGTCGAAGGGTTTGTTCAGCGTTCTGTGCATCCATGCGAGCGCCGAGGAATCAGCATCGGCCTCGGCGCTGAAATCCAGAAACGGGATGTCGGCATAGCGGCGGCTGATCTGCGCACGCAGACCAACGGGCGTCTCGACAAATATCAGATGGTGCGAATCTGTCTGATCGATGACTTGACGGAGAGCACGCTGGAACGCAGCACGGTCTACTGGGCCGTCGATAGCAAGGTAGCCGCCGATGTTGTATATCGAGCTGCCAGGCTGCAGCAGCTGGGCGTGCCACACCTCCATTTGCCCGGTCGACAAGGGCAGCAGCGACTCATCCGGCGCCGAATAGTCGTAGGCCTCGTGTAGCATCAGTGTTTGTCGAGGGCGGTCGTCCCGAGGAGCGACAGTGGACGCATGTCCGTCCAGTTCGTCTCAATCCAGTCCAAACAGACTTGTCGTTCGCCGCGTTGACCGACGTCTGTCCAGCCAGAGGGGATGGTGCGAAATGTCGGCCAAATGCTGTACTGCCCCTCGTCATTTACGAGAACGGCAAAGTGCCCGATTTCTCCTTCAAATGGGTTAGGCATTCAGACTCCAAGCGGGAAACATTGAGACTATCGGGTGAACTACCCTGCGGCAAGCGACCGGTGCTTCGGACGTTGTAAACTGTGAAATGGTTGCGATTGTCGGCACCTTGCACGTCGTTGCGATCGCTGTCGCGCACATCAATGGCACGAATCGAGAGCCGCAAAACAGTGGCAGTGACCTAGCGATTTTGTGACGTATTACTTCGACATGTCGCAATATTTGGTGGGGCGCATCCGGTGAGCAAGGCTACTTTCGATTGATCTCGACGTTTTCTTTGGTGCCGCTATTGGAGACCGCGATCATGATGCCAAGACCGATCGCGACTGCGAGCCCGATCAAGGTCCACGCCGTGCCAATACGTTCCAGTACCCCCAATTTCCAGAGGGCAGCCAGAAGGCCGCCCAGCAGAACGATGAAGCCCACAAGATACATGCCCGCCCACTTCATGATTTTTCTCCTGCTGACCAGCGCTGCAATGGACCGGAATCGAACACGGAATAGCCATCATGGCGCCTATACGCCGACGCGCGCCAGATCAGACTTTCGGATATTCATGTAGGACAATGGATGGCACGCCGCCACGGGCCCGGTGGAGAGCTGCTAACAAGGCCCTTAGGAGGTGGGCGGCGTCCAAATCTGGAACGGAGGCGGTGCTGCGCGGGGTTTGAAAAGCGAGTTTACTGAAGCGACACTCCCTTCAGCAGCCAGCTTGACGCGGTCCCGCCATTGCGAACTCTGAGGCGCGGCCGGATTAAGTCCGAGCTTTCGCAGTCGGCGATTGAATCGATGCACCTTTTCAACTTGGTCGACCGATCGGAGCTCGTAATTCACACTGAGCGCGACCGAGACGTTGTCACGGTTCTGAACCCAGTGAGGCGCGCAGGTCGGCACATGCACTCCATACCCGGCGTGCAAGTCGTACTTACTGCAATCGTCTTGACGGTCGGCACGATACACGGCGCAATTTCTACTTATCGCAAAGAAATCTTCCCGCTCGCGCTCGGTCACCAGCGTTCGATCGGTCTGGTCAAAAATGTGGAACCACTTGTCGCCGGTGACCTGCAGCAAGAAATTGGTCTCCGAGTCCATGTGGTACGGTGTGATGCGTCGCGGCGAACTGATCAAGATCAACACTTCACCGATCATGACATCCGAGCGCATCTGCTCGCCGGCCAACTCGACAATCGTCGCCAAGACGTTCTGCAAAACGGGCGCAAACACCGGATCCTGTTCCGTGTGCTTGAGGATGACGATCGAATTGTTGTGCTCGATGTTGATTATGGTGTCTTGCAGCGACTGCCGTTCCGTTGTCCCGGCTGACCAATTGTTGTCGACCGCCACGCCGCCGTTCGACCAGTAGTTATCGCAATTCTCGGGCAGACGTTTGGAGAGCTCGATCAGACTCTTTAATTCGAACACGGCATTTCCGGCAAGCTCGTGCTTGAACATGAAATTCACCCGATTGTAGTTGCGACGGAACTGACCGTCGGGATCCGTTACCGTTAACATGCGCGCAGCGCCGTGTTCGATTGAGTATGCGTTCTCAAGTTGGTCTCCACATCATTCATGCCTAGTTTTGAGAGCCCCCGGGCCGCGGCGTATGGTCGTCGCTGGTCAAGGAATTCGACTCTATCAAAGTCTTCAACCTTCAGTGCGTCTTGTTCTCTATATTTCCGCGCCTGCCCAGCGAAATGATTGACCTAGTTCTCGATTCCTCTTTATATATCTCCACCGCGCCGGGTACACCTGGGGCCCCAGTAGTGCAATCGTGGAATGGTTCGGATCCTACCGCTCAACTATCGCGCATTGCACAAAGCTGGCTGAGTCTTTCTGGAGTCGGCGTCAACCCAGCGTCGGCGCCCTGCCTTTGGTGCAGCCGCATACGGACACGTTTCGGCGCACATTGGCGCACATATATGTCTCGACTAGGTCCAATACTGCTTCGGCCAGATTGCTGGCGCGGACGACCCGAAGCTCATCGCCGGCAACTCGGCACACCGGGCAAGTAAGGGTGTGCAGCATGGTCACCGGCGGCGATTGCTTTATTTGAGCTTGGAATTTGTGCAAGGGCGTGGCTCCAGTTTGTTCTTGTCGGGCGTTGGAGCTTCGTCTTTGAGTGCCCGCTAAACTGTGAACCAGTCGAGATTTTCGAGGATATGTAAAAAAACAGCGATCTCGCCAGGAGGCTTAATCTGATCGCGCGGGGTTGTCGCGAGTCGCCGACAGATCTTGATATTGTGAGCCAGAGTGAGTGTTTCATCGTCGCCACATCTGGCGCTTGCTCAGCAGGTATATCAACGCATTTCGGACTTTGTAGAGCGTTGGACGCGATTTGGATTCATGTACGCCAGCCGCATATTGCAGGGATAGGCAAATAGAAATCCCGCAAATGTGGGTGGTAATTTTTACAACCATATTTGCACTTGCTATCCGTGCCCGGTTCGACACAAAATTGCAACAAATGGGGATGGACCGCGCGCAACCTGGTACGAGATTGAGCGCCGGCGGTATGAAATTGAAGGAGAATTCCGTTGCAAAAAGAATTATGTGGGAACGTGAAGTCCGGCCTTGGTACGTGGGTGGCTGCATTAGGTACCGTCGTGCTGGTCATGTCGATTGGGGCATCCGATACGGCCATCGCCGCTGACGCGACCACCGTCGCCGATTCGTCGTCGGTGACTTCCGGCGAAAAGGTCAAAAAGGGTCAGGAACTCGAAGAAATCGTCGTCACTGGCTCCCTGATTCCACAGCTGCGCGCCCAAACCGCGACACCGGTGACGGTTATCACCGCCGAGGACATCCAGATAAAGGGCTTCTCCAGCGTCGCGGATGCATTGCAGCACACCTCGTTTGCCACCGGCAGCGTGCAAGGCGCGCAATATACCGGCGGGTTCACACAGGGGGCCAAGACCTTGAGTCTGTTCGGCCTGTCGCCGAGCTATACGAAGTACTTGATCGATGGGCGGCCGATTGCGGACTATCCGGCGCTCTATAATGGCACCGACATCATCACCAGCATCAGCGGTATTCCCGAGGTGATGGTCGATCATATCGATATTCTTCCGGGCGGCCAGTCGTCGATTTACGGATCTGATGCTATCGCCGGTGTGGTCAATATTTCCCTTAAGAAGACGATGGACGGCCCGGTAGCGGACGTACGTTACGGGTGGACGAAGGATGGCGGGGGGACGTCCCGGCGCATCGGTTTGGCCGACGGGTTCACTTTCGGAGGTGTGAATGTGGTTGTTGGCGCGCAATACGAAAGGATCGATCCGATCTGGGGCTTTCAACGCGACTTGACCAAGCAATATTTCGGGAGCCCCGCATCTCCGCAGGTGGCTGAACGCGACTGGCTGGTCGTCGGCCTCAACGGTCAGCCCAACGGCGACCTGTACTACTTCTTGGATCCGGCCAACTGTGCCAATGTCGCCAACCAATATGGTGGTAGCGTCACTAAAACTGTACGGCCGGGCCGCGGCACCTTTTGCGGTACGACGAAGGCCGGCTACTACACGCTCGACAATGGCGACGAATCCACGCAAGGCTTCTTGCACGCGTCCGACGACATCAACAGCAACGTCCAACTATTCACAGACATTCTGCTGAATCATGACGTCACGAAATTCAATCACGGTACGCCGTTCCTCTCGACTTCCAATGACTCTTCGAGCCCTTACACCTATTATTCGGATCCGAACATTCCCGGCGGTGATCTGCTCAATCTCCAGCAAATCTACACGCCCGAGGAAGCCGGCAATCTTCGCGGGCAGGACGACAAGGACACCAACAACTCCATCCGCGCGACTATTGGTGTCCAAGGTGCCCTATGGTCATCGGACTGGAAGTACACCGTGGATATGACATACACGGAAAACAAGTTAACCGAGGCCACGCATCTAGCGTTTACCAACGAAATAAACGATTTCTACGCGCCGATCTTCGGCCCCAACTTGGGACCTGACCCAATCTATGGCCAACCCCAGTACGCGGTTGACTACGCTGCGTTTTACAAACCGATAACGCCGGCGCAGTTCGCGAGTTTCACTGGCTACGCCACTTCGTATTCCAAGACCGAAGATAGCCTGGCACGTGCGCAGCTGACCAATTCATCGCTGTTTGCGTTGCCCGGCGGCAATGCGGGCATAGCTTTATTGGTGGAGGGCGGCGCCCAAGGCTGGGACTACGAGCCGGACCCGCGCTTCTTGGACGGTGAGACCTATCTGTTTACCGCGACCGCAGGTTCGGGCCATCGGTCGCGCTATGCGAGCACCGTCGAATTGCGACTCCCTGTCGTCAACATGGTGACTATCGACGCTTCGACCCGCTATGACGATTATCGAGTGTCCGGCGAGAATGTCGATAAGTTCACTTACAACCTGGGTTTCGAATTTCGTCCGATCTCGAGCTTGTTGATCCGCGGCCGCTACGGCACTGCCTTCAAGGCGCCGACGCTGTCGGACGAGTTCCAGGGCACCAGTGGCTTCTTCACGGATAGTTCCACTGATTACTACACGTGTACGAAGCAGGGTTTCGCCACTCATCTTGCCGATTGTCCATATGCGAATACTTCCTTTTTTGGCACGACCGAGGGCAATAGAACATTGAAGCCCATCACCGCCAAGGTCGCGGACGGCGGCATCGTGTGGTCGCCATTTGAGCACAGTGCCTTCACGGCGGATTATTTGCATTGGAAGATCAGCAACGAAGTACAGCAGCAGAATTCCGATCAACTGCTTCGTACCGATTCCGCGTGCCTCTTGGGCCAGTTGGACGTTACCTCGCCGACTTGCGTCGCGGCGATTTCCCAGGTGACACGCGATGCCAACGGCTTGATCCTGCAGATAGATACACCCAAGCAAAACTTGTCCGAGGAAACTTTGAATGTCTTGGCACTCGGGGCCAACTACACGTTGGTTACAGGTGGAGCGGGTAACTTCACGCTCGAGGCATCGTACAGCGACATACTCAAACACACCTTTGTGCAGTTCGCTGGCGACGCGCAGATCAACCTGTTGGATAGCCCGTTCTACAGTACAGAGTTCAAGACCAAGGAGAACCTGTCGGTAACTTGGGACTTTCATCAATTTGGCACTACTTTCTATGTTGAACGATACGGGCAAACGGCGAACTACGCTGCCGCGCTAACAGTCGCCGGCTACTACGGCCCGGACGCGGCGCCAGGTGCAGGTCGGTTGGGGACCTGGACCATCGCCAACTGGAGTGCGAAATACGAGGTACTACCGGGATTGGTGGTGTCGGCCAATGTGATCAACCTGTTCGACAAAGCCCCGCCCGTCGATAACAGCTACACCGGAATCAGCAATCAGCCGTACAACGTTCTCAACTACAACGACTTCGGCCGAAGCTTCTTCGTTCAGGCGAACTATAAGCTGCACAAGTAGGCGTGCTTTTGGCATGGTCCGGGCGCTCCGGGCCATGCCGGTTCGGTGCGTTCGTCCTCTCGGTGGCCGCCGCCGGTCCCAGACTGGTCGCGATGGCGGTCGATGGGTTATTCTTGGCCCACCGAGCACAAATAAGGCGTTCCGCATGCATGCAATAATGCTGTTGACGGCGATAGTTGCGGCCGGGTGCGCGGGTCAGCCCAGCAAGCCGCGGTCCGATGGTCTGTCGCCGACATCGGCCACTGCGGCACCGTCGTCCACTGAGCCGGAAGGCAAGCGCCTGGCTCTGGCCCAAAAAATGCACCTCAAGATGGTGAATCAGAACGGCGAACAGGTGTTCTGCAAGTCCTCAATGGTGACGGGTTCGCATATCCGGACGGAAATGCGTTGCTATACAGCTGATGAGATGGACCGGTTGGAGGAGCAGACCGAGCGGGACGTCGATCAGCTCAATAGGATTCAATCGCTATCGACCAAGCCCGGCCTCCCTTCAAAGTAAGGCAGATAACTCGTCGGTTTAGGGGTGTGCCTAGGTGTTACCGGGCGGCGAGAATTTCATCGAATTCTGAGCAGGTTGGTGCGACGATCGGTGTGTTCTTGCAGTCGGAAATCGGCGCATTGCGGCCATTGTGCAGTTTGTGAGCCTGACTGCGCAGCTCTCGGCTTTCCAACTGCAGCATGTACTTATCTTCGCCCTCGGTGGCGTCGTTCAGCTTCAGCGCCGCGCTGTCGCGCGAATCGGCTCTCAATTGCAGCGACCTTATTTCGTTTGCGACATCGCTTGGCGGCGTTGATTCATTGGAATTGTCGTCGGCGAAAAAGCCGTTCACGTCGATCTCAGAAATGTCGGCGACGATTTGCGATTCCATGATCGGCACGCCGATACCCCTGATTGCCGCAAGCGTCGCGCGACGTTCAGAGGGGACGTCCCTGCCGGTGGAGCTGTCTCGCACTGTGAAGTAATAGATGTACGCGTCAGTCAATGAGCTTTCCTTCGAGCGCTGAGTGCGGGTGCCAGTGTAACTATTACATGCCTGGCGTCCGTACGCTGGCGCACATAGCGTTCATTGTATTTTGCTATGGGTTGCGCGAGGTAAATTCCTATCGCCGGAAGCACGTCGACTCCCAAATCGTCTACATGTGGCGACATGCTAGACTTGCGCAGCGATATCCCGTCGCCGCGGCGAGGGCAAATCTACGGGAGCAGGGCGCGATGGCGTTTGCACAGGAGTCGATCCTCGAGACGCGCGATCTCGTCAAGGCGTTCAAGGGATTCGTGGCGGTCGATGGTGTGTCGCTGTGCGTGCGGCGAGGCGAGATTCATGCGTTGATCGGCCCCAACGGAGCCGGCAAGAGCACTTTTTTCAACCTGCTCACGAAATTCCTGCAGCCGACTTCGGGCGCGATATTTTATTGCGGCAAGGACATTACTCGAGAGAATCCGGCGGACATCGCTCGACGCGGCATCGTGCGCTCCTTTCAGATTTGTGCGGTCTTTCCGCACCTGACGGTGTTGGAAAACGTACGGGTGGCGCTGCAGCGCGAAGTGGGATCATCATTTCACTTCTGGCGATCGGCGCACAGCCTTTCGCTTCTTGACGAACGGGCGATGCAACTGCTGGGCGAGGTTCGCCTCGAAGCGTGCTCGAGTACCCTGGCTGCCGACTTGTCCTATGGACGCAAGCGCGCATTGGAGCTCGCTACCACGTTGGCGCTGGAGCCGGAGTTGCTGCTGCTGGATGAGCCGACGCAGGGCATGGGGCACGAGGACGTATCGCGCGTCACGCAGCTGATCAAGCAGGTGGCCGCGCATCGCACGGTGCTCATGGTGGAACACAACATGAGCGTGGTTGCATCCATTGCGGACACCATTTCCGTACTGCAGAGAGGTCGGGTGATCGCCGCGGGACCTTATGTCCAGGTCGCGCAAGACCCCCAAGTCATCGAGGCTTACATGGGGACTGCGAGCACCGAGCTTTCGGGAAATGGCTAGTGGCGCGCGTGATGCTCAAGATTGCCGGACTCGAGGCGTGGTACGGCGAATCGCATATCCTACACGGCGTCGATTTGACGGTACACCAGGGCGAAGTGATCACGCTGTTGGGCCGCAACGGGGCGGGGCGCACAACTACGTTGCGCGCCATCATGGGGCTCGTGGGGATGCGCCGCGGTTCGGTGCTGATCGACGGCGTAGAGACAGTGCGGCAGGCTCCGCATCGCATCGCCCGCATGGGGGTGGGTTACTGCCCGGAAGAACGGGGCATATTCGCGGCGCTGTCGGCGGAGGAGAATCTGCTGTTGCCGCGCCGGGTCAGGGGTGCTCCGGCAATGCCGCTCGAGGAGATCTACGCCATTTTTCCCAACCTGCGCGAACGCGCGGCCAGTCCCGGCACACGTCTGTCCGGCGGCGAACAGCAGATGCTTGCGTTGGCGCGCATCCTGCACATGGGCGCCGGCCTGTTGCTGCTGGATGAAATTTGCGAGGGGCTTGCGCCGGTGCTCGTGCAAAAGCTCGGCGATGTCATCCGCACCTTGAAGGCCAAGGGCTTCACAGTGGTCCTGGTCGAGCAGAATTTCCATTTCGCGGCGCCGCTGGCGGATCGTTTCTATGTCATGGAACATGGCAGAATTGTCAAAGCGTTCGAACAATCCGAACTAGGCTCGGAAATGGGCTTGCTGCACGAATATCTCGGCGTCTGAACATACATACCGATAGGGGATAGCGAGAATATGCTCAAATCAGCCGCCATCGCACTCTGTGTGCTTGCGGGCCTGCTGGCCGTCTCGCAGGTGCGCGCCGCCGGTGAACAAGTGGTGATCGGTGTCATTGAGGATCTGTCGGGCGTCTATGCGGATACCGGCGGTCAGGGCTCCATTGAGGCCAGCACCATGGCTATCGCGGATTTCGGCGGTACGGTTCTCGGTAAGAAAATCATCCTGCTCAGTGTCGATCACCAGAACAAACCCGACATCGGTGCATCGAAATTTCGCGAATGGGCAGATCAACAGGGCCTGAATGCGCTCTTGGCAGGTTCCAACACGGGGGTAAGCATTGCCATGGCCAAGGTTGCCGCGGCAAAGAAGGTGCCGTTTTTTGCCGTCGGAGCGGGCGGTGCTTCACTGACCGGCGCGGACTGCACCCCCTACACCGTGCACTATGTGTATGACACGACGGCGCTCGGTAACGGCACGGCCAGCGCCATCGTCAGAGAGGGCGGCAAGACCTGGTTCTTCGTGACCGCCGACTATGCGTTCGGCACTCAGTTGCAAGACGCGGCCGCGCGCGTCGTGCTTGCCAACGGCGGCAAGGTGTTGGGCGCGGTGCGCGCGCCTCTGGGGACCACGGACTACTCCTCGTTTCTTCTGCAGGCGCAGGCTTCCCGCGCGCAGGTGCTGGGGCTTGCGAATGCGGGAACGGATTTCATCAACTCGCTCAAGGCGGCCGACGAATTCGGCATCACCAAGACCATGAGGCCCGCGGCGCTGTTGACTTTCATCACCGATATCCACAGCTTGACCTTACAAACGGCACAGGGCCTGTATCTCACAACCAGTTGGTACTGGGATCTGAACGATGAGACTCGCGGCTTTGCCAAGCGCTTTTTTGCGAAAGTGAAGAAACAGCCGACCATGGCCCACGCCGGATATTATTCGGCGACCTTGCAATATCTGAACGCAGTCAAGGCTGTGGGGTCGACCGATCCGGGCTTGGTCATGGCACAGCTGAAGAAGTCCAGGATCAACGATGTGTTTACCAAGAACGGCTACATTCGCGCCGATGGCCTGATGGTCCATACCATGTACGTCATGCAGGTGAAGACCCCGGCGGAATCCAAGAACCCCTGGGACTACTACAAGGTGGTCAAGGTCATGTCGGGCGAAGAAGCCGACGGTTCGCAGGCCGACCCAGCCTGCGTGCTGGTCAAGAAATAACGTCCGCGCGAGTCATTGGTGACGACGGTTTTCGGTGTGCCTCTGCCTGCGATTCTCGGCCAGCTCATGCTGGGGCTGGTGAATGGATCGTTCTACGCATTGCTGAGCCTGGGTCTCGCGGTCATTTTTGGGCTCTTGGGCGTCGTCAATTTCGCACACGGCGCTTTCTACATGCTGGGTGCATTTGCCGCCTATGTCGGTTTAGAAACCTTCGGCGTGAACTACTGGTGCGCGCTTATCCTTGCGCCGCTGACAGTAGGAATCTTAGGGATAGTCATAGAGCGCCTTTTCCTGCGGCATCTATACCAGCTCGATCCTCTGTACGGACTGCTCCTGACGTTCGGCATCGCGCTGATCGCCGAAGGAATCATGCGGGGTCTGTTCGGCGCGTCCGGCAAGTCCTACCCGGTACCGGATTCATTACGCGGAGGATTTAACCTAGGGTTCATGGTGCTGCCCATCTATCGGGCCTGGGTGATATTCGCCTCCCTGAGCATCTGTGGTGCCTCTTGGTTCCTGATCGAGCGCACACGCCTGGGGGCGACGCTGCGCGCCGCGACCGAAAACGCTCATCTAGCCCAGGCCTTCGGAATCAACGTGCCGCTCATAGTCATGATGACGTACGGCGCAGGCGTAGCGCTCGCTGCGCTGGCGGGAGTGCTGGCCGCGCCCGTGGTGCAGGTCAGTCCGCTGATGGGCTCTTCGCTCGTGATTGTGGTCTTTGCGGTGGTGGTCATCGGCGGCATGGGTTCGATTCTAGGGGCCATTGCGAGCGGCGTCGTGCTCGGCCTCATTGAAGGGCTGACCAAGGTCATATATCCCGAAGCGTCGAACGTCGTGGTGTTCGTCATCATGGCGGTAGTGCTGATATGGCGGCCGAACGGGTTGTTCGGCAGGGAATCACCATGAGCGCCAAGGACCGGTTCGCCAAGGTCTGGCTGTATGGCGTGCTGGCAATAGTGGGGCTGGCCGCGCCATGGCTCGGCCTCTATCCGGTATTTCTGATGAAGCTGCTGTGCTTTTCACTGTTTGCCTGCGCGTTCAATTTGCTGCTTGGCTATACCAAGATGCTGTCCTTCGGTCACGCTGCGTATTTTGGTTCGTCGGCATACGTGACGGGCTGGCTGGTCACAGCGCAGGGTTGGGGAACGATCGCCGGGATATTGGGCGGTGTCGCGGTGGCTGCGCTGTTGGGGCTCGCGATCGGTGCGCTTGCGGTGCGCCGCCAGGGCATTTATTTTGCCATGATCACACTCGCGCTCTCTCAGCTGGTGTTTTTTGTCTGCCTGCAGGCGCCGTTCACCGGCGGTGAGAACGGACTGCAGGGCATACCCCGAGGCAGCGTCTTTGGAATTATTGACCTTGGCGGCGACGCGGCCATGTACTATTTCGTGCTGGCGGCGTTTGCTGCTGTCTATGTGCTCATTCGCCGCATCGTGCATTCGCCTTTCGGCCAGGTGCTGAAAGCGATTCGCGCTAACGAGCCGCGCGCCACCTCCCTTGGGTACAAGGTGGATCGCTACAAACTGCTGGCGTTCGTGCTGTCGGCCGGTCTTGCCGGATTGGCCGGCTCGCTGAAAGCGCTGGTTCTAGGATTTGTCACGCTCTCGGATGTTAGCCAGGCAACTTCCGGTGAGGTCATCCTCATGACCTTGCTCGGCGGCAGCGGCACCTTTCTCGGGCCCGCGCTGGGAGCGATTCTCGTCATCAGCCTGCAGGAATACCTCTCTGGTCTGGTCGGGGCCTGGGTCTCCGTGATGATCGGCGCCATCTTCGTGGTGTGCGTAACCGCCTTTCGGCGCGGCTTCATCGGCGAAATCGAACGGCGGCTCGCGCGCCGCATTTAGTCGGTCAGCAGCCGAGTACGGCGTGCAGCGATCCGAGTTGGTATTCCGCGTGCTTCAGGACATCGGCGCAGTCTTGCGCAGTCAAACCCAGCCGGTGAAATGGATGTATGCCGTCCATGTCCACCCTGCGCGGTCCGGGCTGTCTCAACACCATGGCGAGCACGACACTGACGATGAGAATATCGGTAAGGTCGGCTTCCATTTTGCCGGCGTGATCATAGTCCGCCTGCTGCCCCACCGCGCCGGCCATGGCTTCTGCAAAACCCCAATTCTCGAGCACGGCCTTGCCGATCGCCGGATGCCAACCCTCGACCATTTCCACGAAGGAGCTTTTCGAGTACCAATTATTCTGCTTGCCGACTGCGCGTACCATGATGTACAGGCGGCCGATACCGTGCAGCAGACCGGTCAGGAAGGCCTCCTCCGGATTGACGTGGGTGCGCCGTGCTATCACCTGGCAGATCGACGCCACCGAAATGCTCTCCTCCCATAAGACATTGAGCGGCTTGGCGATCGAACGCAGTGCGGGCGCGAGCCGTAATTGCTGAACAGCGAAGGCCATGGCCGAGCTCTGGACGGCGCGGTGCCCCAGGCGCGTAATCGCCGCCCTCAAATCGGTCAGAGGTTTGCCCGAATGATTAAACGCGGCTGAGTTTGCGGCCTGCAGCATGCGCGCGGCCAATCGCGGCTCCGCGCCGACGATTTTCACCGTTTGGGTCAGACTGGCGTCGGGATCCGCCAATGCCTTGCGAATGCGGATGACGACATCGGGAAAGCACGGCAGATTCACGGTTCCACCCGATACTTCGGACGCCAAGCCGCGTAGGAATTCCACAGCCGTGGTGCGATCTTCCTGAGTCGCCACCAGGCTATTTGCGGGTAAAGGAGCCCGCTCCGGCCGACCGCTCGATGCTGCTGATGCCATCTTCCTGGATTTCGGCAGGGTTTCCCGGATCTTTAGCGTAGATATGTTGAATCGCGTGCCTCATTATGGGGCATGCAGGGGGACTCGCATATGACACAGGGTATCTCCCGGCTGATTGCCGGCCTAGTTGCGGTAACAGCGCTCGCATCATTGTCGAGCGGGGCCGCCAACGGTGGACCGCCGCTTTCGATCGAGCTCAAGGCGACCTCGTGGACGGGCGATCTTGATGCGCTGGCAAAGCGGCGTGCGATCCGCGTACTGGTGCCCTACAACAAGACCCTGTACTTCGTCGATCTCGGGGGCGTGCAGCGGGGTATCAGCTACGACTTCATGCACGCGTTCGAGGAGACCCTCAACACCCGACTTGGGCGCGGCGACATCAAGGTTCACGTGGTGTTCATTCCAGTGTCGCGCGACAGGCTTATTCCCATGCTTCTCGGCGGCGAAGGCGATGTGGTGGCGGCCAATCTCACCGTCACTGCGGAGAGGTCCAAACTGGTGGATTTCGTGATCCCGGCGGCAAGCGGTGTGAAGGAAATCGTGGTTACCGGTTTGCACGCGCCGCCCATGCGCTCGATCGACGATCTGGCCGGACGGCAGGTGTACGTGCAGCCGAGCACGAGTTACTACCAGAGCCTGCTGGCGCTCAACGAGAGGTTTCGGCAGCGCAAGCTTGCGCCCATCAAGCTGAAGGAGGCGCCGGCGCGCTTCGAGACCGAAGATCTGTTGGAGATGGTCAATGCAGGCCTGGTGCAAACCGTCGTGGCTGACGACTATCTGGCTCACTTCTGGAGCCGTGTTTATCCCAATCTTATCGTGCACGATGATCTGGCGCTGCGCGCCGGCGGCGACATTGCCTTTGCCGTCCGCAAGAACAGCCCCAAGCTCAAGGCGGAACTTGATGCTTTCACGGCGTCGCATCGGCAGGGGACTCTGTTCGGCAACATTACCCTGCAGAAATATTTGCAACAGACGCGTTGGGCAAAGAACGCCGTTTCCGAAGCGGAGCTTAAGAAATTTAATACCATGGTGACGCTGTTCAGAAAGTACGGCGAACAATACCGCATCGATTGGCTTTTGATGGCGGCGCAGGGCTATCAGGAGTCGCAACTCGATCAGACCCGGCGCAGTAGCGCCGGCGCCGTGGGCGTGATGCAGCTCATGCCGGCCACCGGCAAGCAAATGCAAGTGGGTGACATTTCCGAGCTGGAAGCAAACATTCATGGCGGCGTCAAGTATGTGCGCTTCATGGTGGACACCTACTATAAAGACGATGCCATGGATTCCCTGAACAAGGTGCTGTTCGCCTTTGCCGCCTACAACGCGGGTCCGGCCCGCGTGCGTTCTCTACGCAAGGAGGCGACGTCCATGCATCTCGATCCCAATGTCTGGTTCGACAATGTGGAGCGCGTCGCCGCGCAACGCATCGGACGCGAGACGGTTCAATACGTCAGCAATATCTACAAGTACTTTATTGCCTACTCCCTGGTGGAGGATGATGTGGAGCGCGAACTCGAGGGCGCAGCCAGAAGCCCGAAGGGAATGGATTAGCCGTTTACTTGACCGGCCGAAGGGTCAATACTCGCCGGCAACGGTGTTGTCGGGGGAGGGTGCCGATGCTTACTCGCAAACGTTTCGCCGGGTTTCACAGCTTTTGGTCGCTGGCTTTGATGCTGTGCGCCATGTCGCCGCTGATTGGACACGCGGGCGCCAATTACCAGATCTATGTGTCGAACGAGAAGTCCGGCGATGTCACCGTCATCAATGGCGCCGACAACCAGGTGCTCGGCACCATTCCCGTAGGCAAGCGCCCGCGCGGCATTCACGCGAGCCCGGACGGCAAGATCGTGTATGTGGCCTTGAGCGGAACTCCCGTCTCGGCGCCGCCGCAACTCGACGCCAAGGGCAATCCTATTTTCGTCAGGGGAAAGGACGACGATGATGACGACGCGGTCAAGTCGGACAAATCCGCCGACGCCATCGGCGTCATTGACGTTGCGCAAAGAAAGCTTACGGGCAAGATTTCCGCGGGCTCGGATCCGGAAGAGTTTGCGATCAGCACGGACGGCACCAAGCTCTACGTCTCGAACGAGGACGTGAAGGCGGCCAGCGTCATCAACATTGCCAGCGGCAAGGTGGAGCATATCGTCGTGGTAGGCCAGGAGCCAGAAGGGGTGGCCGCGGCGCCGGACGGCAAGCACTTCTACGTTACCTGCGAAGCGGGCGGCGACGTCTATGTCATCGATACGACGAGCTACGCGACGGTCGGGCATTTCAAAGTAAACGTCCGCCCGCGCACCATGGCTTTCTTACCCGGCGGCGGGATTGGTTTCATTCCCTCGGAATCCACCGGCGAGTTGAATGTGATCGATACTGTGAATTTCAAGGTGCTGAAGGTGATCACGCTCCCCGCCAATTCGCGGCCGATGAGCGTGAAGATGTCTCCCGACGGCCGAAAGATTTATGTCAGCAATGGGCGCGCGGCAACGATATCGGTGCTCGACAGCCACTCCTACGAATTGCTGAACAACATCAAAGTGGGAACCCGCCCCTGGGGAATCGCGGTTTCGCCCGATGGTAAGTTCCTGTATTCGGCGAACGGTCCATCCAACGACGTGTCCGTTGTCGATCTGCAGGCCAACAAGGAGGTGGCGCGCGTCAAGGCGGGCGCCAGTCCGTGGGCAGTGGCAGTGGTGCCCAACACGCAGTAGCCCGGTACCCTTGCCGGTACGCTATTTGCCGACGATGAACACTTCTTGGACCGTGATGCTGCGGGTGAAGCCGTCCTTGTAGGCTCTGGCGCGCAGTACGCTGGGGCTGGTGAGATTGATCGGCCTTTCGTAGCGCGTGTCTGATGGGCCTGGGGTGCTGCCATCCAAGGTGTAGCGTATGTCGGCGCCGGGTTCCTTTGCGCTTAGCGTGATAGCAATGGGCCCCGGAAAACTGCCGCCGTCCGGCGACATCGTGGGCGGATCCAGTACCGCGCGCCCGGGCAGGCTGTTTATCCAGTCGCGCAGCAACTGCACGCCTTTCGTATCGATGGTTTCGCGCGCGATCGGCGGCATCTTGATGTCGTCCAGCGTGTTTACGCGCATGAACACGATGGAGCGCCAGATGTCGTGCGGCGAAATGACCCGAGGCTTGTCGATTCCCTGGTCGATCAATATTGGTCCGTCGATGAGTTCCTGCTTATCGAGAGGAGTATCGTAGCGGGCATCGAAATATGCGACGGTGCCTCCCGGTCGGTGACACTGCGCGCAATTCGCATCCAGGTATGAGCGGGCACGGTCTTGCAAAGTTCGCGACGTATCGTCGGCCGCCGCGAGTGTGGGCAACGATGCGAGCTGCGCCTCATCGACGGCAGGCGCGAACAAGCCAATGTGGTTCCATGCCCGCAGCTGATTGTCGGTCACGCCCGATGGATAGGTGAACATCCGATTCAATTGGCGCGCCTTTGGGCCGAGCACGCCGCTGGTTTTTGCATTGTGGCAGGCCAGGCAATCGGCGCGACTCGGGTAATACCAGGTCTGACTGTGAGTCTCGCCCGTCGCCGTCTTGATCGGGATCGCTTCGGTGCGGCTCGTGGCAAGCAAATCTGCATCGCTGTGGTCCGCTCGCCATCGGTACACCGCCCCATAGACGCCGCCGGCCTCGTCGCACACCAGGAGCCGCGTTTCAAGGCGGCGCATGGTGCCGGGATCCGTGCCATCCGTCGGCAGCTCGAAAGTCTTGACGAATACCGTTCCTTTCGGAAATATCCATTCACCGGTCGGAGAATATTTTATCTTTCCGCGGGGCACCGCCGCCCATCGCAGCTTGCTGGCGCCATCGGACCAAAACGCCACGACAAGGTCATAGGGAATCAGCCCCTTGCTGGGGATCAGGTTGCGCGTGTCGCTGAATGCCCCCGTCTGCGAGAGCAGCGAGGGAATATTGCCGTCCGCACGGTGCGGCATCTTCAAATAGGGTTGCGGCGCGATGCGCTGCGTCAAGCCATAGGGCCGCGGCTCGCCGCCCGCCCCATTTGCCCTCGGCGCGGCGACGGCACCCGCCACGGCCACGGCGAGGCAAGCGAGCAGCCACTGCCAATTACGCATCACAAGGGATTTCGACTCAATCTGCGCTCGATGGTTCCCACGGCTGATCGCCACATCCTGCTCACTCTCCAACATGAGGCAATATATACTTTGTGCAGGCTCGAGCCCACGATTTTGACCCAAAAGAAATACTTTGATGCGACTCACCTGCATCGCGGCGACCTAGTACACTTCATTCCCAACACAACAGCGGCGCCCAACTGCAATGAGTCGCGACGACGAAGATCGAATCCTGCACGGCCTATATTACTATCACGAGAACATCGACGAGGATGTGACCGTGACGGGCGAGCAGATACTCTGGCTGGCCATGCATCCGCTGCGCGAAGCCGAGACCTGGTTCAAGGAAGGGGAGCCGCAAAGCGTCGACACCTCTGCCTTTCCCGATGACATTCAATCCAAGCTGAGCACGGCGAAACTGGAATTGCCGCTGCGCTACTTGCAATATCGCAGACTGATCCGCTACACGCGCCGCAGCGATGCCACGATTTCGGTTGCAGTGACGTTTGCGGGTGCCGATCGGGCGATTCGCCTGCACACGCGCCGCGGGCGGCTGGATTTATGGTACCGCGAGCACAGGGAAGGCATTTTCGGCTTAGCCATCACCATCTTTGTTTCCTTCGTGACCGCTCTGCTCACTATGGCGGCCGCCCTGCGACTTATGCGTTAATGCCCCGCCGGCGCGCCCAGCACTGCCGGCAGGCGCGAGTCGGCGCAGCGTCGGATCCTTTACCAGGTGTAAAACCCGCGAGAACAGATGATCGCGGGCGTCGGCGCGGCCGAGGTGGATGACGCCGGTGCGCGGTAAATCGGCAACGAAAATGTCGAGAACGTTCTGACGCGCATCGTCGTCCAGAGAATCGAGGACCTCGTCGATGAGAACCCAAGAGGGGGCATGCAGAACCACGCGCGCGAAAGCCAGGGTCTGTTGCTCATCCTCGCTCAGTTCCCGATCCCAACGATGATCCACATCCAGCATCGATCCCAGCCGTTCGAGCTTGAGGCAAGTCAGCGCATGCAGATAATCGGCCGCCGCAAACTTATCCGTGGTCGCGGGGTAGGCGAGGACCTCGCGCAGCGTGCCGGGCGGGAGATAGGGGGTGCGCGGCATGTAGAGCACCTCCTCGCCTCGCGGCAGGGAGATTCTGCCCGTGCCCCAAGGCCACAGTCCGGCGAGCGCGCGAAACAGCAAAGTCTTGCCGGTCCCGGGTTCCCCGACGATCAAGACTCGTTCTCCTGCAGTGATCGCTATCCGCTTCTCCGCAAGCATGGACGCACCGGCGGGCGAGGCAATCTCCAAGTCATCTATGCTGATCGCGCCGGGTTCTCCTTCGACGAAGGCGATACGGCTCTCAACATCGTGCAAGAAATCGGTTTCGAAGATGGCGCGGCGGAAGCCCGCGACCCGCAGCAGCGTGGCGCGCCAATCGGCAATGGTGCTGAAATTGTCCACGAACCAACGCAGCGAGGACTGCACTTGAATAAAAGCGCCCGATGCCAGCATGAGGCCGCCGAAGGTGATATTTCCGGCGAAGTACAACGGCGCTGCTACCAATATGGGGGCGACCAGCGTAAACCAGCCATAGCCGGCCGTGATCCAAGTAAGATTGGTGAGTCCCGTCACCAGCCGGCCGGTCGCGGCCAGCACAGCATTGAGATCGAACTCGACGCGCCGCTCTTCGTCCGCTTCTCCCGCGCTCAAAGCGATGGCATCGATGTGTTCATTGACACGCACCAGCGAGAATCTCATGTCGGCCTCGCGCGCATAGCGCAGCGCGTTGCGGTCGACAAGCGTGCGCCCAACCCAATAACTCAGCAGCGAGGCCGATCCCGAATAGAGCACGGCGGCCCACACCATGTAGCCCGGGATCTCTATTTGCCGGTCTGCAATGTGAAAGGCAAAATTGTTCGACAGGGACCACAATATTTTCACGAAGGTGATCAGCAGTATCGACGATTGCAGCAGGCCGATGCCAAGGTCGGCCGACAGTTCGGTGAGGTGACGCGCATCTTCATGCATGCGCTGATCGGGATTCACGCCCATGGCGCCGGAATTGGCAAGACGGAAGGCCCGTCCCGGCTGCAGCCAATTGCGGATCAAGTCGCGGGCCAGGCCCTGGCGCAGCCGCAGTTTCAGGGTCTCGGTGAGCCAGCGCTGCCCCACGTTGAGAACCAAGAGCGCTCCAGCGAGCAAGCCGAACACACCCAGTTGCACCAGGAATTCCGCAAAATCATGGCGCGACAGCGCATCATAGAAGGGCTGATTCCAGGTATTGAGGCGTATCTGTCCATAGGCGGTGATGGCGATGACAACGAATAGTGCAGCAGCGAGGAACAACAAGGTGTTGCGCACCGGCGCGGCCCACAGCGCCCGGAACATCATGCCGAGTTGCGGCAGAAGACGGGAATCGGCAATCTCTTCGGGGGTCGATTCGACGTGCATGCGTGGTCTCTGGAGCAATGTGATCAGAACATTATCGGGCAATGTGCGCCGCGGGGTGGAATTTTGAGCCGAATCGAGCGCCTGATCGGCGCCATGACGCTGGAGGAGAAACTCGGCCAGCTCACCATGACTGCTTCAAGTTATGCCGTGACCGGACCGATCATTGCCGGCGATTCCACGGCGGCGATCAAGGCCGGCACCATCGGTAATCTGCTCAATATGGTCGGCGCGGCCCATGTCCGTGAAATGCAGCGTCTGGCCGTTGAAGAATCCCGCCTCGGCATCCCCTTGCTCATTGGCTTCGATGTGGTGCACGGGCATCGCACGTTGTTTCCAATTCCGCTGGGCGAAGCGGCGCTGTTCGATGCGGAGGCCTGGGCGCTCACGGCGCGCGAATCCGCCAAGGAGGCCGCGGCGGAAGGCGTGGCGATGACTTTTGCACCGATGCTGGATGTGGCGCGTGATCCGCGCTGGGGCCGCATCGCCGAGGGACCGGGGGAGGATCCTTGGCTGGCATCGCGCATCGCGGAGGCGAAGGTACGCGGGTTCCAAGGCGATAACCTCGCCGCAGCGGACACGCTGGCGGCGGTCGCCAAGCATTACTGCGCCTACGGTGCCGTCACTGCGGGACGCGACTATGCCTCGGTCGATATCTCCGACCGCACGTTGCGTGAAGTGTACCTGCCGCCGTTCGCCGCGGCGGTGTTGGCGGGCGTGGCAGCGATCATGCCGGCATTCACCGACCTCGCGGGCGTGCCGGTAACGGCGAATAGGGAACTGCTGCGCGGCTGGCTGCGCGGCCGGTTCGGGTTCAACGGCGTGGTCATCAGCGACTACAACGCCATTGCGGAACTCATGCGCCACGGCATCGCCGCCGATCTCGCGGATGCAGCCGCGCTTGCACTCAAGGCCGGTGTAGACATCGACATGATGGCCGATGCATACCGCCGCGGACTGCCCATCGCCTTGCAGCGCGGACTCGTCACGCCGGCCGATATCGAGGAGTCGGTGCGGCGCGTATTGACGCTCAAGGAGCAGCTCGGACTCTTCGACGATCCGTATCGCCGCGGCGCACGGCCCGAGGCCGCCACGGCGCTCACCCAACGCCGCCGGCTGGCGCGCAGCGTCGGGGCGCGTGCCATCGTCATGCTGAAGAACGACAAGGATGTGCTGCCGCTTGCAGGTTCGCTGCGGCGTCTTGCTCTGATTGGGCCGCTGGCCGATGCGCCGGCGGAGATGCGCGGACCTTGGTGGGGCGCTGCGGATACGGACGGTCATGTCACGGTCGCTGCGGGTTTGCGCGCAGCATTGCCGGAATGTCAACTGCTGCAGGCGGCAGGTGTCGCCATCGAGAGTGAGGATGTGTCAGGCATTGCCGCGGCACTTGATCTATGCACGGCGGCGGACGTCATCGTGCTGTGCCTGGGAGAAGCCGCGACCATGAGCGGCGAGGCCGCAAGCCGGGCGCACCTGGGACTTCCCGGAAAGCAGTGTCAGTTCGCCGAGGCGGTGTTCGAACGCGCGCGCGAGGCGCAGAAGCCGGTGATTGTCGTATTGTTTTCGGGCCGTCCGCTGGTTGTCCCCTGGCTGGTGGAGCAGGCCGATGCGGTGCTCGCGGTGTGGTTTCTCGGCAGCGAAGCCGGCCATGCCATCGGCGACGTCGTCACGGGGCGCGTGTCCCCCAGCGGCCGAACGCCGGTCACCTGGGCACGCGCGACAGGACAGATTCCTATTTTTTTCGGTGAGCGTCCGAGCGGCCGGCCGGCCAACCCAAAGGATCACTACACCAGCAAGTATCTCGATGTGGCGAACGAACCGCTGTTCGCCTTCGGCCACGGGCTCACCTACGGCCGATTTACGCTCTCCAATCTGCGCGTGACCCCGAGCGACGTCGAAGACAACGACACCATGAAGATTCGCGTCGATGTGCGCAACGAGGGCGCGAGAACGGCGCAAGAGACCGTCTTCCTCTTCACGCACGACAAGCTTGCCAGCGTCTCGCGGCCGCTGCTCGAACTCAAAGGATTCGCGAAAATCGACCTGCGACCGGGCGAGGTGGGCACCGTCACTCTGTCCTTGCATGCCGCGGAGCTGCGATTTCTTGGCCTTGACCTTGAGCCGGTGTTCGAACCCGGCGAGGTCGAGATCATGGTCGGCCCCTGTGCAGATCGCGCGCAGCTGTTGGCCACGACCATCGATTTATCGTGGTCGCGTCCCTGTTGAACCGAGGCCGCAGGCCCAGTGAAAAATGAGCTCGCTCTGCGTGCCCGGCACGATGGGATCCCAGGTCGTCTGCTTCGGGTCCGCTTCCTCGGTTTGCTGGCTGCCGGCAAGATTGTTCGAAGCGTAATAGATTACGAGCAGCACACGCGCCCGCTCCTTGGCGCAATCGTACTGCATTTTCTCGACATCGCTGAGGTATGCATCGCCGGCGCCGGTTCGCTGCGGCTCGGCGTATTCGCGCCGCAGCCAGGCGGTCACGAGCCGGCCCGAGCGCTTCATTTGATGTTCGGTGCTGTAGATCACCCAAGAGCCGTCGCCGGCCACCGACTGGAAAGTCCAGCCCCCGGATGACATGGGATCGAGCGTGCGCACCCAGGCCATCGGGTCGGTGCTGCGAGCCTCGCGCTCCTTGGTCAGGCGCTCCGCCTTGGCTCGATCCTCCGCCTGAGCCTGAGCGCGCTGTTCCGCCCACATCTTCTCCTGCTCGGGAGTTTGTGCCACCGCAGATGAGCGGTATACGACGCAAATCACGACCAGCACCATGGCCGCGAGGCGCCGAGAAGTCGTCCCAGCCATCGATATTCGAAATATTTCCACGACTCTCCAGCTGCGTAATGGCGCTCATCGGCGCGGGATGCTGCGGTAATTGTAGGCGAGCCGATGGTAATAATGACGCACAACTTGATCATCGCGGGTCAATATCTCGTCCTCGATCGGTCCCAGGTGTTCGGCACGGGATTCAATGGCCTTGCCGGCGAGATCCCGGGGATCCCACGCGACCAGCAATAAAGTTCGGCCCACCTGTTGCTCTGTCGGCGTCCAGCGCTCGTACATCAGCCCCACGCCCTCGAACAAATGCGCGCTCGAGGTCTCTACCACTGTGTCGGCACGCTTGGTCAGGTAAAAGGCCAGCTCGCTGGCAATGGCATAGCGATCCATGCCGACGATGAGCGGTTCGCGGCCGGTTTCAATGCGCGCCGTGTCGGCGATGGCCTCGATGCGGCGGCTGAAGTCGCGCCAACCCACCGGAACCAATTCGATGTGCTTGCCGTAGCCGAGGCCGGGTATTCCCAGCACCAGGTAATGCAGTCCTGCACCGTAGATCAATAGCAGCGTCATGAGCGTCGGGGCCCAGGCGTTGCGCAGCCAGGCGCGAATGCCGCCTGCGTTGGCCGCGGTCGCGACCGTTCCCAGCGCCATGACGGGCAGCGCAGCGGTCAGGGGCGCACCCGTCCAGTCGAGCTTCACTTCGTGACGCAGGCTGAAAAGCGCGAACACTGCCAGGGGCATGAATATGCATAGGGTGATGAAACGCCGACGCCGCATGGCGCCTGTGTCACCGCCATCGGCTGCCTTGCGGCGCGTAAATGCTACGACCAGCGCCAGCACCCCAAGCGGAGTTATGAGCACCAAGATGGAGGCGAACAACTTGTGCAGCGCGAACCTGGGCGCCTCCGCCAGGCGACGCGAGGTTTGAAATGCAAAGGAAACCCATTCATGCTGTGCATTCCACAGGATGACAGGGGAGAATATCGCCAGCGCCAGCAGCGCGGCGGCATAGGGTTGCCAGCGTCCCCACCAGCGGCGCGAGGGGGCGTCCCAGAGCATGAACGCCAACGTCACCGGAACGAGCAGGCCGATCGAGTATTTCGAGATCATGCCGATCCCCAGCGAGATTCCCACGCCCCACCAGGCAAGCGGCCGGCCCCCGACCAAGCTGCGTTCGAGGTAGTACAGTGAGGCCGCCCACGCTGCGGTCAGCGCAGCATCAGGGGTCATGAGCAATCCGGCGAGAAAAAAGAAGGGCAGGATCTGCCCCAATACCACGGCGGCCGGCGCGACCGCGTTACCGTAGAGATTGCGAGTCAAGCGATAGGTAAAGGTGCCGGCGATGAGGGCGCAGCTCAGGGCGCCGATTCGTATGCCGAACTCACCCTGTCCGAACGCGGCGGTGCCGAGCCGGATCAGCCATGCTGCCAGCGGCGGATGGTCGAGATAGCCTATGTCGAGATGACGCGCATAGTTCCAGTAGTAGGCTTCCTCGGGCAGCAATTCCACGCAGCCGAGATACACCAGGCGCAGCACCACGGCATAAACGACCAGCCCAATTACCAACGCAAGCGGTCGCGCATCGCCGCGAGCCGACGACACAGCCAGCGCGAATCCGGGCGCCGTCACCGCCAGTGTCGCAATCGCCGCAAATACTATGGAGATCTGCGCCGGCCAGCCCCAGGCGCTCGACAACAAGCCCAGTACGCCGCCACGCAGGAATAACGCCAGGGCGGCCACTGCCACCATACGGCCATGCAGCCGCCAATCCCCGGTTAATCTCTCGGCAACGAGCGTTGAACGAACTTTCAGTAGGTAATTCAACGTCATGGCGACGCAGAAGCTGGCTATATGGCTGGATCGCAATGACAGGCCATTGGCGGTCAGGACACAGAACAGAGCAATATCCAGGAGCGGTATCAGCACCGTCGCGAGTTGGCGGTTCACTTTTTGCAATCCCTGATACCCTTGAAAGCAGGCTGCGTCGTCATTTCGTGCGTCAACGCCGCCTGGTGCTTATAGTAGCAATGAACATTACTAGATGCTTGCAATCGGTATTTTTTGGGAGCCGGCAACACAGATGAGCGCTGCTGAACATCGCGGACCACCGGGGCCAACGGTCGATGATGCGGTGGCCGAGCAGGTCCAGACTACGGTTCGGGCCGGACCGGAATTGTCCATCATCGTGCCCACGTTCAACGAAAGGGGCAATGTCGCGGAGCTGATTGCGAGTCTGATATCGTGTCTGGGGAATCGCTCCTGGGAAGTGGTATTCGTCGACGATGATTCTCCCGATGGCACGGCGGACCTGGTGCGCGAGCGCGCAGCGGCGGATAGCCGCATCCGCTGCCTCAAGAGAATCGGCCGCCGCGGGCTCTCCTCCGCATGTGTGGAGGGCATGCTCGCCACCACCGCACCTTATCTCGCCGTAATCGACGCCGATTTACAGCACGACGAGAAGCTGCTGCCGCAAATGCTCGATACCCTCAAGCGGGGGGATGCCGAGATCGTGGTGGGCAGCCGCTACGCGCCGGGCGGCGACATCGGCGATTGGAATGCGAGTCGGGCGCGCATGAGCCGCTTCGCCATACGTCTGAGCCGATTGGTGGTCCCTGCGGAATTGACCGATCCGATGAGCGGATTCTTCATGATGCGCCGCTCGGTCTTGGATGGCTCGGTACGTAAGCTCTCTGCGATCGGATTTAAGATCCTGGCCGATTTGTTTGCATCCCATCGGCCGCCGCTGCGCTTCAGCGAGCTGGCGTACACGTTCAAGCCGCGTCACACGGGGGAGAGCAAGCTCGATTCCGTGACGATGTGGGACTACGTCATGCTGCTGCTCGACAAGATGGTCGGCCGCTGGATCCCGGTGCGCTTTATCGGCTTCTCCATCGTCGGCGCCGCGGGGGTGGCCGTGCATTTCGCAGTGCTCACGCTGATCTTGCAGGGCCTGCACCGCAGCTTTGTCACGGGTCAGGCGGTCGCCACCCTGTGCGCAATGACCTTCAATTACACCGTCAACAACGTGCTGACGTACCGCGACATGCGGCTGCGCGGAGTGCACTGGCTGCGCGGCTGGGCATCATTCGTACTGGCTTGCAGTATCGGCGGATTCGCCAACCTCGGCGTCGCGTCCAGCATCTACGGCCTGGGCCGCGGATGGGCTTCGGCAGCGATCGCGGGAATATTGGTCGGCGCCGTTTGGAACTATGCGGTCACCATGATGACGACCTGGGGCCGCCCGCGGCCTCGCCCTACAGCCAGCGCGCGCGTTTGAAGCGGAAAAACAGATAGACGTCGAGGCCGCCCATCAGCAGCAGCGAGAATGCATAGCCGAAATGCCACTTGAGCTCCGGCATGTATTGGAAGTTCATGCCGTAAATGCCCGCAATCATCGTCGGTATCGCGAGCAGCGCGGCGTACGCCGCCAAGCGCTTCATGGTTTCATTTTCCTGCAGAGTGATCAT
>JBDUEQ010000024.1:0-15234 GCA_040002315.1 Gammaproteobacteria bacterium
AGGCGGCGCGCAGCGCGACCTCGGTCTTGCCGAAACCGACGTCGCCGCAGATGACGCGGTCCATGGGCTTGCCGGACTTCAAATCGCCCAGCACCTGTTCAATGGCGGCGGCTTGGTCGGCGGTCTCCTCAAATGGGAAGCCGGCTTGGAAAGCGCGGTATTCGGCTTCCCCGGCCTGCATTTGCGTGCCCTGCCGGGCGGCGCGGCGTGAATATAAATCCAAAAGCTCGGCGGCGACGTCGCGAATGCGCTGTGCCGCCTTGCGCCGCGCCTTCTGCCATTGCTCGCCGCCGAGCTTGTGCAGCGGCGCGGTCTCGGCCGGCGCCCCCGTGTAGCGCGACACCCGGTGCAGCGCCTGCACCGGAACATACAGCTTGTCGCCGTCCGCATACTCGAGCACCAGAAATTCACCGGTATAGCCCGCGACGTCCATGGTTTGCAGTCCGACGTAACGTCCGACACCGTACGATTCATGCACCACCGGCGCGCCGATGCGCAGGTCGGTCAGCTCCTTGAGGATTTTTGCCGGATCGCGTTCGGCGCGTCGGCGGCGGCGCTCCTGCCGCGCACGATCGCCAAACAGTTGGGCTTCGGTCAGGATTTGCAGCGGCGGCGTCTCGAGCCTGAGGCCCGAGACGGCTGCCGATACTGTGATTCCCAGGGCCTGCGGGCTCGCGATGAAACTCGCGAAGTTATCGAAGATCTTTACCTGGATGTCGCGACCGCGCAGCAGATCGAGCAGCAGTTCGCGACGGCCGGCGGATTCGGCGGCGAGCAGAATGCGCGACGGGCTCGAGTGGATGTATGACACCAATTCGGCCGCCGGCTGTTCGGCGCGCGGGTCGATGCGCACAGCCGCAGGTGCGACGCTGGGGAAATTTTGCGTAGGACCTGCAGTCTCCGGCGGCCATTCGAAGCCGTGCAATTCAATCCGCTGCCAGGCGGCATAGGATTCCGCGAATTCCGACGGCGTCAAATACACTTCCGCAGGATCCAGTATGGGACGGTGCCGATCGTGCCGCAATTGTTCGTGCCGATCGGTTATGCCGCGCCACAGTTGATCCACGGCCGACGCCGCGTCGTTCACGTCGACGATGACACTGTCCGGCGGCAGATACTCGAATAGATGGGACGTGCGGTCGAAGAACAGCGGCAGAAAGAATTCGATGCCGCCCGGTGCTATTCCCTGGCTGACATCGCGGTAGATCGCCTGCTCCGACAGGTCGCCGGTGAAGCGCAATCGGTAGCGGCGCCGGAATTCACGTACCGCCTCGGGATGGAGCGGAGTTTCGCGCGCCGGCAGCAGGTGTATGCGGTCGAGCTTGTCCAGTGAGCGCTGCGTGTCCGGGTCGAACCGGCGAATGCTGTCCACGTCGCGATCCAGCAGGTCGATTCGGTACGGTGTGTCCGATCCCATCGGAAAGACGTCGACCAGCGAGCCGCGTACGGCGAATTCGCCATGCGCGACCACCTGCGTGACGGCGGCATATCCTGCCAGCGCCAGTTGCGCGCGCAGTGCATCGAGATCCAGGGTCTCGCCGACATGCACTTTGAGGGAGTAAGCCTCCACGTAGCTGCGCGGCGCGAGCCGTTGCAGCAGAGTGTCGATGGCCACCAGCCAGACGCCTTGGCGGGCGCGCGGCAGTTCCGCCAAGGTGGCAAGCCGGGCCGACGTGATATCGGGATGCGCGGAGAAGCTGTCGTACGGCAGCGTCTCCAGATCGGGAAAGACCCGCGCATTCAATCCGGAACCGGCAAAGAACCGGATTTCATCGCTCAGCGCCTCCGCGTCGCGGGTATTTTGCGCGATGACGATGAGAGGCCCCTTGGCCTGCGCGGCTGCCTCGGCAATGGCGAGCGCAGCCGCAGCTCCATAGAGCTTGCCCCATTTGACGACGGGCGCCGTGCCGACGGGAGCCGTGCCGACGGGAGCCCCGCTAAAGGGGAGGATGGGATTCAGTAGGGTCATCGACACTTCAAAAATCAAAACGAATAAACGCCCGCCGCGAACCAGTCGCGGTGGGCGTGAATCAAGACGCTTAGGATCTTACGCGATTTGCTTTAGGAGTTCGCGACCACGCTGTGAATCACGTGGGTGGCTTCGAAATAGACGACGAAACCCGGATATTCCCAGCGCGAAATCGGCGGGCGTCCAACGGCCGGCACCTTGGTCACCGGGGCGCCGAATTTGCTGGCCACTTGCTCCATGGACATGCCGCGCGCCGGCGTGGCCACATCCGACTCTTTCACGGCGATGCCGCTGTCGACCTCGATGGTCTCGGCCCCCGCGAGGCCGCTGGCGAACACTGCCGCGAGCAGTAGGCTTTGATACCTCATGGCGCACCTCATTTGTTTACCCCTTTTCCTCGAGAAACTCTGGCCCCCCCAAACTATAACACCGTCCGCGGGGTCCAATACTTGACCTATTTAACACTCTGATTGCGCTGCCAAACTGTGGTTTAATCGCCGCGCATGTTCCAGCCCGTACCGATTTTCGTGGGCCTGCGCTATTCGCTGGGCCGCGAGCACAGCTTTTTCGTGTCCTTCATCACCTGGGTGTCGCTATTGGGGGTCGCTCTGGGCGTAGCCGCCCTGATCACGGTGCTGTCGGTCATGAACGGCCTGGAATCCGAACTGCGCAACCGCCTGCTCAGCCTGACCGCGCACGCGACCCTGAGCGCCCCGGGGGCGTCTATAGCCGACTGGCAGGCCCGTATACGGCAACTCAAAGGCTCGCCGGGACTGGTGGGCGCGGCGCCGTTCCTCGATACCGACGCCATGTTGAGCCGGCAGCCGGCCATGAGCGGCGCCATCGTGCGCGGCATTGACCCGAACCTCGAACCGGAAGTGTCCTCGATTGGGGATGCCATGCGCGAGGGCAAGCTCAGTGATTTAGTGCCGGGATCGAACCGGATCATTTTGGGACGCATGCTGGCCTATCAACTGCAGGTGGGGGTGGGTGATTCGGTGACTGTCATGATCCCGGGCAATGCGGCATCGAGTGCGGGCAGCAACCATGCCATCGTGCCGCGCCTGCAGGACTTTCACGTCGCGGGTATTTTCGAGGTCGGACTGCAGGAGCACGACAGCGTATTGGCGCTGGTGAATCTCCAAGATGCCGAGGCGTTTCGCAGCATGACCGGTCCCGGCGGAATACGGTTGAAATTCATCGATGTACTGAAGGCGCCGGAGCTGGCGCGAGCGGCCGCCGCGCGGCTCGCGCCCGGACTTAAAGTGCGCGACTGGACTGAGGAGAACCAGGCGTACTTTCGCGCCATCCGCATCGAAAAGACCATGATGGGGTTGATCCTCTTGCTGATCGTCGCCGTTGCCGTGTTCAATATCGTGGCCACCTTGATCATGGTGGTAAACGACAAGCGCACCGATATAGCCATTTTGCGCACCCTGGGCTTGAGTCCCCGCGGCGTGGTTGGGGTGTTCATGACCCAGGGCGTGCTCATCGGCTGGATCGGCGCCGTCGTCGGCGTGGCGCTCGGCCTTGCCATCGGACTCAATGTGGACGTCATCGTCCCCTTCCTCGAACAGCATCTCGGCTTTCACATCATGGATCCTGACGTGTACTACATATCGAGCCTGCCGAGCGAAGTGCATGCGGGTGACGTCGTCAGAATCGGCGTGGCTGCACTGATTCTGACGCTCATCGCCACGGTGTATCCGGCTCTGCAGGCGGCGCGCACCCAACCCGCCGAAGCGTTGCGCTACGAATGATGCGCTACTGGTACGAGGGATTCGTGGGGTTGCGGTACTTGCGCGCATCGCCGAAGCGCGGGTCGGTGTCTCTGATCGCCGGCATCGCGATATTCGGCTTAGGCTTGGGCGTCGCCGTGCTGATCGTCGTGTTGTCGGTCATGAACGGTTTCGAAGAAGTCCTGCGTACACGAATCTTGAGCCTGACAGCGCACGCAACCATATCCACGCTCGATGGGCGGATTGCCGATTGGCGCCCTGCCGTCGCGAAGCTCACGCACTTCCCCGGCATTGAGGGGGTCGCACCCTACATCGAGGAGCAGGGCATGCTGATTCACGGCGACCGCTCGTCCGGCGTGCTGGTGCGCGGGGTGCTGCCGGAGTCGGAACGACAGGTCGTCGATCTGCGCCCGCATTTGTTGAGCGGACGAATGAGCGACCTGGTCGACGGCAAGTATCGCGTCATACTGGGACAGGCGCTGGCGGAGGAACTTGGCGCGAAAGTCGGCGACCGAGTGGTGCTGTTGGTGGCCTTGGGGGACGTGACGCCGGTCGGGGTAATCCCTCGCATGCGCGCTTTCGAGGTCACCGGGATACTGTCCATCGGGATGTACGAATACGACCGGCGCATTGCCATAGTGGCGATGCAGGACGCCGCCAGGCTGCTGCGCATGGGCGATGACGTCACAGGCATTCGCCTGCGCCTTACCGATATGTATGCAGCGCCGCGCATGGCACGCGCCGCCGCTCTGGCCATCGGCGGTGATAATTTGGAAACTCAAGATTGGACCAATGAACACGCGAATTTCTTCCGTTCGATCGCCATCACCAAACGCATACTTTTCTTCATCTTGTCGCTGATGGTGGCTGTCGCTGCATTCAACATCGTCTCGACCATGGTGATGGTGGTAAAGGACAAGCGCCGCGACATCGCCATCCTGCGCACCTTCGGCGCATCGCCCCGCGGCATCTTGTCCATTTTCGTGGTGCAAGGCAGCCTGATCGGTGTGCTCGGCATAGGCGCCGGTGTGCTGCTCGGCGTCACAGTAGCGGTAAACCTGCAGGAGTTGGTGCACGGGCTCGAGAGCATCGTGGGCTTCAAATTCCTGGACGCACGCGTGTACTTCATGAGCGACCTGCCGGCTCGCGTGCGAATCAGCGACGTGGTGCGCATTTGCGGCTTCGCCTTCGTGCTCGCCTGCCTCTCCACGCTGTATCCCGCGGCGCGCGCCGCGCGCCTGCTGCCCGCAGAATCGCTGCGAAACGACTAAGATGGATAAGATGATGCCGAAATCAGGTGCGGTGGTGCTGTTGGGCAAAGATCTTGCCAAGGACTTCGTCCAAGGCGATGTAAAGATCCAGGTGCTGCGTGCGGCGTCGATCACTGTTCGGGCCGGCGAGCGCATTGCCATCGTCGGCGCTTCGGGATCCGGCAAGACGACTCTATTGCAGCTGCTCGGGGGCCTGGATCTGCCGACCAGCGGCACGGTGGAAATAGACGGATCTGCCATGAATCGCTTGAATGATGCGGAGCGCGGCTACTTGCGCAATCACGCCGTGGGCTTCGTCTATCAATTCCATCACTTGCTGCCCGAATTCACCGCTCTGGAGAATGTCGCAATGCCGCTGCTGGTGCGGCGTATGAATCCTCGTGCCGCCAAGGAGCGTGCCGGTGCATTGCTGGCGCGCGTCGGGCTCGGCGCGCGTCTCACACATCGTCCCTCGCAGCTCTCAGGCGGTGAACGACAGCGCGCCGCGGTGGCTCGCGCGCTCGTGACACAACCGAAGCTGGTGCTCGCCGATGAACCTACGGGCAATTTGGACGGGGCGAATGCGGCGCAGGTGTTCGAACTGATGCTGGAACTGAATCGCGAGCTGGGCACCAGTCTCGTCATCGTGACTCACGATGAACGACTGGCGTCGAGGCTCGACAGGGTCTTGGTCCTGACCGATGGAACACTAGTCGAGCGCGGCGCTGCGCTCGAGTGATCGGGCGCGGCGGCGCCGCACATGGAAAATCACATGCACGCGCCACGCCAGTTGCGCCAGCACGAAGCCCGCGCCCGCCGCGGCCAGCCCCAGAACCAGCGCGCCGAGCAGCAGCGGCGCCCATAACTGGTGGACCTCGATCCACAGGCTCCGCGACTTGAGTGCGTGCAGGACGGGCATCAGATCCATACCCATGAGCTTGGCACCCACCCAGATCGACCCGGCCACCTGGGGCAGCCAGGTGAAGGGGTTGCTGATGAACACCGTGGCGACGAGCACCGGAAGATTCAGCCGAAACAGCATGCCGAGTATGACGCAGGCGAGAAGATGCACCGGCAGGGGAGTGGGCGGAATGAAGGCGATGAACAGCCCCAGAGCGAACGCACGAGTCACGCTGTGGCGGTTGAAGGTCCAGCAGCCGCGCCCCTGCACCACTACCCTAAATGGCTTCAAACACCAGAGTTTTTCCAGCGAATGGCGGTCCGGTGTGATGCTTTTCAGCCAGCGTTGCATGTTGCCCGATTTTCGCACATCGGCGACAGGGAACCTTGTCCACCCTGCAAATCAACGGCTTAGCTGGGCGTCGATGCCCGTATCTCAACCGTCGGCGCTCAAGTATCATGCCGGCAGATTTATACTCGACGAAAGAGGACGCAATGTGGGAGATCATCCGCGCCGGCGGCGGCTTCATGTGGCCGATCATTTTATGTTCCATTGCCGCGGTGGCTATCATATTGGAGCGTCTTTGGACTTTGCAAAGCAGTCGCGTGATACCGAGAGATCTGTCGCAAAAGGTCTGGAACTGGATCGAAGCCGACCGGCTCAGCGACGAACTGGTAGCGGCGCTGGAGCAAAATTCCCCCCTCGGCAAATTGCTGGCCATCGGTCTTGCCAACCGCAATAAGCCGCGCGCCTTGATGGTAGAACGTCTGGAGGACGGCGGCCGGCACGTGGTCCACGAATTGGAGCGGTTTCTGAACACCCTGGGCACCATCGCGGCCATTGCGCCGCTGCTCGGGCTGCTGGGCACGGTGGCCGGTATTATCCATGCTTTTAATGCCATTACGGCCAATGGCATCGGCGACCCGCGCATTTTGTCCGGCGGCATCGGAGAAGCGCTGATTACGACAGCGGCCGGCTTGACGGTCGCGATTCCCTCGCTCATCGCCTATCGCTTTCTGCGCGGCAAGGTCGAGCGCTTGGTGATTCGCATGGAGAAGGAAGCCATGAAGCTGGTCGATGCGCTGGACGAGCGCGGCGAACTGCTCGCGGCCGATTGATCATGAACCTTCGTCCGCGCCATCGTGAAGATCCGGAGATCAATTTGATTTCGCTGATCGACGTGATGCTCGTACTGTTGATATTTTTCATGGTGTCCACCACCTTCAATCAAGAGGGGCGGGTCAGGGTTCAGCTGCCGCAGGCCAGTGAGGTGCCGCTGCCGCGCGGCCCGCATGCGGGGCTGGTGATCACGGTGACGGCGGAAGGCGGCTACCGGGTCAATGAACGCAGCCTGATCAACACCAGCCCCGATACGCTGCGCGCCGCGCTGCTCAAAGAAGCCGGCGCCGACCGCGGGCCCATTACGATTCGCGCCGATGCGCGCACCACGCATCAAGCCGTGGTGACGGCAATGGACGTGGCGGGCCGGCTGGGCTTTGCACAATTGAACATCGCCACCGTCCATGAGGAAACACCGCCTTGAGCGAGCTGCCCGCGGGCCTGAAACCTGCCGGCGATTCCTGGTCGATATATCGGCGGCTGCTCAAGTACGCCAAACCCTACTTCGGTGTGTTTCTGATCGGCGTGCTGGGCGCGATTCTGTTTGCCGTGTCCAACGCTTCGCTCGCCTACCTGGTGCAAAAGTTCCTGCACGGCGCGTTTGTGGTCAAAGACCCGGCCGTGCTGTGGCAGGTGCCGGTCGGGGTAGTGGTGCTGTTCACCCTGCGCGGCGTCGGCGATTATGTGCAGAGCTACTATCCCAGCTGGGTGGGGCGACAGGTCATCAAGGGATTGAGGCACGATGTGTTCTCGCATTATCTGCGGCTGCCGACGGCCTATCTCGACAGGCAGCAGTCCGGGCACCTGCTGTCGAAGCTGACCAATAACATTGAATTGGTGGCGGCAGCGGCGACCAGCGCGGCGATTTCCCTGATCAGCGACAGCCTCACCATCCTGGTGCTGTTGGCCACGCTGTTTTATATGAATTGGCGTCTGGCGGTGTTCTGCATCGTCGCCGCTCCCGTCATCGCCTGGCTCATGCAGATCGCCAACCGCAGCTTCCGGCGCTACAGCGAGCGGATCCAGAACTCGATGGGTGATATCACTCGCGTCGCGAAGGAGGCCATCGACGCGCATCGCCTGATCAAATTGTTCAACGCCGAGGATCATCAGAGCGAGCGATTCGAGCAGGTCAATGAGCACAATCGGGCCTCGAACATGAAGCTGATACGCGCGCGCGCCATCAGCAATCCGGTGGTGCAGTGCATCGCCTCGATCGCGCTGGGGAGCGTGCTGTACGTGGCGATCCGCCAGGTGTTTACCCACCACATGCAGGTCGATGAGTTCTTTGGCTTCTTGACCGCATTGATGCTCATTCCGTCGCCGCTGCGCAGCCTGGTCAATATGAGCGGGCCGCTGCAGCAGGGCATCGCCGCAGGGCAAAGCGTGTTCGAGATTCTGGATCATCCAACGGAGGGCAGCGGCGGGACACTGGCACTCGCGCGCGCGCGCGGCGACATCGAATTCCGCGACGTGTCCTTTGCCTATTCGAGCGAGAAGGGCGAGGTGCTGCGTCAGGTGAATTTCCGGGTGCGGCCCGGCGAAACCGTAGCCATCGTCGGACCATCGGGCAGCGGCAAGACCACGCTGGTGGGCCTGGTGCCGCGCTTCTACGATGCGCAACAGGGCTCGGTGCTGCTGGACGGCGTCGATGTGCGGGACTACCGGTTGACGGACCTGCGGTCGCAGGTGAGCCTGGTCAGCCAGGACGTGGTGCTGTTCAACGACACCATACGCAATAACATCGCCTTCAATGCCGTCGGCAAGACGGACGCGCAAGTCGAGGCCGCAGCGCGGGCCGCCAATGTGATGGAATTCGTCGCGCAGCAGCCGCAGGGGCTCGATACTCCCCTGACGGACCGCGGCCAGAATCTCTCCGGGGGGCAGCGCCAGCGCATTTCCATCGCACGGGCGCTGCTCAAGGATTCGCCGGTCCTGATCCTTGATGAAGCCACCGCGTCGTTGGACAACGAATCGGAGCGCCGGGTGCAGCAGGAACTCGGCATTCTGATGCAGGGCCGCACCACGCTGGTCATTGCGCACCGCCTGTCCACCGTGGAAGGCGCCGATCGAATAATCGTCATGGACCAGGGACGAATCGTCGAGAGCGGCACCCATCAGGAGCTGCTTTCGCGCGGCGGATTATATGCAGCGCTGCATGGGCTGCTGATCAACGCTTAGACGCGCCGCAACGGGCGCCGTAACGGAACCGCAACGCATGCTTCTGCAATCTTGGCTCAATCGGATCTGGTACGAGCGCGCTGCTCCGCCTTGGTGGCTGATGCCGCTGGCGCTGACATACGGCGCGGCGGCCGGTTCGCGCCGCTATCTGTACGCAAAGCGCCTGCGCAGATCGAGCCGTGTGTCCTCGCCGGTGGTGGTCGTCGGAAATTTGAGTGTCGGAGGAACCGGGAAGACCCCGCTGGTGTGCTGGCTGGTCGCACGCTTGTTGGATCTTGGCTTCAATCCGGGCGTGGTCACTCGCGGCTATGGGGGTTCCTCGGGCAACGTGCGGCTCATCGATTCATTCGACGATCCCAGAGTCGTCGGCGATGAGTCCATCTTGTTGGCGCGCCGTACCGGTGCGCCCGTGGCGATCGGCCGCAACCGCCCGGCAGCCGCGCAATTATTGGTCAATGCAGGATGCGATGTCATCGTGAGCGATGACGGTCTGCAGCACTACGCGCTGGCGCGCGACTGCGAAATCGTCGTCATCGACGGCGATCGGCGCTTCGGCAACGGCTGGCTGCTGCCTGCCGGCCCGCTACGCGAGGTCCCGGCGCGATTGGCGACGGCGGACGCAGTCGTGGTGAACGGCCCGCGCGCGCTGCTCGACGGCGCCTTCAGCATGCGGCTCGAGGCGAAGAGCGCTCACAACCTGGCCGGCGGCGCAGCCAAGGCATTGGATGAGTTCGCAGGGCATTCGGTGCACGCCATCGCCGGCATCGGCAATCCTGAGCGGTTCTTCAATATGTTGCGAGCCCACGGAATCGAAGTCGTTGGTCATCCGCTGCCGGATCATGCGGACTTGCGCGCCGCCGATATTTTTTTCGGCGACGGGCGTCCAGTGCTCATGACCGAAAAAGATGCCGTAAAATGCGACGGGTTCGCCGGCGCGCATCATTGGTATGTTCCGGTGACCGCGAGTTTCGACGGCGGCGAATCGAGTGTGCTGCTCGATATCGTGACCAAGGCCATGGCAAGGCGCGCAACGCGCGTGAGGGTGTAATGGACAAGCGACTGCTCGAATTATTGGTGTGCCCGATTTGCAAGGGGCCGCTGCGCAACTTGGGGTCAGGCAGTGCACTTGAACTCGTTTGCCTGGCGGACCGGCTAGCTTATGCGGTTCGTGACGGAATTCCCATGATGCTGCCCGAGGACGCGCGCGCCCTCAACGCCGATGATCCCTTGCTCGACCGCTAGCAGCCCTGCGCATGTTCCACATCATCATACCGGCGCGCTTCTCCGCTTCACGTCTGCCGGGCAAACCGCTCCTGAACATAGGTGATCGGCCGCTGATTCAATGGGTATGGCAAGGCGCGCGGGCGAGCGGCGCTCTGTCCGTGACCATTGCCACCGACGACGCCCGGATTGCCGAGTCTGCGCGAGCCTTCGGTGCCGACTATCTGATGACTTCGACTCTGCACAATTCCGGCACAGATCGGATCGCCGAAGTCGTGCGCGCAAGGCAGTTTGCGGCGGACGACATTATTGTGAACCTGCAGGGCGATGAGCCCATGATGCCTCCCGCCGTGGTCGGCGAAGTGGCGGCGGCGCTGCGCGCGCGGTCCCGCATCGACATGACGTCGGCCGTTGCGCCCATCGGGTCGCTCCAGGAATTTCTCGATCCGGCTTGTGTGAAGGCGTTGCGCGCGCTGGATGGAGCGGCGCTGTACTTCAGCCGCGCGCCGGTACCCTGGCCCCGCGACCGGGTCGCGGCCGGCCGGCCCGTAAGCTTCGCCGGCGCGTGGCGTCACATCGGCATTTATGCCTACCGGGTACGAAGCCTGCTGCAATTTTCCGCCTGGCCTCCGACGCCGCTCGAGGAAACCGAAAAGCTCGAGCAACTACGTGCCCTCGAGCACGGCATGAGCATTCACTTGATTGCGCTGTCCGAGCCGCCGCCCGCCGGCGTGGATACGCCGGAGGACTTGGAGCGGGTGCGCGCCCTGCTCGCTGCGGCGTCGACGCAGCCGCAGCGCTAGCACGGTGCGCAACGACGGTACCGTGAGCAGGGTGTTGTTTGTGTGCTTGGGAAATATCTGCCGCAGCCCGACGGCAGAGGGAGTTCTGCGGCACCTGCTGGTGCAGCAGGCGCCTGGACTTCCGATCGAAGTCGATTCCGCGGGAACCGCGGATTATCACATCGGCGAGCCGCCCGATGCGCGCAGCCAGCGCGCGGCGCTGCGTCGCGGCATCGACTTAAGTTCGCTGCGCGCGCGCCAGCTGGTGGCGCAAGATTTCACGCGTTTCGATTTTCTCCTGGCGATGGATCGCAGCAACTTGCGCGCGATGCAAGCCATGCAGCCCAAGACCTCGCGCGCACGCGTGCAGCTCTTCCTGGAGTACGCGCCGCAGCTCGCGCTGCTGGAGGTGCCCGATCCGTACTACGGCGACGTGAGTGGCTTCGAGAATGTGCTTGATCTCTCCGCCGCCGCGTCACTTGGGCTGATTGCTGCCCTACAGAAAGTGCCGTAGCAGCCAGTGAGGCCCGCAAAATTGAACAAGCCGGAGCAAACGACGGCAAGATAAGGCGACATTGAATTCGTGTAGATTACCGTCGCAACCGCATTTGCGGTGTCGTGGAAACCGTTGACAAACTCGAAACCCAGGGCGATCAACAGCGCAATGCCAAGCAATATATATGGATACGCGCGCGTGTCGCGGACCACCGATAGGTCTTCCGCCAAGTGAATGGCGGTATAGATGATACCCGCCACGACCACGACTCCGGCCAGTACATTGAACCAAAGGATTGGGCTTTTGCCGAATCCGCGTTGACGCCGTGGGCGCGTGGATCATGCCCGGCGCGGTTTTATAGATCTGTAATATGACGATGAGATGACAATCCGGACGTACTGATGCCATTCACGATTTCTCACGCCGCCATCGTTCTGCCTTTCTCACGCCTGCTGGCGCGCGGGCGTCTGCTATCCGCGGTGGTGATCGGCGCCATGGTTCCCGATTTTGGGCTGTTCTTTCCGTGGCGCGTTCAACGCTTCGAGTCCCACAGCGTGGAAGGGTTGTTGGCTTTTTGCCTGCCGGTGGGCCTGTTCACCTATTGGATCTTTCAGTACCTGGTCAAGACGCCGGTTCTGGAGGTTTTGCCGCAGGGTGCCTATGCGCGGTGGCGTCCTTTTTCCTCGCCCGCGCAGATCGCGAACCTGTTGCAGTGGATATTGGCGGCCCTAGGGGTGCTGGCGGGAGCGACCTCCCACCTGGGGTGGGACGCATTCACCCATGAAGGTGCACGCGGAGTACGCCTGATTCCCTGGCTCGAGGACCCGATTGTCGAGATCGGCAACCATCATGTGGCGGGAGTGCGGCTGCTGCAGGACGGCAGCTCATTGATCGGGCTTGCGATTGTGATTGGGTTTGTCTTGTATGGTCTGCGCCGCGGCCGTGCGCAGCCGCCAGTGGCTCGCTCCTTACGGCCCGCAGAACGCCGGGCATGGGTACTGGCCTATGCCATTGCCGCCATCACCTTAAGTACAGTTTGTCTACTGTGGGCGCGCGCGGGAGAGCCCGCCCCCCGTTCCGTAACGGTCCTGGCGAGCGGCGTTGCAGTAGCCGCGCTTCGCGGCCTTTCCCTGGCGCTGCTTGGCGTCAGCTTAGGCCTCGACTGGCGACTGCGGGCGCTGCGGCGGGCCGGCGACCGGCCGCCAGCAGTCCCTTAAAGCCCACTATCGCTCGTCGGGTCCGGTGCGAGGCGCGTCGCTCGGAGCGGACGACCACACCACGTATTTATCGTCGGTGCCCGGGGCCCCTGCAGCGCGCGGCGGCGATGCCGCCTCTCGAGGCAGGGCCGAAGACTCCTGCGGCACAGGAGCCGCCGGCCGCTCTCGACCTGCCTCCATCGGTGCCCGCGAGTCTCCGCCCTCAGCGCCCTCGCTGCTCGGTCCGGAACCTGATCCTGGGCCGGCCGGGCCGGCGCCCTGACCACCACCGCTCGCAGGGTTCTCGCCGCCCTCGCGTCCTCTGCCGCGCCCCCGCCGCCGCCTGCTGCGCCCACCGCGCTCATTGCCGGAGCGGTCGCCGCGCTCATTGTTGGGGCGGTCGCCGCCGCCATCGGGTCGAAGCTCGTTGCCACGCGGTGATGATTCATTGCGTGGCGCCTGCTCCGGCCGCTGCGCGGCTTCCGGGCGGGGCGGTTGATCGGCGCGCGGCGCAGCGGCGCCCGGCGCAGCGGCGCCCGGCGCGTCCGGCCGCTGCCCGTTAGATACGCGATCCGGCTGCCCGCCGCCTTCGGGGCGGCGGGGGCCTGAGTCGCTGCGATTCTCGCTGCGTGGGCGGCCATCGCGGCGAGGATCGCGCGGTCCATCGCGTCGAATATCGCGATTGCGATCCCTATCGCCTCGGTCACGGTCGCCGCGGTCGCGATTGCGGTCACGATCGCCGCCGCTACGGAAGCGATCATGACGGGCGTCGCGATGCGGCGGCCGCTCGCGCTGAGTCTGGGTGGACGTTGCGCTGGCCGCCGGCGCGGTGACGCTGCCGCTGCCGCCGCCGCCACCGAACAGCCAGCGCCACAGGCGCACAAACACGCCCGCTTGCGGAATCACCGGCACGGCTACGGGCGCCGGAGCGGGTGCGGGTTCCGCCGCAGATATCGGCATTGGAATGATGGGTGCCGCCGACGCCGGCAAAATGCTCGGAACCAGCGGCACTTCGCCTTGCGGCTTCTTGTCTCGATTTCCGATATTTGAATCATCGACGCCGGGTTGATCGGCGAGCTGGTAGCTGGCGGTGTTGTTCTCGGGCAGCTCCTTTTCGTCGTCGCGGATGCGCCGCAGGGTATAGGCAGGCGTTTGCATATGCGGATTGGGCACGATCACGAGCGACACCTTGTCGCGGGATTCGATTTGGTTTAGCCATTCGCGCTTCTCATTCATGAGGTAGGTCGCAACGTCCACCGGCACCTGTGCTATGACCCGGCCGGTGCGCTCCTTGCGCGCTTCTTCACCGATCAGGCGCAGCAATGCAAGCGACATGGATTCGACGCCGCGTATGGTACCCATGCCGCTGCAGCGCGGACAATTTATATGAGTGGACTCGCTCAAGGCCGGCCGCAACCGCTGGCGCGACAGCTCGAGCAAACCGAAACGCGACAGCCTTCCCAACTGGATGCGGGCGCGATCCATCTTGACGGCGTCGCGCAGCATGTCTTCGACAGCGCGCTGATTGGCGGTCGACTCCATGTCGATGAAATCAATGACGATGAGTCCGCCGATGTCCCGCAGCCGCAGCTGCCGCGCGATTTCTTCGGCAGCTTCCAAGTTGGTATTGCGCGCGGTGGCTTCGATATCGCCGCCGCGAGTGCTGCGCGCCGAATTGATGTCGATCGATACCAACGCTTCGGTGTGGTCGATCACCAAACTGCCGCCCGAGGGCAGGTTGACCTTGTGCGAATAGGCAGATTCGATCTGGCTCTCGATCTGGTAGCGCGTAAACAGCGGCACCGGGTCTTGATACAGCTTGAGCTTGCGCTGCGCGTCCGGCGGCATGAAGCGCTGCATGTATTCCTGGGCCTTTTGAAAGGCATCAGGGTCGTCGATGAGGCACTCGCCGACGTCGTCGGAGAAATAATCGCGCAGGCCGCGCGTTACTGCATCGCTTTCCTGGAATATGAGAAACGGCGCCGGCCGCCCGTCGTTGGCGGCCACGATGGCGTCCCAGGCGGTCTTGAGATTATTCAAATCCCATTGCAATTCCTCGGTGGTCCGGCCGACGCCGGCGGTGCGCACGATGGCACCCATGCCGTCGGGGATCTGCAGGCCGTTCATGGCCTCGCGCATTTGATCGCGGTCTTCGCCTTCGATGCGGCGCGACACGCCGCCGGCGCGCGGGTTGTTCGGCATCAAGACCAAAAAGCGGCCGGCGAGGCTGATAAAAGTGGTGAGGGCGGCACCTTTGTTGCCGCGCTCCTCTTTCTCGACCTGAACGATCAGTTCCTGGCCTTCCTTGATCAAATCTTTGATATTCGTCCGTCCGCCGGCCGCGGCCTGCGGATTGAAGTATTCCTTGGAGACTTCCTTC
>JBDUEQ010000025.1:0-8527 GCA_040002315.1 Gammaproteobacteria bacterium
TGGGCAAGCCATTCGACGTCATGGTGTATCCCGGAGCCAAACACAGCCTCACGCGCCAGTACGACGGGCGGCACGCGTACGGGACCATCAAACGATTCTTCGATGAAAATCTGCGGCGATCGCACCGTGTTGTGTGAATGCGTATGGCGGAAATCGCGGATCGCGGTGCTTTTTGGGAACCGATAGTTATGAAAATTACTGCGGTACTGACGATGGCGCACGCCTCCGGTGCCGAGAGCGGTTGGCGCACGGCTCGAGGGTTGGAAGCGATTCGTACGAACACAAGCAATGTCTGCCAGGGAAGAGCGACGCTTTCCTCGGCGTTGAACCCGCCTTTGGTTGGATGCTGGCTCAGGCCTATAAGTGACCCATCCTTTGGCCTCCGGCCTGAATGCGGGTTTAGCCAATTATCTCGTTGACCCCGCTGGCCCCTGCCACCCAGGCCGCCTCGAGCTCGATGCCGTGCGCAAATACCGGTACCGAGACCACCTGGCACAAATCGGCAAGTTTGTTGCAGCCAAGCACATCGCGCATGACCAGGAAATCGGCACCATCCCTGGCCGCCTCAACCGCTTCGTTGAGCGTCGAGCAAAACGCGCCCGCAAGTTTGCCCTCGCTGCAGGTCCCCACCGAGTAATACGCCGTCGAAGGCTCGGTCAGCCGCTCCGGCAGCCGCAGCGCCGCCACGATGGGTCTATCCGCCGGCAGTAGATTCGCCCCAGGCAATTCTTCCTCAGGGCACCAGCGCAATGCCTGACCGTCGAGTCCTTGCGGTTCGCCGAGGTAGCGCTTCACCACCCATATATCGAGCAGCACCACCTTCGCTGCATAGGTGTGGCGCACCCGGATCAGAGGTCTTGGTATTCCGACGAGAGCAATGCCGAGTTCTTCCATGAGCTCGCGCGCCAGCCCCGCCACGCGCTCCTCACCCGGCTCGAGCTTCCCTCCGGGGAACTCCCAGCCACCCGCCAAGTGCTTGCCCGCAGGTCGCTGTGCAATCAGCACGCGGCCCGCCGCGTCGATCACCGCGGCGGCGACGACGTGCACCACCGGGCCGGAATCGCCGGAACTCAACCGCTCGCTTGCTGCAAAGTGCCGTGGCAGTGCTTGTACTTGCGTCCGGACCCGCAGGGGCAGGGCTCGTTGCGCCCGACCTTGGGCATCTGCCGCACGAAGGGAGCCGCCCCGGCATCGGAACGCGGCGCCATTTCCATGACATTGCCGCCGGAGCCGTCGCCGGATCCCGCGTCGTTGTTGTTCGGCATGGTCTGGATCGGCGAGATGGCTTCGGCATGCTGTGCTTGCAGCGCGCGGGCCAGCCGCTGCTGGCGCTCCAGTTCTTCGCGCTCGATCTCGGCCTGACTGCGCACCTGGATCTTCGACACCGTCGTGACGGTGTCGAATTTGATCCGATCCAGCATGGCGGAAAACAACTCGAACGCCTCGCGCTTGTATTCCTGCTTCGGATTCTTCTGCGCGTAGCTGCGCAGGAAAATACCCTGCCGCATGTAATCCATGGCGGCGAGGTGCTCCCGCCAGTGCTGATCGAGGGTGCGCAGCATCACTTCCTTTTCGATGTAGCGCATGACCTGCGGACCGACGCTGGTCTCCTTTTGGACATAGGCCGCTTCGAGCGCGTTGACGAGCTGTTGGCGCAGTTCCGAGCCGTCGCCGGCTTCCGCGCCCTTCACCCAGGTCTCGACCGGCAGCGCGGGGCCAAAATCCCGCTCGATGGCTTGACCCAAGCCCGGCGCATCCCACTGCTCTTCGGGTGCACCCCCCGGCACATATTGATCGACCAACTGGGCGACCACGTCCTCGCGAATTCCCTTGACCGCCTCGGCCACGTCTTCCGCACTCATAAGGTCGGTACGTTGCTGATAGATGACCCGCCGTTGATCGTTCGCGACGTCGTCGTACTCCAGCAATTGCTTGCGGGCATCGAAGTTGTGCTGTTCCACCCGGCGCTGCGCGCGCTCAATCTGGCGCGTCAGCATGCCGCTTTCGATCGCCTCGCCCGCTTTCATGCCCACCCGGGTCATGAGGGCCTTCATGCGGGTCGGGTCGCCGAAAATACGCATCAAATTATCTTCCAGAGACAGGTAGAAGCGGCTGGAACCGGGATCGCCCTGGCGGCCGGATCGGCCGCGCAATTGATTGTCGATGCGCCGCGATTCGTGGCGCTCGGTGCCGACGATGTGCAGTCCGCCTGCCGCCACCACCTGCTCGTGCCGTATCCGCCAGTCTTCGTGAATCTTTTTGAGATCGACTTCGTTCGGATTTTCGATGGCGTCGATCTGCGTCTGCGGGCTGCCGCCCAAAACGATGTCGGTGCCGCGGCCGGCCATATTGGTGGCAATCGTGATCGCGCCGGGACGGCCGGCCTCGGCGACGATATGCGCCTCGCGCTCATGCTGCTTGGCGTTCAGCACCTCGTGCGGGATCTTCGCGCCCTGCAAAAGCTTCGCCAGCCGCTCCGACGTTTCGATCGAGGTCGTGCCGACCAGCACCGGCTGGCCGCGCGTCACGCAATCCTGGATATCCTCGAGGATGGCCTGAAATTTGTCCTGCTCGGAAAGAAATACCAGATCCGATTTGTCTGTACGGATCATCGGCTTGTGAGTGGGGATCACCACCACTTCCAGACCGTAGATCTGCTGAAATTCGAAGGCCTCGGTATCGGCGGTGCCGGTCATGCCGGACAGCTTCGAATACAGGCGGAAATAATTCTGGAAGGTGATGGACGCGACGGTTTGATTCTCCTCGCGGACCTTGACACCTTCCTTGGCCTCCACCGCCTGATGCAAGCCGTCGGACCAGCGCCGGCCCTGCATGGTGCGGCCGGTGAACTCATCGACGATGATGACCTCGCCCTGACGTACGATGTACTCGACATCGCGCTTGTACAGCGAATGCGCGCGCAGCGCCGCGTTCAAATGATGCATGAGTCGGATGTTGGTCGCGTCATACAGGCTTTCGCCGTCGCGCAGCAGGCCGATTTCCGCCATCAACTCTTCGACTTTCTGATGCCCGTCTTCGGTCAGCGTCGCCTGTTTGGTCTTTTCGTCCACCGCATAGTCGCCGGGGCCGTCTTCGACCTTTTGGCGAACCAGGCGCGGGATCAGCGCATTGATCTTGAGGTAAAGTTCGGTGCTCTCCTCCGCCGGGCCCGAAATGATCAGAGGCGTGCGCGCCTCGTCGATCAAGATCGAATCGACTTCATCGACGATGGCAAATGACAGCTTGCGCTGCACCCGATCCTCCAGACGAAACGCGAGATTGTCGCGCAGGTAATCGAAGCCGAATTCATTGTTCGTGCCGTAGGTGATGTCGCAGGCATAGGCCGCGCGCTTCTCATCGGAGGATTGGGCGTTCTTGATGACCCCCACTTCGAGCCCCAGGCAGCGGAACACCGGCGCCATCCACTCCGAGTCGCGCTGCGCCAGGTATTCGTTGACGGTAACCACGTGGACGCCGTCGCCGGTGAGTGCATTGAGGTACGCCGGCAAGGTGGACATCAATGTCTTGCCTTCGCCGGTGCGCATTTCCGCGATCTTGCCGGAGTGCAGCGCCAGGCCGCCGATCAGCTGCACATCGAAGTGACGCATGCCGAGCTTGCGCCGCGATGCCTCGCGCACCAGCGCAAACGCCTCGGGGACTAAGTCATTCAACGAGGTGCCCGCCGCAAAGCGGGCCTTGAGGTCCCGGGTCTTTTCGGGGAGTTGCTCATCGGGCAGAGCGCTTAAGCCCGACTCCAGGGCGTTAACCGCCGCCACGGTCCGGCTCAGTTCCTTGATCAGGCGCTGATTACGGCTGCCAAATACTTGCGTCAGAAGCTTCCACACGCGAGGGAGTCCTTGAGAAAACTGGGTATTCTACGGATAGACCGGTAGCGCGGGAAATCGTTTCGAAACCGGTCGCCGGGCCCTTGAGGCTAGAAGAGGGGCTTAACGATCCTCTCCGATGAAACGCAACGGATCGACTTGATTGCCGTTCTTCAGCACTTCAAAGTGCAAGTGAGGACCGGTGGATCGGCCGGTGGATCCCATTAACGCCACCTCTTGGCCCTTGCGAATCATGTCGCCCTGCTTGACCAAGACTTTTTCGTTATGGCAGTAGCGGGTGGCCAACCCATTGCCGTGATTGATCTCGACCATCTGGCCAAAGCCGGAGCGCTCGCCCGAGAAGGTCACCAGACCCGCCGCCACCGAGATGACCTTCGTCCCTTCGGGGCCCGCAAAATCCAAGCCCTTGTGTACTGCCGAATAACCCGTAAAGGGATCCGCGCGACGCCCGAAATAAGAGGAAATCCAACCGTCCTGGACCGGCCGACCCTCGGGGTACACCTGCTTATTCAGTTCGCGGGTCAGAATAAGGTTCTCGAGCACCCCTAATTGCTGCTCGCGGCTGGAAAGCTGGGTCTGCAGATCGTCGACCATATTCGTCAGATTCGGGATTTGCGCCGGCTGGCCGTCCGCACCACTTTCGGAGCCGCCCAAGGCAGGCGGGTTGCCGAAGTCGAACTCGCCGTCATCCAGATTAGCCATGCGAGTCAGGCGTTTGCCTAACGCATTGACCCGAATGACATTCGCGTTCATCTGGCCGACACGCATGGCCAGCGCGTTGACCTTCTCCTGCAGGACTTTCTTGACCTCTTCGATCTGCGCTTGTTGCCGTAGTAGGTCGGAGGACCAATTACCCAACTGATTGATGGGATTACCGGTGTTGTTGCGCACGCCCAGGCCCACGCCGATGGAAAATGCCCCGCCCACAATGCCGAGGACGAACAACACGGCGGCACCGACCACCACAGGATGTCGGAGGTCAAATTGTTTGACTCGGCCGGACTTGCGGCCTACAAAAATGACATTCATGGGATTACTCTGCCAACGCCGTTATCGTGCTCTAGATCGGTGCATTATGTCCTACGGAAGATGGAGACTATGCCCCGTGCGTGCCGCTAGACTATGCAGAAAACTGACGTAAAACAAGGATTTCCGTACGGTTTCCCCATGCAGCCCAGCCCTCATTTCTTGTGTTGCGATGCGAAATCCTAGGAGCGTCAGTGACTTATTGTCACGATCTGGAAACAGACTCACGGCGCTTAAAGCCCGCTCGCGGGAGAGATCGCGGGTGGTGGAGCAGGTGCGCGCTGCCCTGCCTGCCCGGCTTGCTCAGGCGGTGGTCAGTGCCGGTATAGACGAAGGCCGCCTCACCATCGGGGTAGCGGGCGCGGTTTGGGCCTCGCGCCTGCGCTATTTGACAGAATCTGTGCGCAAGCAGGTCGCAAGTTCCATGGGAATTTCCGTCCTCAGCGTCAAAATCAGAGTGTCGCAGCTCCCCTCACCCTAAGCGCTCATACCCGTTCTCCACGGCGAGAAGCGGAATTCTGGAAAACTCCCGTATTTTTCGTGTCACGAGCATTGCAGATTGCGCCACCGCGACGCCGGCGATCTGAACGTCTTAGGCGCGTGCCGCGGCGGCGGCAACGTAGGAAATCGGTGCGTCGGCCAGGCTGTCGAAAGTCACTTCCTGCCAGGCGCTTTGCGTGCCGATCAGCGTTCGCAGCAATTTATTGTTGAGCGCATGGCCCGACTTGTAGCCGCTGAATTCGCCGATGAGGCTATGTCCCAGCAAGTACAAATCGCCGATGGCATCGAGAATCTTGTGCTTCACGAATTCATCTTCGTAGCGCAGGCCATCTTCGTTCAGCACCCGATAGTCGTCCAGCACGATGGCATTATCCATGTTGCCGCCGAGCGCCAAATTGCGCGCACGCAGGCTCTCCAGGTCGCGCATGAAGCCGAATGTGCGCGCCCGGCTCACTTCCCGCAGGAACGAGGTTGTCGAAAAATCCATCGATGCAACCTGCGAATGCTTTTTAAATGTGGGGTGATTGAACTCAATCTCGAAGTTCACCTTGAAGCCATCATAGGGGTCGAAGCGGGCCCACTTATCGCCGTCGTCCACTCGCAAGCTTTGCAGAATGCGGGTAAAGCGTTTGGGAGCCTTCTGTTCCTCGATGCCCGCCGACTGCAGCAGGAATACGAAGGGTCCGGCACTGCCATCCATGATGGGTACTTCGCCGGCACTCACCTCGACCAGCGCATTGTCGATGCCGAGCCCGGCCAGGGCGGACAGCAGATGCTCGACCGTGGACACCTTGACGTCGCCCTTGTGCAGGGTGGTGCCCATGGTGGTGTCGCCGACATTCTCGGCATGCGCCTTGATGTCCACCGGGAGATCCAGATCCGTGCGGCGGAATACGATGCCGGTGTCCGGCAGCGCCGGACGCAGGGTCATCAGGACCTTCTTGCCCGTATGCAATCCCACCCCGGTTGCACGAATCGAATTCTTCAGTGTTCTCTGATTCAACATTACGTAATGACCGGACTATGTAACATGGCAAAGGTACCACAGGGTGCGCGCGAGCCTGAACTGCAAATTCGACCTCTCCCACGACCTTTAATTCGACACGCGTACCAAACCGGCGCCCGCAGCTACTGCGGGCGCCAAAGCTGGAATGTCAACTAATGCAAAGTTGTTGCTATTAGTCCGCCTGGCGGCGCAGAAACGCGGGAATATCCAACAAATCCTCGGAATCGACTTCCGCACGCAGACCGTCGCCCACGGCGCGTTGCCGTTGTACCGTCGGCTTGTCCAGCATGGCGTAATCCGTCGGCGCCATCGGCGACTTGGGACGCACCACCCGCATGGTCAGCGGCGGCGCCATGGCGGCAGCCACCCTTGCCTCGACGGGGGCGGGGCGCGCGGTCGCGACGGGCTTGCCCAATCCGGTTGCGACGACCGTGACCCGAATCTGATTCGCCATATCGGGATCGATCACCGTGCCCACCACCACCGTGGCGTCGTCGGATGCGAACTGCTTGATCACATTGCCCACTTCCTGGAATTCACCGATGGACAAATCCGTGCCCGCCGTGACATTGACCAAGATGCCCTGTGCACCCGAGAGATTGATGTCTTCGAGCAGCGGACTGGAAATGGCCGCCTCGGCCGCTTCGCGCGCCCGATCGTCGCCCGCCGCACTGCCCGAGCCCATCATGGCCATGCCGGTTTCCGACATGACGGTGCGCACATCGGCGAAATCGACATTGATCAGTCCCGGCCGGGTGATGAGTTCGGCAATGCCCTGCACCGCGCCCTGCAGCACGGTGTTGGCCGCCTTGAATGCATCCAGCAGCGTGGTGCTGCTGCCCAGCACCGACAGCAGTTTCTGGTTCGGAATGGTGATCAAGGAGTCCACGTACTTGGACAATTCCAGCATGCCTTGGTCGGCCACGCGCGAGCGCTTGTTGCCTTCCATCTCGAAGGGCCTCGTGACCACGGCCACCGTCAATATGCCGAGTTCCTTCGCCACCTGTGCCACCACGGGGGCCGCGCCCGTTCCGGTGCCGCCGCCCATGCCGGCGGTGATGAACAGCATGTCGCAGCCCTCGATCAGCTCGATGATGCGGTCACGATCTTCCATCGCCGCCTGCCGGCCCACTTCGGGATCGGCGCCGGCGCCCAAGCCCTTGGTGATATTGCAGCCGATCTGCAGGGCGGTGCGCACCTTGGAGTGCTTCAGCGCCTGCGCATCGGTGTTGATGCAGATGAAATCCACGCCCTCGAGGCCGGCTTGGACCATGTGCGAAACGGCATTGCCGCCGCCACCGCCCACGCCCAGCACCTTGATGACGGCGCTTTGACTATAAGAGTCCATTAGTTCGAACATTCCAGTTCTCCTCGTTTATTTAATCGAAAATCAATCAAAAATTGCCTGCAAACCAGGCCTTCATTCGCTCAAAGACATTCTTCATGCCGCCCGCGAGCAGCGGCGGCGCCGCCCGTTGCACATCGAGATTGCTCTTGGCGTAGAGCAGCAGCCCGACGCCCGTGGCGTGAATCGGATTGCTGACGACGGCCGTAAGACCGCTCACGTACTGCGGCACGCCCAAGCGCACGGGCATGTGAAACACCTCTTCGGCGAGTTCGATGGCGCCTTCCATTTTGGAACTGCCGCCGGTGAGCACGATGCCGGTCGCCACCTGCTCCTCGAGGCCCGCGCGGCGCAGCTCATCGCGGATCAGGCCGAACAATTCCTCGTAACGGGGCTCGACGATTTCAGCCAGCGTTTGGCGCGCGAGACGCCGCGGCGGCCGATCGCCCACGCTCGGCACTTCGATGGTCTCGTCCGGATTGGCGAGCTGCGACAGTGCACAGGCGTACTTGATCTTGATGTCCTCGGCGTACTGCGTGGGCGTGCGCATGGACACGGCAATATCGTTGGTCACCTGATCGCCGGCGATCGGAATCACTGCGGTGTGCCGGATGGCGCCGCCGCCGAAAACCGCGATATCCGTGGTGCCGCCGCCGATGTCCACGACGCACACCCCCAAGTCCTTTTCGTCTTCGGTGAGCACGGCGTAGCTCGAGGCCAGCTGCTCCAGGACGATGTCATCGACGGCAAGGCCGCAGCGCTGCACGCACTTGACGATGTTCTGCGCCGCACTGTCCGCGCCGG
>JBDUEQ010000026.1:0-43334 GCA_040002315.1 Gammaproteobacteria bacterium
GCGTCGTCGCCTCCGCAAGTAGCCGCGCTTCGCTGCGGCTCTCCTTTCCCGCTGCCCTCGCGTCGCGCTGGATGCCGGGGCTATTCCCTGACAAGTCCTGAGATCTCTGAGTGATTGCCAGAGCGGCAACGGCGAATGTCCTCATCGATGCGCCGTGCGACGCCGTGCTCATCCCGAGACAAACTCACCGGCACAGCGGCAAGCAGTCGGGTAGGCTATTACTACCGAAAGGTGCGTCCCTTCGCGTTATGTAATCTTTGTTTTCGAGAGGGTGGTGTTTGTGAACAACTCCCTAGAGTTGGATGTGGAGGTTACGCCGCTTCAAGAGGCCATGCCGGCTCATTGCCCTAACATAATGTGGCGCAGCGAATTTGATTGGCGCGCGGATGATACTTCCCTGTTACAGGACGAGTCGGTGCCCCTCATTCTTGCAGACGGCACGAGCGAGGCCGCTACTGTCGATCGCACCACGCCAACGCGTGAAATAGCAGCCGGCACCCGGTTGCGCTCCCGTTATATTCTTGAGGAAATCATAGGCCGCGGCGGCGAGTCGGTCGTCTTTCGTGCGCGCGATTTGCACAGAATCTCCTCGAACGGTGAGGCGGGGACCGTCGCGATAAAATTGTTACTGGATAAGCACCATGCCAACCCGCGCGCACTGGAGCGACTCAGGCGAGCGTTTTGGCAGATGCAATCCTTGACGCACCCGGGTATCACTCGCGTATTCGACTTGGATTGTGACGGCGATATCTGGTTCATGACTTTGGAGCTAGTGTCCGGTCAGAACTTGAACTCATGGATGCAAGGTCCTTTCAGCACAGCAGATGCATTGAAGCGCATCGCCGGATGCTGCGAGGCACTCGAGTACGCCCATTCAAAAGGGATTCTCCACGGAGACTTAAAGCCCGCAAATGTAATGGTGACCGAGGACGGCGGCATTAAGTTGATCGATTTCGGGTCGGCACCCAGCGCGGGCGCCGGATTGGATGAGGGACGTGATCTCAACGCGGGCACCACCCTTTCCTATGCAAGTCCGCAGGTACTGTTGGGCAGCAGAGCCGAACGTTGCGATGACGTCTTCAGTCTTGCTTGTCTCAGCTATGAACTCTTGAGCCGGGGCGGCAGACCTTACGCGCCCAAGTCAATGCTCGAAGCGCACCAAGAACAGATGCGTCCAAAATATGACGCGGGCATACCGCCAAGCGTATTCCAAGTCGTAGCAGCAGGGCTCGCGCTGGAGCGAGATCAACGACCGAAAACTGCGCGCGAGTTCTTACGCCGTCTGACCAGTTTTGAACCCGACCACCATTCGGACCTGGCCCCTGCTGAGATGTCCGTGAGCTGTGGCCCATCGGCGGCGGCGCCTGAAGAAGCGACCCGTTCGCCTGGCAGCGATCCTCCCTTGCAATTGCCGCCCGCCGAAGCCACCCCGCTGACCCGAAACAAGAAGCGGGTCGCGAGCTGGTTTCGGACAGAAACAACGGCTCTCATTGCAGACATCGCAGGATCTGATTATCGCGCCAAAGGCCGCATGAGCCTGTTGGGCTTTGCGGCGGCGGTGATTCTAGGTACTGCGGCTCTACTGTTACAGGCGTTGCATTCCAATGGTGCGCGAACCGGCGAGTCGTCGCAGCTCGCGCGGGTGCAACTCCCGCAACGCGTATTGGCAATCGCACCGACTTTGACACCGCCGTCCGAGACGGTGATCCCAGCACCATCCGTCGTCCCTGTACCAGCAAGGCGCGCACCACGCAAATCCGGCATCATCTCATTCGACTCGGCTGCCATCACAGCTTCTGCAGCCCAACCGGTGGTCGCGATCGTCGTAAAGCGCCTGGATGCCGCACGCGGCAAGGTCACCGTTGCGTGGCAGGTGGAGGACCGCACCGCGGGACTGGGTCCTGGTTACGAACCGGTACCGCCCCAGGTCCTCAGATTCTTCGATGGACAAACCGCCCGCAGCCTCTTCATTCCGTTGGTCAATACCGGTGCGGCCACAATGCGCGGGCCTCTTGGTTTCACGGTTGTGCTGCGAGCTATTAAAGGGGGAGCCGCGATCGGTCCAATTGCTCGTGTGCGTGTGAGGCTCTTGCCAGCCCTATAAAACAAGTGCCCCGGGCAGAAATGTAGTTGGCCGCACAAACGATTGATATAGCGCGCGAATTTCAATTCGATTTTTGTGGGTTACACTGATTGTTACCCTTCATCAATGTCGGTTCAAGCGAGGCGCGACGCTCGACGAATTGCGCGCGATCCTCCTACGCTGCGTTTAGTTCCGCCTCCCAGCCCTTACAAGCCAACAACACTGTACGCGGCACTGGTCGCTCGCCACTGGCGTAGTACGCTATCTGTCGTCGGGATAACCCAAGTGCATCGGCGGCGCCGCTAAGGCTTAGCTCATGTTTCCACCGCCACCGGTTGAATTCGACCGCATCCGCATGCCCGTTTTGCTCGAGGGCCAGTTCCCAAAGCCGATCTGCGCCTATATCGAGATCACCCGGCCAAGCAACACTGTGGCCGCCTTCGCCTATTCGAACGAGCGAGAAACTTGCCGGTTCGCGTAGTGGGCGCAAGCCCTTGAGCCGAAATACGACTTCCCGCAAATCAACGGAAAATCTCTTCCCATTCGTCCAGCGCAAACGTAGGGCGTACTCACCCGAATACTTCACATCGTCAATTCGAATCGCGTTAGATACGCTCATGATTTGCCCTGTGGTGGCTCTTCCTCAAAATACTGTTGCCAGCGTGCCCGTAACTCGGCACGGTTCTCTCGAGCCCAAGCAAGCGCTTCCGCGGTATCTCTGGAATCCGCCTCCCCTGCTTGAACCGAGAGTGTCTCAATGACTACCGCAATTCGTTCATCACTGCGCGTTATCACATGGAAATGCGGCGGCGGATAAATACATCTCGATCCGGCAGCGATTGAAGCGCTGGACCGTTGGCATGATCTTATCATAGTGCACCCATTGCACTAGTGCAACCGCTGCATCAGTTTAGCCAGTTGGCTAGTCTTGCTAGACTCGTTCGCTCTCGGGGAAAGGGAGGAGATCCAACGATCAACAACTAACTTTGTCGGCCAACCACTCCTCCGCTGTCAACCGACACGTTCCGACGTGAACGTACAGAAATGGACTTAAAACCCAGTGTTTTGTTGGTATCCGCAGACTTGGCTGGGTCTCCACCGACCTGAACACGTTCAAATGGTGCCCCGGGCAGGAATCGAACCTGCGACCTAGCGCTTAGGAGGCACTCGCTCTATCCACTGAGCTACCGAGGCCGAGAATCGACCGCCGGAGATGTCTCCGGGGTCGTGTGGTGGTGGAGGAGAAGGGGATCGAACCCTCGACCTTCGCATTGCGAACGCGACGCTCTCCCAACTGAGCTACTCCCCCGGAAAAGGGCCCGGAATATTAGCAGCAAAGACGCTTCATGCCAAAGTATCGCTTAACAGGGCCAAACGTAGGCTAGGATGTAGCACAGGAGGAAGAACAACATGATAAAGGCAGGAGAGCGCGCTCCGGAATTCACCCTTCCCGACGAGACCACAATAGACCGATCCTTGACCGAATTGTTGAGCCCGGGCGCCATAGTCCTGTACTTTTATCCGGCCGATTTCACCCCCGGCTGCACCCTCCAAGCTTGCAAGTTGCGTGATCTGCACAATGAAATCTCGAGCGCCGGCTTGCGCGTGGTGGGCATCAGTCCGCAAAGCCCTCAGTCTCATGCCAAATTCAAGGCCAAGTACCAACTGCCGTTCGTCCTCTTGTCCGATGAACACAAGACGGTCATCAGGATGTATGGCGTCAACGGACCCTTAGGAATAGGCGTGCGCCGCGCGTCGTACTTGATCGACGGCAGCCGCCGCATTCGCGACGCAGTGATGGCGGATTTCATGATCGGCCGTCACGCCGACTTTGTCCGCAAGGCCATCCTGCTGCGCGCGCCGGCGAGCCAATAACGCCGAGTCGATGACGCCGGAGCACGGACCGTCGCCGCACGCTCGGTCCTCACAGTTCTAATAGTGCAATCGCAATAAGTTGGCGTTGCCGATTCTCGGTACCGTGACGATGTACATGGTGCCGTACTCCTCGTCGCCGATTTCAGGTATGGCGGAGTTGTCGCTTAAGGTCGCGACGATCTCCGGCACGGTGTCGCTGTGCCCGACGATGAGCACCCTGCCCCCGGAATGTTCACGCAACGCCCGGCGCGCCAGCCCTTTCGGATCATCCGCGGAGATTACCGTGGAAACTATCCCCAGCCGCTCCGCCAGAGGCGCAGCCGTCTGTTTATTGCGCAGCGCCGTCGATACGTAGATGGCGTCCACGTGACCCAATCTTTTGGCATCGCCGAACATTTGCGCCAGCAGCACCGCACGCGCCTGTCCCGCCGCAGACAACGGCGGATCCGTGGCACTAACGCTCAAATCCTTCTCCGCGTGCCGAACCACGATGACGGTGGTCGAACTTGCAGTTCCCCAGACCCACGCCGCAAAGATTGCAACGCTAAGTCCCAGGACCACCGCTAGCGCCGTCAGCCAGATCGGCGTCAAGAACGGACGGCGTTGAAAGGTCACATGGTCCTTTTTCATGGCAACATTGTACCCAATGAGCTCCTTCACTGCGCCTGAACTGAAATTCGTGATTTTAGCGGCCGGTTTCTCCTCCCGATTGGGGACGCCGAAGGCCCTGGCGCAGGTGCGTTCGGTCACTTTATTGCGACGAACGCTCACCCTGGCGGCACGTTTCGCACCGGCCCATATCATTGTCGTAGTGCCGCGCGGGGCCGCGCGCTTCCGGATCGAGGCCCGCGGCCTGAACGTCACCTTTGCCGTGAATTCGCGACGCAGCGAGGGCCTATCGAGTTCGGTTCGCCTCGGCATCGAACGGGCGCGTTACTCCACTGCCGTTCTGCTGTTGCCGGTGGATCTGGTTGCCCTAAAGCTCAGGGATGTGCGCCGGCTGATCTCACGCTGGCGCGCGGCGCGGCGGCGCGTGATTGCAAGAAGCGTGGAGACAAAAGGTGCCGCACACGGTGGCGTGCCCCACGGCGGCGTGCCCCACGGCGGCGTGCCCCTGATTCTGCCGCGATGGTTGTACCCTCGGGCGCTGGCCGTACGCGGAGATACGGGCCTGCGCGGCTTGGTTGCCGGATTGTCGCCCAAAGAGCAAGTACTGCTGAATCTGCCGTCCGCAGCGTTCGATGTGGATACGCCGCAGGATTTGAGCACCGCCAGACGTCGCCGTACTGCCGGTTAACGAGCCCAAGCTCCTGGCCGTCTGTCACTCCCCAGCGGTCTGCACCAGCCGATAGCCGACGGCGGTCTCGGTCAAGATATGCTTGGGCTGCGCCGGATCGTTCTCCAGCTTCTGCCGCAAATGACCCATGTACACCCGCACATAGTGGCCGTCTTCCGTGTGTGTTGGGCCCCACACATCGCGCAGGATTTGGCGATGGGTCAGAACCTTGCCGGAGTTGGCGATCAATAGGGCAAGAAGGCGATATTCAATCGGAGTCAAATGTATCGATAGAGCACCCTTGTGCACGGTGCGCATGCTCAGATCGACTTTGACGTCGCCGAATTCGAACACCGAACCCAATCCCACGCCGGTGTCCCGGCGCCGGCGGGACGTTGCGCGCACGCGCGCCAGCAACTCTCCAACGCCGAACGGCTTGGTCAAGTAGTCATCCGCGCCCGCATCTAACGCCCCGATCTTGTCCTCTTCACCGACGCGGGCCGACAGCACGATTACGGGAACATTCGACCAGCCGCGCAAGTCGCGCAGGAACGCCATACCATCGCCGTCCGGCAGCCCCAGATCCAGAATGACCAGATCGGGCTTGCGAGTGCCGGCGTCGATCAGTCCCTGACGCAAGGTGTCCGTCTCATGCACGTTCCAGCCCTCCGCCTCCAGCGCGGTCCGCAAGAATCTGCGTATTTGGCGCTCGTCCTCGACGAGGATGACTACGGGCAGCGGCTCAGCCATTGGCGGTTTCCGCTTCCTCTGCGGCCGCCGGCGGTTGCCCGAGCGGCAGAGTGAATGTAAAACACGCGCCCCCGCCCGGCCGGTGTGTGGCGACGATCTTGCCGTGATGCGACTCGACGATGGCACGGCAAATTGCCAGACCTAGACCCACGCCCGGCGTTGCCGACTCGCGCTCGCCGCGGGTGAATTTCTGAAATACCGCTTCCTCGCGCCCAACGGTGAGGCCAGGACCATCATCCGAGACCGACACGATCAAGTTGTCGGCAACGACTTGTGCTGCCAAGCTGATCTTGCTGCCCGGCGGCGTGTACTTCGACGCATTCTCCAACAAATTGACCAGAACTCGTTCGACCAGCAGCGCATCGAATCTTACCAGCGGCAAATCCCGCGGTATGCTCACTTGCACCCCGTGCTGTTTCAACATGCCGCGCGCCGCGTTCAAGGCCGAGCCCACCACCTCTTCCAACGGTTGCCATTGCAGGTTGAGTTTGACTTCGCCGCTCTCGATGCGCGCCATGTCGAGCAGGTTGCTCACCAAAGTACTCATGCGGCGCGCTTCATCCTGTATGGCCTCGGCGCTCTCGCGTTGCGCCGGAGACAGCGGCGGCTTGGTGAACGTCAACGATTCGGCGAGACCGACGAGCACCGTCAACGGCGTGCGCAGGTCATGAGACAGTGCAGCAAGCAATGAATTTCTCAGGCGCTCCGACTCCATTCGAACCAGCGCATCCTGCGCCACTTCGACGTAATGCACGCGCTCGAGCGCAATGGCAATCAACGCTGCGAAGGTGTCGAGCAGCTGCCGCTGCTCCGGTATGCGCAGCAGCCGGCGATTGTGGGCCTTCACTGCCAGCACGCCCCGAGCTTGCAACGGCGCGCGCAGTGGAATGTACAGAACCTCGCTGCCCGGCAAGGTGTCCGTGCCGAAACCCGCGGGTTTGCCCTTGTCAAAAGCCCATTGCGCGATGCCGATATCGACGCTGAGCGCGGCATCAGCACGCGAGGACTTCATCGACAATTGACCGTCGGCGTTGGGCAGCAGCAAAGCCGCAGCTGCACGAAAGGTGCGCTCGATGGATTCGTCGCTGATTCTGACGACTTGATCGATCTGCACGGCTCCGGACAGGTCGCGCGCAATCTCATACAGCGAGCCGGCGCGCTCCTCGCGGTGTGCCGCCACCCGAGCCTGAAAGCGCAGGCCCGCGGTGAGCTGGCCCGTGATCAGTCCGACGGCCAGCATGATGCAGAAGGTCAGAATATATTGCACATCGCTTACCGCAAAAGAGAATCGCGGCGGTACGAAGAAGAAATCGAAGGCGCATACGCTCAGGACGGCAGCCAGGGCCGCAGGCCCGCGGCCGAAGCGAACCGCGATCAGCACCACGGTAAGTATGTAGATGGCCACGATATTCGAGCGATCGAAATGTGCGGCCAGGGGCATCGCCAGCAAAGTCACCGCTACGCAGGCCAGCGCAGCCCATAGGTAGCGCAAGCGCTTGATCCGGCGGCGATCTTGGGATTCCACACCGGGCGGCGACGGCCAAGAAGGGGCGTTCCTGGCGTCCCCGTCTCCCATCACACTGTCGGTGCGCCCGATTTCGATCAAATCGATATCCGGTGCCAGCAAAGCAAGCTTTTGGCCGCTGGATCGCTGCCAAGGCCACAGGCGCCGCCCCGGGTCGCGGCCGATGACCAGCTTCGGAAGGTTGTGGCTGCGCGCGTATGCAACCACGCTCATCGCCACATCTGCATCTGCAATCACCGCGGTGGTCGCGCCCAACTCCTGCGCCAATGCCAGTGTTGCCAGAATTTTCTCGCGCCGCACCGCGGGCAGTCGCTGCAACGCGGGCGTTTCAACATAGATGGCATGCCATTCGGCATTCAACTCACCGGCGAGCCGAGCAGCGCCTCGCACCACGCGTTCGGCGCCTGCGTCCGGACCGACGCAGGTCAACAGCGCATTGGCGGTTTTCCAAACGGAGCCGATCGACTTGTCGACGCGATAGGCCTGAACGTCCCCCTCGATGCGTTCGGCGGTGCGCCGCAGCGCCAGCTCACGCAGGGCCATGAGATTGCCCTTGCGGAAGAAGTTCTCCGCCGCGCGTTCCGCTTGCTGCGACACGTACACCTTGCCCGCGCGCAATCGTTCGAGCAGCTCGTCCGCGGGGACATCCACCAGCACCACTTCGTCGGCGTCGTCGAACACCGTGTCGGGGACAGTTTCCCAAACGCGCACATTGGTGATTCCGCCGACCACATCGTTGAGGCTTTCCAGGTGCTGAACGTTCAGTGTCGAAAACACGTCGATGCCCGCCGCCAGCAATTCTTCCACATCCTGCCAACGCTTTGGATGGCGCGCGCCCTGCACCGTCGAGTGCGCCAGCTCATCGATCAGAATCAACGAGGGACGGCGCAGCAAGGCCGCATCGAGATCGAACTCTATTAAGTCCTTACCGCGATATGGCATGGACTTCGGCGGTAACACCTCCATGTCGTCGAGCAACGCCGCCGTTTCGGAGCGGCCGTGAGTTTCGACGACACCGATGAGGACGTCGCGGCCCTCGCCTTTGAGTTTGCGGGCAGCCACCAGCATGGCGTAGGTTTTGCCCACTCCTGCGGACGAGCCAAAATAGATTCGGAGTTTGCCGCGCCGCGCGTCGGCTTCCTGACGCTTGACCTTCGCCAGCAACACGTCAGGATCGGGGCGGGTTTCGGTCGATGTCGGCATCGGCCGCTATTGTGCGCGATCCAAGGCGAGGTTGAGCGATAAAACGTTGACCCGCGGCTCGCCGAATACCCACCACTGCGGGCCTTCCACATGATCTAAGACGAGCTCACGCAATTTGACAGGATCCAATTGTCTTACTCGAGCCACGCGCGCCACCTGATACAGCGCGGCCGCCGGACTCACATGCGGATCGAGTCCGCTGCCCGAGGCTGTCACCAGATCCACGGGTATGGGTAAGGCGTTCTGCGGATCGGCTTTCTTCAGGGCGTCGATTCGCCCACGCGCGGCATCGAGCAGCGCGGGGTTCGTCGGCCCCAGATTCGAGCCGCTCGAGGCTGCGGCATTATTCGGCATGGGTGACGTCGCAGAAATACGTCCCCAGAAATTTTTCGGTTCCTGGAACGACTGGCCGATCAGCGAGGAGCCGACCGCCTTGCCGCCGCGCATCACCAGGCTGCCCGACACTTGATCGGCGAATGCCACGCGGCCGATGCCGGTGACGGCGAGCGGATAAATGACTCCGGTGAGCAGCGTTAGAAGAGTGAATAGCACCAGCAAGGGCCGCAGCATCATTTTCATGTTCAACTCCTACACCAGCCGCAGCGCAGTGAGCATCATGTCGATCGCCTTGATTCCGGCGAACGGCACGATGATGCCGCCGGCGCCATATATCAACAGGTTCCTGCGCAGCAGCGCCGCAGCGCCAAGGGCCCTGTATTTCACGCCCTTGAGCGCCAGCGGAATGAGCAGCACGATGATCAGCGCATTGAAAATAACCGCGGAAAGAATGGCCGAATTCGGGCTCGTCAATCGCATCACATCGAGCGCCGCCAGCTGCGGATAGGTGGTGGCGAATGCCGCCGGGATGATGGCGAAGTACTTCGCCACGTCATTGGCGATGGAAAATGTCGTGAGCGAGCCGCGCGTGATGAGCAGCTGCTTGCCGACTTCCACGATCTCGATCAATTTCGTCGGATTCGAGTCCAGGTCCACCATGTTGCCGGCTTCCTTAGCCGCCTGAGTGCCCGAATTCATCGCCACGGCCACGTCCGCTTGTGCCAGCGCCGGCGCATCGTTCGTTCCATCGCCGGTCATCGCGACCAGGCGACCCTCGCTCTGGTACTGGCGAATCAATTTGAGCTTGGCTTCCGGAGTCGCTTCGGCGAGAAAGTCATCCACGCCGGCCTCGGCCGCGATCGCAGCCGCGGTAAGCCGGTTGTCGCCCGTGATCATGACGGTGCGAATGCCCATGCGGCGCAGCTCGCCGAACCGCTCTTTGATGCCGCCCTTGACGATGTCCTTGAGCTCCACCACACCCAGCACGCGCCCGCCGTCGCTGACCACCAACGGCGTGCTGCCCTTGCGCGCCACGTCGTCGACGGCGCGCGACACCTGCGCGGGAAAATATATCCCTTGCGCCTCGATGTACTGGCGTATGGCGTCGGCAGCTCCCTTGCGCACCTCGCGACTGCCTAGGTTGACGCCGCTCATGCGGGTGTGCGCGGAGAACGGCACGAAGGTTGCTTTGAGGTCCGTCATATTGCGCTCGCGCAGATTGAAGCGCTGTTTTGCCAGGATTACGATGCTGCGCCCCTCCGGAGTCTCATCGGCCAGCGAGGAGAGCTGTGCGGCGTCGGCGAGTTGCTGCTCGGTGCAGCCCTCAGCGGGGATGAAGGCGGCAGCCTGGCGGTTGCCCAAGGTGATGGTTCCGGTCTTGTCGAGCAGCAGTACGTCGACGTCGCCCGCAGCCTCCACGGCGCGGCCCGAGGTCGCAATGACATTAGATGCCATCATGCGGCTCATGCCGGCAACACCGATGGCCGAGAGCAGTCCGCCGATAGTGGTCGGTATCAGACACACTAACAGCGCGACCAGCACGGTAATCGTGACCGGCGAGCCAACCTTGGCGACCGCCACACTGAACAGGGAGAACGGCAGCAAGGTAGCGGTCGCCAACAAGAACACCAGGGTCAAAGCGATCAGCAAGATCGTCAGCGCGATTTCATTCGGGGTCTTCTGGCGCTTGGCCCCCTCCACCATGGCAATCATACGGTCGATGAAAGCCTCGCCCGGATTCACCGACACCCGAACCACCAGCCAGTCCGACAGCACGCGTGTACCGCCCGTTACCGCCGAGAAGTCGCCGCCGGATTCGCGCACCACCGGCGCCGATTCACCGGTGATCGCGCTTTCGTCCACCGAGGCCACCCCTTCGACCACTTCGCCATCGGCCGGAATAATGTCGCCCGCGTCGACAAGAAAGAAGTCTCCCTTGCGCAGTTGCGGCGCCGGTGTCGCTGTCCAGTCCGTGCCGTAGTTGGCGGAGCGCAATTTCTTGGCGCCGACCGAATGCTTCAATCCGCGCAGCGAAGCGGCCTGCGCGCGACTGCGCCCTTCGGCCAACGCTTCGGCAAAATTCGCGAACAACACGGTAAACCACAGCCAGGCGGAAATTTTGAATATGAACCCCGCCGGCGCCTCACCCTGGCCGCGCAGTGCCTGCACGAACAGAACGGTCGTCAGAATGCTGCCGATGTACACCACGAACATCACGGGGTTGCGCACCTGCACCGCTGGCGAGAGCTTGCGGAATGAGTCGGCTATAGCCGGGGTCAACAGTGCGGAATCCAATAGCGTCAAAGACTTGCGAACCATGGGTGAGCCTTTTAGTGAATCGCGTGAAGCTGTAGATGCTCGATCACGGGGCCGAGCGCGAGCGCGGGCACGTAGGTCAGCGCTCCCACCAGCACCACCGTGCCCACGAGCAGCGCCACGAACAATGCTCCATGCGTGGGCAAGGTCCCGGCGGTCGCCTCGATGCGCTTCTTCTTGGCAAGAGATCCAGCAATTGCGAGCACCGGCACGATAAAGGCAAATCGCCCAAACCACATGGCAATGGCCAGCAACGTATTATAGAAAGGTGTGTTGGCCGAAAGCCCGGCAAAGGCACTGCCGTTGTTATTCGATGCCGACGACAGTGCATATAGCACCTCCGAGAATCCATGCGCGCCGGGGTTGAATATCCCAAGCCGTCCGGACTCAACCATCACCGCCACCGCGGTTCCGACCAGCACAAGAAATGGCGTCACCAGGATGACGACGGACGTCATCTTCATCTCAAATGACTCGATCTTCTTGCCGATGTATTCCGGCGTGCGGCCGATCATCAATCCCGCGACGAACACCGCCATGATGGCAAAGATCAGCATTCCGTAGAGGCCGGAGCCGACGCCGCCGAACACCACCTCGCCCAATTGAATGAGCCACATGGGCACCATGCCGCCCAAGGGAGTGAAAGAATCATGCATGGCATTCACGGCGCCGCAAGAAGCCGATGTGGTGATGGTCGCGAACAGCGCGGAGGCGACAATCCCGAAGCGCGACTCCTTGCCCTCCATATTGCCGCCGGCCTGCAGCGCGCTGTGCGCCTGGTCGACGCCCAACGGCGTGAGCAGCGGATTACCCTGCCCTTCGGCCCACATGGCGACCACTGCCATCACCACGAAGATCGCAGTCATGGCGCTGAACACAGCCCAGCCCTGGCGCGAATCGCCCACCATCCGGCCGAAGGTGAAACATAGCGCGGCCGGAATCAGAAACATCGCGATCATCTGCAAGAAATTGGTCAGTGGAGTCGGATTCTCGAAAGGATGCGCGGAGTTGGAATTGAAGAATCCGCCGCCGTTGGTACCAAGCATCTTGATGGCCTCTTGCGAGGCCACCGGACCCATCGCCAAGGTCTGCGTATGCGCCGTCAGGGTCTCGGTGAGAGGATTGCCCTGAGGATCTTTTAGCGGTTGGCCCGCGGCATCGAGCTTGGGTTGCGCGTACGTCACGCTTTCCAAGGAACTGACCGCTTGGTACGCCTTGAAATTCTGGATGACGCCCTGGCCCATGAAAATCGTCGCCAAGACCAGCGATAAAGGCAGCAGAAGGTAAAGGGTGGTGCGCGTAAGATCGACCCAGAAATTGCCGATGCCTTGGGCAGAGCGCCGCGCAAATCCGCGCATCAACGCAAAGGCCACCGCGATGCCCGTGGCCGCGGAGAAGAAATTCTGCCCGGTGAGTGCCAGCATCTGCGTGAGGTAGCTTAAGGTCGACTCGCCGGCATAGCCCTGCCAATTGGTGTTGGTCACAAAGCTCACCGCCGTATCGAACGCGGAGTCCGCCGGTACGTTCGCCATGCCCTGAGGATTCAAGGGCAGCCACAGTTGCAGGCGCTGCACGAGATACACCACCACCACGCCTAAGGCATTGAATGACAGAACCGACACGGCGTAACGCGTCCATGGCATGTCATGCGCAGGATCGACTCCGGAGACGCGATAGATCGCGCGCTCCAGCTTGCCAAGCAGGCCGCCCAGCGGTGCTGCATCAGCGATGCGCGCCATGTAAATCCCGAGCGGATAACTCAGGGCGCCAAGCACGGCGAGAAACAACAGCAAGGAGAACCAACCTTGTCCTGTCATCATAATTCCTCGGCGCGGATCAAGGCGGCCACCAAGTATACGAGCAGCGCCATAGCGATGCCGCCGCTCAGCACATGAGCCCAGGTCATTTTTTTCGTTCCAGCGCGGCGCAACCCGCCACCAATGCCAGGGTGAGCAACAGGAATATCGCCAGAACCATCAGGAATAGAATATCCACCGCACCTCCCGTGGGGTTGCGCGGCTTGCACCGCGTCACCGCCAAAGTAGCGTTGTAAGCGGAAAAACAGCGCAAAGTTTATGGCCACCGTTGTAAAGACGGTGTAAATGCCCCACTGGGGAGGTGGTTAGCTGTTCCAGCGCGGAAAATCGCGAAAGGCACGTGCGGCAGCGGCGATTTTCTCGCGCGGCAGGTCCAAGTGCGTCACCAAGCGCGTGCGCGGCGTGACGGTCGCCAAGATGCCGCGCTGCTCCAGATGAGACTTCAGGCCGGGCACGTTCATTGCGGGGATATGAACGTACAACATATTCGTCTGCGTGGGCTCGACCTGCAATCCGATGGCACGCAATTCCTCGGCGAGGAATTCGGCGTTGGCGTGATCCTGCGCCAGCTGCGGCACGTGATGTTCCAGGGCATAAAGACCCGCGGCAGCCAGCACTCCGGCCTGCCGCATGCCCCCGCCCAGGGCTTTGCGCCAGCGCCGCGCCAGTGCAGTAAGGTCACGCGAACCCAGCAACACCGAACCGGCCGGTGCGCCGAGACCCTTCGACAGGCATACAGATACCGAATCGAATCCGGCAACAGCGGCGGATTCGTCGATCTTGAGTTTCACGATGGCATTGAAAATTCGCGCGCCGTCCAGGTGAGTACCCAGTCCCTGTGCATGGGCGAAGTCAGTGATCTCGCGTAGATAGTTCATCGGCAGCACGCGGCCGCCGATGGTGTTTTCGAGCGCCAGCAAGCGTGTGCGCGCAAAATGATCGTCATCGGGCTTGATGGCATTGACGATGCGCAGCATCGATACCGTGCCATCCGGTTCATTCTCCAGCGGCTGCGGCTGAATGCTGCCGAGGACTGCCGCGCCGCCCTGTTCGTACTTATAAGTGTGGGCCTCCTGGCCAACCAGGTACTCGTCCCCGCGGCCGCAGTGAGACATCAAGGCGGAGAGATTACTTTGCGTGCCGCTGGCGAAGAACAGGGCGCTTTCAAAGCCGAAGCGCTCCGCAAGCACTGCCTGCAAGCGATTGACCGTGGGGTCATCTCCATAGACATCGTCGCCCACTTCGGCCTCGGCCATAGCGGCACGCATGCCCGGCGACGGGCGGGTGACAGTATCACTGCGTAAATCGATGTCGTAGCGAGGCGCGTCCAAGGGAGACTCCTGATCGGATGCAATATCGCAGTCTACCGGCCAACCCTCAGGCATTAAAATTTGGTCAAGCACGAGTTGCGCTGCGTTTACGGCGCAAATGACATCGCTGCCATGCTAGCCCACCTCAGTCCCCTCTTCGCAAGCCATTCCATCTTTCCGCCGCCAAATTTGCGTGGAAACCTCCAATCGCAGGCCTCCGACGCAACACGCCCCAATCGACCCCGTATGCGGCAGAGGAGCGCGCATCCGCTGCGTGCATGAACTCCGCCATCTGTCAGCGCTGACACGCCCGACGCCGATTAACTATAAAGAAAATATTTAATCGTTGACGGCGGCTCGCGTCGGAGTTAGCCTCCGCCTTGCGTCGACTTGAGTCAGGGACCGGTCGATGGGAGGTATAGAGCGCAAAACGCGCCTGGCAGAAGCATCAGAAGCATGCCGCCGGGTGCCGGTCAAACCGCGCCGTTGTCGAATAAATGTAAACTCGGGAGATCAATTACCATGTCGCATCGTAGGGAAAACCGCGTACGTCAGGCCGTTCGTTTAGCATTAATGACAGCGGTGTCACTTGACGCCTCACTGTTGAGTCATTTGGCCATCGCAGCGGACCCACCCCAATCGACCACGCAGACCGTCGCCAAGCCCGATGAGTTGCAAGAAATCGTCATCACGGGATTTCGCGAATCCCTGCAGTCGGCACTGAATCGCAAGCGCGATTCCATTCAACCGATCGAATCCGTCGTGGCGGAAGACATCGGCAAGATGCCGGACCAGAATGTCTCCGAGTCGCTGCAGCGACTGCCGGGCATTTCCATCAACCGCTCCGGCGGCAAGGGCACGCAGGTGCTGATCGACGGCCTTGGCAACAACCTCATTACCTTGAACGGCGAAGTGCTGCTCACCGGCCGGGAAATTTATGTCGCGGGTGAAGCGTCGGGCGGCGGCGGCACGGGCGGCTTGCAGTACGCCTCATTGGAAGGCATACCGAGCGAAGAAATCGGCGGCATCGACGTCATCAAGAATCCCACGGCGCGGAATCGCGAAGGCGGCCTCGGCGGCATCATCGATCTGAAGACTAGATCCCCGCTGGCTCAAGACATGGGCCTGAATTTCGGCGGCAACCTGCGCGGCACCAAGGCGTCGGACGCAGAAGGCGGGATAACCCCGGTGGGCACGCTGGTTGGCGGCTTTAAGTTCAGCGACAATTTCGCCATCACCGGCAGCGTGTCGTACGACGATCAAAAGACCCATGACAAGCAATTTCAGGATCAGAACCGCAGCCAATGGCTGGAGACGAATACCGCCACCGTGGGCTCCTATGTCGGCAGCCCCGTTGCCGGCACCAATACGGTGTTGCCCGGCGGCCGCACCTACATTGACCCGCAGTTGGCCTACTTCAGCGACATCCTGGATCAGATCACTACTAAAGGCGCCACCTTGGGTGCCGAATGGAAATGGAACGAGAACATCACCAGCAACTTCAATTGGTTCTTCATCGACGAAAAGGAAATCAGCACCACCTATTCGAACAAGGCCTGGTTCTCCGGCGGCAGCGGCGAGAACAACGCGGTAGGTGCGCCGGCATCGTTTCCCGGCATCGATCCGTCGCAGCCCTACTCCATCGATCCTAACGGCGTCATCGAATCCGCCACCATGATGGCCAACGGCGCGGAAACCGCGACTCTTTACGAGAGCAATCACACCAAGGCCAATAATTTCCAGTTCAACACCAAGTTCGAAGACCTAGGTCCCGTATCGGGCAATGTGGGAATGGCCTATGCCAAAGCGACCGGCGATTACGAAGCGGCGCAGGCCGATGTCGAGCACGGCTTTTACGGTGCTTTCGGCAGCGCCAATCCGTCGATTCAACCGACGGCGCCGGGTTGCAATAACGGCGCCAACGATTGCAGCAATGGCAATCACGGCTATGCCTGGGTCTGGAACAACGGCGGCACGTCGGGGCTGCCGAGCGCCGGCTACCCGAACAACTATGGGTACACGAACGTCCTGTCCAACCCGGCCTATACCTTGTTCAAATCGAATTGGGCCTGGGCGAACAAGCTCGATGAGAAGCAGTATTCGTTCAAATTCGATCTGCACGCCCAAGCCAGCGATCTGATCGAACTGACCGGCGGCGCGCGTTATCAGAATCGCGAAGTGGATTTTGTGCACGGCCGCTATCTGGAGAACGGCATCGATCCCTACGGCATCGGCGGCGTCGGCGCCGGCACCCCTGCGGGCAACTGCTGTACCGGCCCGAGCTCCGGCACCTGGCTTTACTATCAGGATCCGGGGTATGCCGCAATTCCGTATTCCACACCGCAGACCAACCCGAACCTGGCACTGAATTACAACAACTTCGCCAATGGCCCGATCAGCGTAAAGAATCCAGTGACGGGCGGCATGACCGATCCTTCGACCTACCTGAACACCCTGTGGAAACAGGCGGGAGTGGCGAACGGCACGCAGGCCTTCTTCAAGGATCCCCTGAACTCCTTCCAGGTCACCGAGAAGACCACGGCCGTGTACCTCATGGGCGATGCCGGCAATCCCGGCGACGTGTATCACGCCAACTTCGGGGTCCGGGCGGTCAGAACGCAGTTGACGGTCGACGGTGCACAAACGAATCCAAACGGATCGACGTTCATAGGTACGGCATCGTGGAACGGCGTGAACGCCAACGACGTGCCGATTACCAGCAGCCGCAGCTACACGGATGTCCTGCCGACATTCAACTTCGTGTTGAACGCAACGGAAACACAGAAACTGCGCTTCGGCGCGGCGCGTGTGACCTCGCCGCAGAACCTGCAGCAGTTGGGCAGCGGTCTGCAATACGGATTCACTCGCGCCGCCCCCGGCGAGTGCACCGGCGGTGCGACGGTGTGTTTCAAATTCGACGGCGGCCATGCCGGCAACGCGCAACTCGACCCGTTCCGCGCCTCGCAGTTCAACCTGTCGTGGGAGGACTACTTCGCCCGCAACGGCCTGATCAGCGTCGGCTACTTCTACAAGGCCGTGGATAATTTCATTACCACCGCAAACGTACCGACATTGGTGGCCGACGGCGTGGGAGGCACCACGGCCAACGTCTCCACACCGATCAACGGCGGCACGGGCAAGATCCAAGGCATCGAAATCAGCGGTCAGTACGCGTTCGACTTCGGCTTGGGCTTTTCCGCCAACTACACCCGCGCCAATTCCGAATCCACGCAAACCAGCTCGTTCGAGGCTAACCTGCCGATTCCCGGAGTATCAAAGAACTCGGTCAACGCCACCGTGTACTTCGAGCGCGCGGGATTCTCCGCCCGCGCGGCCTACGCCTGGCGCAGCACGGCCCTGAACTCCGGCGGCGTGGGATCGTCCTTCTCCTTCCAGGACATCGACGGCAATCAGAAGGTGTATTCGGTATACCAGGCGGCGTACGGACAGCTCGATGGCCAGGTGGGCTACGACTTCGGTCCCCACTTCGGTGTGCTCGTCTCGGTGGTCAATCTGACCAATGCGAAGCTGCACACTTATCTGCAGTTTCCGAACGAGCCATTCACTTACGACGACGTGGGACGCCGACTGTTCTTTGGCGTAAAGGGCAAGCTGTAACGCTCCTGAACTCCGTCACACAAGGCATGATGCCCGAGTGAAGGATTACAGTTGGGGACCTTACAGGTAGCGCGGCGGCGCGCTACCTGTCCTCGATGCAGACCGTGCGAGGTTACACCCATGTCGAACAACGAGCAGACTTCCCCCGACGCAGCCAATAGGCGCATCGGCAGCATCGCCATCGTCGGCGGCGGCACTGCGGGCTGGCTGGCCGCGAGCATATTGGCGCGCGCGCTGCCGGGCACCCACACCCGCATTAGGGTGATCGAATCTCCCGACATCGGCACGATCGGAGTCGGCGAAGCGACGATTCCGCCCATCATCGATGTGCTGAGGTTCTTGAGCATCGACGAAGCGGATTTTGTGCGCCATACCCAGGCGACTTACAAGCTGGGAATCAAGTTCAGCGACTGGAGGCAGATCGGGCACTCATACTGGCATCCGTTCGGCACCTTCGGCGCCCCGATCAATCGCCGTCCCTTCTTTCATTGCTGGCACAAGGCTGATGCCGCCGGGCTTGCGCCCCGCCTCAACGATTTCAGTTTGTGCGCAGCGCTGGGCGACGCGGGCAAATTCCGCTTTCCCGACCCAAGCCCGAGTTCTCCGGCCGCGGGACTGCGCTACGCTCTGCACTTCGATGCCACACTGGTGGCAAAGTATCTGCGCAGCTACTCCGAACGTTTGGGGGTGGCACGCATCGAGCGCACGGTGACCGGCGCCACACGTCGCCCCGACGGATTTCTCGACGCGCTGCAATTCTCCGACGGGTCCACCTTGGAGGCCGACCTATATATCGACTGCAGCGGCTTTCGCGGTGTGTTGATCGAGCAGGTGTTGGGCACGGGCTACCTCGATTGGAGTGCCATGTTGCCCTGCGACCGCGCCGTGGCGTTTCCGACCGCGACCGGCAAGGCGCGTTCGCCTTTTACGCACTCTCGTGCACGCGCCGCGGGCTGGCACTGGCGCATACCGCTACAGCACCGCAATGGCAACGGCTATGTCTACGCCAGCGCGCATTGCAGCGACGATCAGGCCCACGAAGATCTGGTGAGTTCGCTGGCGGAGAAGCCGCTCGCCGAGCCGCGTTTTCTGCGCTTCGTCACCGGCCGGCGCAAACTGTTTTGGAATCGCAATTGCATCGCGCTGGGACTTGCGTCGGGTTTTCTGGAACCGCTGGAATCCACCAGCATTCACCTGGTCACGAGCGGCATGTACCATCTGCTCGAACATTTCCCTGACGCGAGCTTCGACCAGGCCAACATCGATTCGTATAACTCCGATCTCATCTACGAGAATGAGCGGATTCGCGACTTCATCGTGCTGCACTACTGCCTCACGCAACGCGACGACACGCCGTTATGGCGCTACTGCCGCAGCATGCCCATCCCGGACAGCCTGCGCGAACGCATCGACCTGTATCGCAAGACGGGGCGCATCCGGCCGCGTTCGGGCGAACTGTTCACGGACTTGAGCTGGTTCTATATTTTCGAGGGGCTGGGGGTGCGGCCGCAGGATTACGATCCGCTTTTGGATGTGGTAACGCTGCCGCAGCTGAAGGAAATTCTCGCCTCCATGGCGAGCGCCAACGCTGCGGCAGTGCTTCATGCTCCCGCCCACGACAGCTACTTTGCCGCGCATAACGCGGCCGGCGGCCGCGCCGCGTTCGCCCCATGAGTCATCCCAACCCACTGCTCGGCGGCGTCGAACTGGGCGGGACCAAGTGCGTCTGCTTCATCGGCACCGCGCCCGACGACATTCGCGAGCAGCTCTCCATTCCCACCGGGATCGATCCCGCGGCCACTTTGCGGCGCATCGTCGAGCAGTTGAAGGAATGGCAGTCGATTCACGGCAGGATTGCCGCACTCGGCATCGGCTGCTTCGGCCCGCTCGATCTGGCCTTGAGCTCATCCACCTACGGCTTCATCACGTCCACTGCTAAGCCCGGTTGGCAATTCGTGGAGGTAGCCGGCCATCTCGCACGCGCCCTCGACGTGCCCACCCGCTTCGACACGGATGTGAACGCTGCGGCGATCGCCGAAGGGCGCTGGGGCGCGGCGCGTGAGTTGACCGATTTTGCCTATCTCACGGTGGGCACGGGGGTCGGCGTGGGCATGGTCGTGAACGGTGGCTTGGTCCACGGATTCGGTCACCCCGAGCTGGGCCATGCACGCCTGGCTAGATTGGCGGGAGATGACTGGCCGGGTGCCTGCGCACTGCACCATGATTGTGTCGAAGGCCTTGCTTCGGGAACTGCAATCGCAGCACGCGCCGGCGTGCCCGCAGAGCATGTGCCTGCGGACAGTCCGATATGGGCGGCAGTCGCGCACGCGCTGGCGCAGCTGCTGCATACCATTGTATTGGCCATCGCGCCGCGCCGGATCATTCTGGGCGGCGGCGTCACTCAGTCGCGTCCGGAACTCCTGGCGCGCGTTCGTACGCTGCTGCTGCAGAGCTTGAACGGCTATCTGGCGCTGGAGGAAATGGCGGGACCGATCGAGAAATACATCGTCGCGCCGGGCTTAGGTTCTCTGTCGGGGCCTTTGGGAACACTTGCGCTGGCAACCGACGCGCACCGATCAGCCGCACGAGCCGCGCCAAACTGAGCGCGCTCGCACACCCGCGCCACACTCGGCCAAAATGCGCAAGAAAGATCTCTCCGTCAAAGCGGTCAAGACAGACGGCGGTCACGCTGCACATCGCAACCGCGGTCCGCAGCTCTCGGGCAGCAACCTGCAGCGTGCCGGGGATCACAACCAGCGGGTCACTCTGCACGCGATTCGAGTGAATGGACCGGTAACCCGGATGGCGTTGGCGCAGCAGACGGGACTCACTCCGGCGGCCATCGCCAATATCACCAGCCGTCTGCTCAAGGATCGGCTGATACTGACGGCCGGGCGCATGCACGGCGCACGCGGACAGCCGGCCACCAAGCTGGTAGTCAACCCCGACAGCTGTTTCTCGATCGGACTCAACGTCGATCGCGACCATATCACTCTGGTACTGCTCGATTTTGCCGGCCGCGTGCACGCACGGGTTGCGCGTGAGATTCATTTCGCGCAGCCTGCAGCGGTGCGCGCGTTTTTTCAACGTGCCGTGGAACAGGTGCTGACGCGCTCCGGAGTGGCGCGCAGCAGCATCATCGGTGTCGGCGTGGCCTTTCCCGACGACATTGCCCGCGCGCATCTGCCCGATCAACCCGGAGACTATGCCGCCTGGGCGGAGGTCAAGGTCGATGAACTGCTGCGCGATGTGCTGGGCGTGCCGGTATTCGTGGAAAACGACGCCGCGGCGGCGGCCATCGGCGAGATGCAGTTCGGTTCCGGCCACCGTTATCGCAGCTTCTTCTACTTGCTGATCACCGCGGCTCTGGGCGGCGGTTTGGTGGTCGACGGCGGCTACTATCGTGGCGCGCACGGACGTAGTGGCGAGATCGGATGGCTGCACGACCGTGATGCGTCCGGCCGCGACATGCAGCTGCAGAATATCGTGTCGCTGTCCGCTCTGTACAGCCGGCTCGCCGACGGCGGCTACCGGGTGGCCTCGCCGCGCCGTCTCGACCGCCTGGGTCACCGAGCGCGCGCCATCGTCGATGCATGGATTCTGGAATCCACCGAAGCGCTGGTCGCTTCCATGGTGTCCATCAATTGCCTGATCAATCCGGACGCCATCTTGATCGGCGGCCGGCTGCCCGCCGCGCTGGTCGATCAGCTGGCCGCGGCACTCAATGCCCGCATGCGTGATTTTTCTGCGCAGGTCCCGACGATCGCGCCTGTCGCGCGCGCCGTGACGGCCGATGATGCACCTGCGGTCGGCGCGGCCATTCTGCCCTTCACTCACACGTTGCTGCCGAGCCGCTTTGCGCTGCTCAAAGGCGACCGCGACGCCTCTTCGTCCGCCCGGGTCCTGTGCCCTGCAATTGTTTAAGTCTGCGGCGATTCCAGCAGAGTCAGCAAAGGGCCGATGAACTTTGCATAGTGCCGCCAGCGCTCCACGGATGCGCTGCCGATTTTCTGCCGCACCTGCCAGCGGCTGGCCGTGACCACCGTGCGTGCGGTCTCGTGAAAATCGAGACAGCGCGCATCCCATGGGAGCTCAATGAAATTGAGCAGTGTGCGGCTCCACGCCGGCAAGTCCCGGACCAATCCCTCGTACGGCACTTCCAGCAGCGCCGCGGCCGGCAAGACGCCGCGCCAGTGCCGCATGAGGCGCCGATATTCTCGATAGTAGTGTGCGAGATCTTCCAAATCGTTGGCATAGGTATTGGCGGCCTCAAAATGCTGGAAGTAGATGGACAAGCAGGTATCGATGGGGTTGCGCTGCATGTGAATGAATCGAGCATGCGGCAATGCTGCGTGTATCAAACCCAGCAACAGGAAATTGGCGGAAAATTTGTCCGTCACGCGCTCTGCCCCGGCCGACAGGCCGCGCAGCAGTTCCAGGTAGCCCTCGCCCAAGGCCGCGAGCGCCGGCTCGCCGATGTCGGCCTCTTGCGCACCGGCCGCGGCGGCGCTGACTATGGCCGCCGCCGCTCCCGCGCCCCAATAGGTCAATTCGCCGGCGCCGAACACCGCCGGATGCGAAGCCAGAATTTGCTCGGCGAGCGATGTGCCCGAACGCAGCATGCCGACGATGAATACGGGGCGCGCCGACGGATTCGCCGCGCTGCGTTCGCGGCTCAGCCACGCGCGATCGTGGCAGCGAATGATCCAATCGATGTTGCGCGTCAGTTGCGCGCGGTCGTGAACAGGGCCGCATTGCTTCGCCAATTGATTCGCGCGCCGGTAGCTAAAGAAAGCCTGCTCGAAATCCCTGATGTCGTCGAAATATTTGCCGATGGCGTAGCGCAACGGCATTTCCCGTTGCGGCAGCAATCCCTGGCCGGCCAGGCGCTGCGCCGCCGTCAGCCACTCTTCGTCGGCCGTGCTCATCTGCCGCAGCCGTGCCAGTCCGACCCAGCCTTCGACCAAATTCGGGTCGACGGCAACTACGCGCTTGAACAAAGCCTCCGCGGCCGCGAAATCGCCGGTATCCGCCCGCAGATCCGCCACCACCAGCAGCGCTGCAGCCGAATCGGCGTCGATGTCGAGCGCGCGGTGACAGCTGGCCTCGCATTCGATGGTGCGGCCTTGCAGCCGCAGGGTCGTGGCCAATTCGATATGGGCCGAGACGAGGCCCGGCTGATCCTGCAGCGCGCGCCGGTAGGCCGCCGCTGCGTCATCGAGCCGGCCGATGCTTCGCATGGCGTTCGCCAAGTTGACCCGCGCCTCGGCAAAATCGGGGCTGATGGCGATTGCCCGCTGAAAGGAGGCCATGGCATCGTCGAGTCGAGCGAGTCGGAGCAGCGCGCTGCCCAGGCTGTTGTGCGCCTCCGGCAGCTCGGGATTGATTGCGAGGGCCCGGCGGCAGCTGGCAGCCGCGTCCTCAAATCGCCCCAACTGTCCGAAGGCGGTACCCAAGTTCTGATGCGCCTCCGCAAAGTCCGGCCAACTCGCCAACGCTCTGACGTAGCTTGCCCGCGCCTCCTCGAGGTGCCCGCGCCGTGCCGACGCATTGCCCGAATTGAGATGTGCGGCGGCATCGGCCTGCGGATATCGCACCGTGCCGCCCCCCAGCCGTCCACAACAGCCTTTGAACTTCCGGCCGCTGCCGCAGGGGCATGGATCGTTTCTGCCCGCCATTACCGCAAGCGCTCCTGAATATGTTCGACAGACGCCCCCTTGGTTTCAATCACCAAAATTCTAGAATGACACATCGAGACCATGCGGATCCGGCGAGCGAGCTCTGCGCGAAGAGCGGCTTACGCACCGCGAATGACAAGCTCGTCGACTCGCTGGTGCACGACATCTATCCGCGGTGGGCACGGCACGGCATCGATAATCGGAACGGCGGCTTCTACGAGGCGCTCGGACAAGATGGCCTGGCGCTTCCCCATCCGCGCCGCGCGCGAGTCCACGCGCGCCAGATCTACGCCTTTGCACAAGCGCCCGACTTCGGCTGGCGCGGCGATGCCGCCGGGATCGTCGGCCGCGGGATCGCGTACTTCACGGCACGCTATCTGCGCAGCGACGGATTGTTCCACACCTTGACCGCGAACGACGGCAGCGTGCTCGACGAGCGCGCCCTGCTCTACGATCAGGCTTTCGCCCTGCTCGGATATGCAGCGGCCGCCAAGGCGCTCGATGCGCGCGGCGAATTCGAAAAGCGCGCGCTGACGCTGCGCAGCGCCATCGATGCACGACTCAGCACACCTGATAGCTCGTTTCTCTCCGAGTCCGCAGGGGGCCCCATTCGAGAATCGAACCCGCACATGCATTTGCTGGAGGCCTGCCTTGCGTGGGCCGATATTGGCAACGATGCGGGATGGGCGGCCTGGGTCAGAACCTTGGTGGATACCGCAGTCTTGCATTTCATCCGCACGGACAGTGGCGCGCTGGGCGAATGCTACACCCCGGCGTGGCAACCGTGCCCGGGGCTTGCCGGCCGCGTCATCGAACCTGGACACCAATTCGAATGGGCGTGGCTGCTGCTCCGCTGCGAACACCGCTATCCCGCGCCGCTGCGCGAAACGGCGTTGCGGCTGCTGTCGATCGGCGAGCAACACGGGGTGCTTCGGGGAGTTGCCATCAACCAGTTGCTGGACGACATGACAGTCGCCGACGCCAACGCACGGTTCTGGCCGCAGACCGAGCGCCTCAAGGCGGCATTGCTCGCCGTGGAGCTGACCGGCGAGCCGCAGTATTGGTCGATGGCCCACGAAGCTGCGATGAGTCTTTTCCCGTTTTTGGACACGCCGCTGCCGGGCCTGTGGTTCGACAGGCGAAGCCCGAGCGGCCAATTCATCGACTCGCCGGCGCCGGCCAGCACCTTGTATCACCTCGTCGGAGCGATCGCCGCCCTGAACGCGGCGCTGCATCCAACTGCCTGAATGCGCGACCGCGTGCACGTCCTAGCAGCGGCGCGCCGGCCGGGCGGTCGAGTTGCGGATCACCAATTCATGATCGAGTAGATGCCGCGGGATGCGGTCGGGCCAACCATTACGCCGAGGTTCGAACTGAATGATCATATCAGCGGCGATTCGTGCCATCGCGGCGACCGGCTGACGCACCGTGGTCAGCTCAGGCCAGATCATGCCGGCAATGGGCGCATCGTCAAAACCGGCCACCGATAACTGCCCCGGCAGATCGAGCCCGAATTTGCGCGCCATCGACACCACCGCCGCTGCCATGTCGTCATTGCTGGCGAAAATCGCAGTGGGCGGCGTCGCCGCACGCAGCATGCGCTCGGCGCAAATCAACCCATCGGCGAATATGAAGTTGCCGGTTTGCACCAGGTCGGAGTCGACTGGAATTTGCCGTGCGCGCATTTCGTCGACGAAGCCCAAATAGCGCTGCTCGGTGGCGCCATGCTCCGGCCTTCCCAGCATGAAGCCAATGCGCCGATGTCCGAGACCCAACAGGTGCGCGGTGACCTGACGGGCGGCCGCGTAGTCGTCGATCCCGATCGACGGAGTGGCGCTTACGTTCTGCTTCGGCGCGATCCGCACGATGGGGATCGAGGCCTCGCGCAGCTTGCTCAAAACGACGGGATGGTCGCTCAAGGGGGGTAACAAAATGACCCCCTCCAGGCGCAGTTGTCCGAGTAGGGTGTCGATTTGCTTGTCGATGAGGGGACTCTCAACATCCCACGGCTCGACCATCAAGTGCAGGTTGGACTCGCGGCAGCGTGCGACGGCTCCAGCCTGAAATTCGCTCAAATAGTCCCCGGGCCGCTCGCAGAACAGTCCAATGAGGAAGGATCGATTGCTCGCGAGGCCACGCGCATTGAGATTGGGCCGGTAGTTGAGCTGCTCGATGGCCTCGAGAATCCGCGCGCGAGTGTCCGAGCGGACTCGAGGTTCATTGTTGATGACCCGGGATACCGTCTTGGGCGAGACCTTGGCGAGGTCTGCCACTTCTTGAATGGTGACCGACGCCGGAGTTGAGTTGATGGCCAATCTTATGAACCTCGACAATGTGCGCCTATATTAGCGGCTCGCGCGGTCGACGCACTCCAAATCCGGGGTGAAAGTTCAAGGACAAGCAAGCCGCTGCGCCTCACCTTCTTGCGCGAAACCAAGTTCCGCGACGGTCAATTCGAGCCGGCCCGAGGTTTCGATGACAAACGGCGCCAGCACCGCCGCGAGGTCCGCTCCCGCGGCCGAAAAGCAGGCCAGCGGTATGGATAGGTGCTGCCAGGCTCCGACCTGTGAATCCTTGAGCACTCGAGTCACATCCAACATCGCGCCCGCCCGGGCGCCGCAAGATGGCTCGGCACATTGCAGCGCTAAGGTGACTGCGCGGTCCGGTGCCCGGTCAATGCGATAACGAACCTCCAAAGTGGCACGCTGCGCAACCTTGGGCCGCAGGTCGCTCGCACGGCCGGATACCCGGAATATGCCGCTTCGCACGCCGCTCCAAACCGCCTTAGCACCCTCCGGAGTCGCCGTAACGACTACGGCAGCGTGAGGGCTCTCCTGCCGCGACGTCGTGAGGTGAACCTCGGAACCGCTGTCGGCGACGAAAATGGACCACGGCGCAGTGACGTGACCCTCATGAAACAGGCTTCCCGGTGCGGCAACCCAATGCGGCGGTATTCGAGGCTCCTCTGATAGCCGCGGCGATGGGCTATTGCTGCCATAGTGGAGGCCATATCCCCGCGCAAATAATGCGCCTGAGACCTTGCCGTCCGCACCGAAGGTCACCGGCATCGCGGTCTCCGGCCACGAAAACGCCAGGCGTCCCGTAAAATCGTAGTGTTCAGCGTTGGCTGAACGGAACAGCAGGTCAGCGACCCCCTCACCCTCACTGCCCGGCAGCCACGCGGCCACGAAAGCGTCCGCGGCGTTGATCTCACGATTCACCCACAGAGGTCGTCCTGATAAGAAGACTGCGACAGTGGGCACGCCCGCCTTCGCCAGGCGCCGCAGCAGCGCGAGGTCATGTGTATCGCCGGCAGAGAATTCGAGATTTTCCCGATCGCCTTCGAATTCCGCGTAGGGATCTTCGCCGAAAACCACGATGGCAGCATCGGGCTTGTCCGCAAATCGACCGTCCTTGGAAAGGGCGGCCGAGCCGCCTGCCGAGGTCACCGCCGCCTGGATGCCCGCGAAGATGGATGTGGCACCCGGAAAGTCTGCGTTGCTGTTTTGATCGCCCTGCCAATCGATGGTCCAGCCTCCGGTCTGCGCGCCGATGGAATCCGCCGCGTCGCCGGCGACGAGTATTTTGGCGCGCGGATTCAAGGGCAGAGTGCCGTGATCGTTCTTCAGCAGCACCAGGGATTTGCGCACGGCCTCGCGTGCCAGCGCTCGATGCGCCGCGCTGCCCAGGTGCGAAAAATCGCCCACGTCGCGTTGTTGGGGGGCGGCCCGGCGGAACAATCCGGCAATGCTCTTGACCCGCAAAATTCTGCGCACCGCATCGTCAATGCGCGACCGGGGAATCGCACCGGCGCGCGCCTGGGCCAGGGTGTTCTTATACAGCTCCCGCCAGCTGTCAGGTGCCATCAACATGTCGACGCCGGCCAGAACCGCGGCGGCGCAGCGGTACTTGGTACATCCCGGAATCTCTTCATGCGCATTCCAGTCACCGACGATAAATCCGTCGAAGCCGAGCCGGCCCTTCAAAATTTCGGTCAGCAAGTAATGGTCACCGTGCAGCTTGACGCCATTCCAGCTGTTATAGGAGGCCATGACGATCATTGCGCCCGCTTTGATGGCCGCTGGATATCCGGCCCCATGTACGGCGCGAAGCTCCGCCTCGGAGAGGACGGTATTGCCCTGATCTCTTCCCCCGAGGGTGCCGCCGTCGCCCAAAAAATGTTTGACCGATGACAGAGTGTGCCCCGGCGCCATGAATTGCGGCGTGCCGCGCTCGCCTTGAAGACCCGTAACCATGGCCGCGGCGTACTCGGCGACCAAGTCGGGCGATTCCGAATAGCTCTCGTAGGATCGACCCCAACGCACATCGCGTGCGACCGCGACTGTCGGCGCGAATGTCCAGTCGATACCGGTTGCAGCAACCTCCTCGGCTGTCGCCTCACCGATACGACGGAGCAACGGAGGATCATGCGCGGCGCCGAGCCCGATATTATGCGGGAAAATGGTGGCGCCCAGAATCTTGGCATGTCCGTGGACGGCGTCGATGCCGAACAGAAGCGGTATCGGTGGGTGGGCGGTACCCGCCACCGCCAATGAGGCGCGGTGGAACTCGTCGGTCAGATCCAGCCACGCCTGAGCAGTGGTGCGCACATTGTTGCCCGGTGCCGCTCCGCCACCCGCCAAGATGGAACCCAATTTATAGTTGCGCAATTCGGCTGGAGAGATCGAAGCAATGTCGGCCTGTATCATTTGGCCTACCTTTTCCTCCAGGCTCATGCGCGAGAGCAGCCCTTGCACGAAGGTCTCAGTGGTGGGGTCCGGTGCTGCGGGCACCGCCGCAGGCCAAAGTTCGGGATGTACACTATTTGCAGGAGCTGCCGTCGAGGACGAGACGGCGGCGCACCCCAGGAGGGCTGCAGTGGCGGTGGCAAGGCAGTGTGAGCGACTTAATTTTATGAACACGAATGCACTGCAACTATATGTAATTGTTATATTAACAATGATGATGAAACGCTCAACATCGCCACTAGATGCCTTCGCGAGCACACAGCTTACAGGATTAGAAGAAAAAATGTCAGCGCTGTCAAAGTATCACCCGCGGTTTCCGCCAGGGGCTGACGGGAGGCCCCGAGTAGCTGTCTGCCATGCCAGATAGCGGCTCCGCGTTTGGCCTACTGGGACTGCTCGACTGGCTGGTGGTGGCGGCGTACACGACAGGTCTCATCGTGCTCGGGCTGCTGCTGTCGCGGCGGCGCATTGGTCCTGCAGACTACTTCCTGGCGTCGCGGGCAACCACCTGGCCGGTAATCGGCTTGGCGCTGCTCGCGTCCAATATGTCGTCCACCGCGCTGGTGGGACTCGCCGGCGGGGCGTACGCCATGGGCATCGCGGTTTACAACTACGAGTGGTCGGCCATTGTAGTCCTGGTGTTCTTCTGCCTCTTTTTGCTGCCCTCCATCATTCGCAGCCAGTGCTACACCATGCCGGAGTTCCTCGAGCGCCGCTACGATAGGCGCGTGCGCCTGCACTTCGCCTTGCTTACGCTCTTTCTCAATATCTTCGTCGATTCCGCCGGAGTGCTGTACAGCGGGTCGCTGGTCTGCCAGCTGCTCTTTCCCGGGTGGCCGCTGTGGCTGATCGTCGCGCTGTTGGCGGGCACAGCAGGCTTGTACACGACGTTGGGCGGACTGCGGGCTGTCATCTACACCGAAGCGGTGCAAGCCATCGTGTTGATGGCAGGTGCGTTGATGATTTCAATCGGTGCCTTTACGCGTGCCGGCGGCTGGCGCGCCGTCATGGAGGGCGTGCCGCCGGCAGCAATTTCACTGATCCGACCGGTCGGCGATGCCGGCGTTCCCTGGCCGGGCCTGCTGCTCGGAATACCGCTGCTGGGATTCTATTACTGGTGCACTAATCAATCGATAGTGCAGCGCATGTTGTCCGCCAAAAATACCGATCATGCGCGCTGGGGCGCGTTATTCGCCGGCCTATTGAAGCTACCGGTGCTGTTCCTGATCGTACTGCCGGGAACCTGCGCGCTGCTGCTGTTCCCGAAGCTGTCGCGGCCCGACCTTGTGTACCCCAATCTTATTCTGCACTTGCTGCCGGCGGGCCTGGTCGGATTGGTGGTGGCAGGTTTCGTCGCGGCCACGATGGTGTCCATCGCATCCATGCTCAATTCGGCATCGACATTGATCACCATGGACGTCATCAAGCAATTCAAGCCGCGGATGTCGGATGCACAAGTCGTCCGAATCGGACGCATAAGCACTGCCGCCCTGCTGCTCGTCGCCGTCGCCTGGGCTCCCCAGTTGCAGTTCTTCCCGTCGCTCTGGCAGTACCTGCAAGCCGTACTGGCCTATGCGGTTCCACCCATAGTCGCGCTGTTCTTGGTGGGCATGTTTTGGCGCGGCGCGAATGCGGATGGAGCGGCGGCCACCATGGTTCTGGGCTCGCTCGCAGGCTTGGCGTTGTTCTTGGTCAATGTGGTGTTTCGCTGGACGCATTTCCACTTTCTATACGCGGCGCCAATTCTCACGGCCCTCGATGCGGCAATTCTCGTCGGCGTGAGTTTGCGTAGTTGCGCCTGCTCCGCGACCCCGACCGCGGGCGCAGTCACGCTATGGAAGCTCGATCTTGATCCCGCCGAACAGCTGCGTCTCAAGAGCGTGTCCCTGTGGCAGGATTATCGCTTTCAAGCCGTGGCATTGCTGGCGTTGACCGCTGTTGTGGTGATCGCATTTCGTTGAGAGCGATGAGAGGTGACATGCAAAGCTGGCCTGATCGACGGATTCTGGATTTGTTCGAAATCGAGGTGCCCATCATTCAGGCGCCGATGGCAGGATCCTCCACTGCCGAATTGGCCATGGCCGTGAGCGACGCCGGAGGCTTAGGATCTCTGCCCTGTGCGCTGCTCAGCCTCGAGCAAATGCGCGCGGCACTCACGCTCATCGGCCCCAGTACCTCGCGGCAGCTCAATCTTAATTTCTTCTGTCACCCGTCGCCGGCAGTGGATTCTGTGCGCAGCTTGAATTGGCGCGCCCAGCTTGCACCTTACTATGTCGAACTCGGTTTGGATCCCGAAGCCGTGCCTCCGGCCGTCGATCGGAAACCCTTCGACGACGCTTGTTGCAATCTGGTAGAGGAATATCGCCCGGCCGTGGTGAGCTTCCATTTCGGGCTGCCGTCGCAGAACTTGTTGGAGCGCGTCAGGAAAGCTGGGGCCAAGGTGATTTCATCGGCCACCACCGTCGCCGAAGCGCGCTGGTTGGAGCAGCGGGGTTGCGATGCCGTCATCGCCATGGGATTCGAGGCCGGCGGCCACCGGGGAAGCTTTCTCGCCGTAGACATGTCGCAGCAGATCGGAACCTTCGCGCTGGTGCCGCAGATAGCCGACGCCGTGCAGATTCCGATCATCGCGGCGGGCGGCATTGCCGATGCGCGCGGCATCGTCGCCGCTTTCGCGCTGGGTGCGGCCGCAGTGCAAATCGGCACCGCTTATTTGTTCTGCCCCGAAGTAAATTTACCCAGGCTATATCGCGAGGCTCTGGACGGCGTGGGCGATGAGAACACCATGATAACCAATGTGTTCACGGGCAAACCGGCGCGAGGCATCGTCAATCGCCTGATGCGTGAGCAGGGTCCGCTGTCCTTGCTCGCGCCGGCGTTTCCATCGGCCGCCGCGGCGGTGACTCCGCTTAAAGTCAAAGCGGAAACCCTCGGCCGCGACGATTTTAGCAATCTGTGGGCGGGGCAGGCTGCACGACTGGCGCGCCGTTCGCTGCCGGCGGGAGAATTGACGCGCCTGCTCGCGCAGCAGGCCCTCGATAAACTCAGTAGCTTCTAAGGTTGAGGGGGATCCTGCGCTGCAGGCGAGTCCTGCGATGTGGGCGGCTCCTTTGGTTTAGGCGGCTCGGACATGCCGCGGCATCCGACGCCTTCGCCGCAAACCTGATTGACGGGACAGGCCACGGGAATGCCCTTCACGCATCCCCGTGCATCGGCGCCTGCAGCCCGTGGCGCGCAACGTTCGTGTCCGTTGCAGCTGCGCTTATCGTCGCAATCTGCATCGCTCTTGCAAGTCAGGGCCGACTGTTCACGATCCAAGGTTGCAAGCTCGCCCCCCCCGGAAATCACGCCCGACAATGTCGCGTCGAGCAGCCGCTCCGGCTGTGCGGCGGACGAGGGCAACAGCACATCCGCGGCGACGATCTCGAATGAACGGGCCAGCGGGCTCGCACTCCGGTAGTACAAACCGAAGCGCACCACATTGCGGGGATCGAGCGCTTCGCTCAGTCTCACCGGAATAACGTGGGTGGAGTCGCGCGGCCAGGAGTCGCCGTGCACCAGCGGCAAGCGCCTGGCGCTCTTGCCTGCCTCATAGATGCGCAGCTCCAGGGAACTGCCCGCGGCGAGCTCATCTGCGCCGGTGATGATGTGCACCTCGAGGCGGGACACAGGAGCAGCCGCGGCGTTTGCCGCACCCAGCACCCACAACAACAGGACCGGCCAAACTGACGTCGGCAGGTGTAACTTCACGGCACCTCTCCCCGCAATGACTCTACTCCGCGCATCATAGCCGATCCCCGGCGCCCGAAGGCCGTGCGCCAGGTCTCAAGGCAGCGGTGCCGGTGCTGCGAAATAAGTGGTGCTCAGTGACTTATATTGGCCGCCGTCGGTGCTGATGCTGCTCTGGTGGACTTCGCCTGTACCGAATACCACGCCAAGAGCACCGACTGCCGCGAGTTCGGCAGGATGCGTCAGGAAGTAATGCTCCCGATTGTCGCGGAAGTGGTAGTCCATGCCGCCCGCAGTCACCGAGGGCACGCCCAACGGGGTCTGCCACCAGATCAGCGGCAGATTGCCGATACCGGTGTGCCAGGCCTGGGCCGATGCCAGATGCTGCTGGAAATTCGGAGTGCTCTGATTGGTCTCATCCCAGTACCAACCACTTCCCCCGCGCGCGCAGCCGTCCGCTGAGGACGCCGCTTCAAAGCAGCCAGAATCCCGATCCGATGTTTGCTCGACGATGAAATCGGCGTTCTGCGCGCCCACCGCGTTCATGAAGGCGATGACCACGGCATCCGAGTTTCCCCAGGCGGACGGCGGAAAACCCACATAGGCCTTGGGTGCGTACTTGCGCGCCATCGAAATCAGGCAGCCGGCAATGCCGGTAACATTGTTGGGCAGCGTCGCGCAATCCGGATTTATCGTGACGAGAGCCGCCAATCGGGTGGGGTCGCCGCCGGGAGAATGTTGGTAGGCGTAACCCCAGAAATCCGGCTCGAGATTGACCAGCGCCGGTTTGTCATAGGCCGCGAGGTCCTGGTACAGAATTTTCACCCGGGCCCAGTACGTGGTCATGAAGGCATTGTCGCTGATGACCGCGATATTCCCGTCACCGCTGTTGGCCATCTGGTACTGGGTAAACATCGGCACAGCGCCGATCGAATCGGCCTTGGCGGCGAGCATGCACACATAGTCGCAAGGCGGCGCGTTCCAACTGGTCCAGTCGCCGGTACCCAGGTACTCATCGTAGATGTCGACCGTGAGCGCCTGGGATTGCATGGTGCCGATCGGATCGGACGTACTAGCCTGACCGCCCAGACCCACCAACAAGCGCGCGGGGAACCCCAGTTTCGCGGCCAGGACCGCTGCCGGTCCGGTGCCGCTGCCGGCGCTTCCGCTGCCATTGATGGTGACGGTGGCACTCGCCGGGGTGCCGAGGCCGGCGCCGGCGGCATTGGATAATTTGACCGTAAAATTCTTGGCGCCGGTGAACGCTGTGGCGCTCAAGGAAACGGCAAAGGTCTTCGACGCGGCGTCGCCATTGGCCCACGTCAAGGTTCCGCTCTTAGCGGTGTAGTTGCTGCCGGCGATCGCGCTGCCGTTGGCGGTTGCATAACTCGCGCTGGCAATGCCGCTCGAGCCGCCGCTGCGAGTAACTGTGAGCATCACGCTGCCCGCCGCCTGCGCCACCGTATCGCTTGCGGCCGACAATGCCATTGTGCCGGGAGCGCTGCCGCCGCTGGTTCCGCTGCCGTTGATGGTGACGTTCGCACTCGCCGGGCTGCCGAGGGCTGCGCCGTCGGCGCTCGATAGATCGACCGCAAAATTCTTGGTGCCGCTGAAAGCCGCGGCGCTCAACGAAATCACCACGGTCTTGGCGGCGGCATCCCCATCGTTCCAGGTCAGGATCCCATTCTTGGCGGTATAATTGCTGCCGGCGAGAGCGGTTCCATTGGCGGTGGCGTAGCTGACGCTGGCGTTTCCGCTCGAGCCGCCGCTGCGAGTCACCGTCAGCGTGACGCTGCCCGCGGTCTGCGGCACCGTTTCGCTCGCAGCCGACAATGCCAGCGTACCCGGACTGCTGCCGCCCGCTGTTCCGTTGCCATTAATGGTGATCGTGGCCGTAGCCGGGCTGCCGAGACCGGCACCGCCGACACTCGACAGATTGATCGTGAAACTCTTAGCACCGCTGAACGCAGTGGCACTGACGGCTACGGCAATGGTTTTGTCATCAGCATCGCCATCGTTCCATGTCAGCGTGCCATTTGCGGCGGTGTAATTGCTGCCGGCGACGGCGGTTCCATCGGTGGTCGCATAGCTGACGCTGGCGGTCCCGCTCGAGCCGCCACTGCGAGTCACCTTCAGGGTCACGCTGCCAGCCGACTGCGAAACCGTATCGCTGTCGGCCGACAATGACAGCATTCCCGGGGTCCCCGAAGCGTCGCCGGTCGAGTCGCCGTTCGACGCGACTTGCGTGCCTGCGCCGCCGCAAGCCGCGAGCAGCAGACCCGCTAGAAATAAGACCGCGGGCGGCAGGAGGGCACGGAGTAAAGCCATGGCAAATCCATCATGGGTATGATTAGGACCCACGTTGTAACCGCGCCCGGCGCCGGATACAAATCGTCGCCGATGTGCGACCAACCGACGTGACGCGGTTCACACGCAATTCACGCCAAATCGCGCTTGCGGCAGTCCGAGGCGGCAGCAGTAGCGCGCTAATCGCCCTGCTTGTAGACCTTGCCTTCTTTCATGACGAAATGCACATGCTCGAGCTCACGGACGTCCGCGAGCGGATCGCCGTTCACGGCGATGATATCCGCCGACTTGCCGGCCGTGATCGAGCCGAATAGCTCGGAATGACCAATCAGATCCGCCGCATTCACGGTGGCCGCTTGAATTGCCTGCATGGGGGTCATGCCGTACTTCACCATGAATGCGAATTGCCGCGCATTGATTCCGTGCGGGCACACGCCGGCATCGGTGCCGAAGGACATTTTCACTCCGGCGCGAACTGCCTTGGTGAAATTGCGGCGCTGCGCCTCGCCCAGTTCCGCATCGTGCTGCAGAAAGTCGGCCGGCGTGCTTGACGAGGACTGGATGCATTCTTCGTCGTAAATATCCATGTCCAGATAAGTGCCATGCTGCTTCGCCAGCGCTATGCCCTCATCGTCAATGAGGGTTGCGTGCTCGACCGACGCCACACCGGCGCGAATTGCATTCTTAATTCCCTCCGCCGCATGCGCGTGCGCTTCGACACGCAGGCCGAAGTTGGCGGCCTCCTCGACCGCGGCACGCAGTTCCTCGGGAGTGAACTCGATGGACTTCGGATTGCTGCCATGCGTGAGCACGGCTCCCGTTGATAGGATCTTGATGTGATCGGCGCCGCGATGCGCAAGGTCGCGAATCCTCTGCCGCACTTCCCAGGGGCCGTCGGCCACGCCGAAGCGCAGGTCCAACGGCAGCTGGATGTCCGGCGGTAAGCCGGTCATGGCGCCGGCACCGCCGGTGATGGTGACATAGGCCCCCGCCACATACATGCGCGGGCCGATGATGATTCCGTGTTCGATGGCATCGCGCATCGCCACGTCGTTGAACGCCCGATAGACGCCCACATCGCGAACGGTGGTAAAGCCCGCCAGTAAAGTCACGCTGGCATTGGGGATGGCAAGATAGACCGTCTCCGCCACCGATCTCTGCAGGACGTTCAGGGGCTCGGCGTCGGCAAGATCGGCCAGATGAGTGTGGCAATCGATGAGTCCGGGCAGAACGGTCATCTTCGACAGATCAATCACTTTCGCGCCATCCGGAATGGTCACATTGGTGCCGACCGCCTCGATTTTCGTGCCGCGGATGACAATGATCTGATTCGCGAGTACATGGCCGGTAATCACGTCGATAAGTTTGCCGGCGCGAATGGCGGTGACGGGGGCGGGGGCCGCCGCGGGATTTGCGGCGGCGCCGGCGGCTGGCGGCTGGACCGTGCAAAGTTGTAGCAGCCAAAAGGAATATGCCAACACACAAAATATTTTCTTTTGCACAAACGTCCCTTGATGGTTCCGATAAAGCCAATCGATACGGGTTCTGGCGATGATAGACCGCCGGACAGGACCAACGCTACTACTTTTCGATCGTTCAAGTAGCCAGAGCGCGCGGTTCCTGCTGGGTGATGCAGTGAATGCCGCCGCCGCCACGAAACAAGTCGCGCAGCTCGAGGCATATGACCTTCCGCAGAGGATACGCGCGCCGCAGCGTGTCGGCGGCGGCGGCATCTTCTGCGATGCCGTAAGCCGGAGCAACGACGGCGCCGTTCGCGAGATAGAAGTTCACGTACGACCGGCAGTACATATCCTCTCCCTCCGGCACCGCCGTGCGCGGCGCCTCCACAATGGGTACCAACTCAAAGCGGCGCCCACGCGCATCCGTTTCCGATTCGAGAACCTTGCGGTTTTCCGCCATGATGGAAAATCTCGGGTCGGCCGGATCGGCGACTTCTTCCAGAAGTACGGCGCCCGGCTTGAAGAAGGCGACATAACCGTCGACATGACCGTCCGTCGCGTTGTCCGTCAAATCGCCCGGCAGCCAAATGATTTTTCGCATGCCCAGCATGGTGCGCAATTCGGCGTCGGCCTGCGCCTTGTTCCAGCCCGGATTGCGGTTGGGATTGAGCACGCAGGACTCGGCTGTAATCAGTGTCCCCTCCCCGTCCGAGAGAAATCCACCGCCTTCGACGACGAGGTTTGATCGGAATACCGGCGACGATGCGAGCTCCGCCACCCGCGCGCCGATGGCCGCGTCCATATCGAAGGGCCGGCACTTGGCGCCCCAGGCATTGAAGATGAAAGCCGCAGCCGCGCGCTTGCCGGCGGCATCGAGCAAAAAGGTGGGGCCCGAGTCGCGCAGCCACGAATCATCGATGGGTGCGGCGAGCACACGAACCGTCGATCCGCACCTCATCATTGCGTCTGCCGCATGCTCCGGGCTCGCGAGCATAGTGAGCGGCTCATACCGAGCTATCGCCTGCGCCACCCGCGCATAGTCGTCGCGAGCCGCCTCGATGTGCCCGTGCCAGATCGATTCCCGCTGCGGCCATCCCATCCAGCATCCGGAGTGCGGCGCCCACTCGGCGGGCATGGAGAATCCTAGATCGATGGGTTGCATGTTTCTTCAGCTCTTGGTTGTTGCCCGATCATCTAGGCTAACATCCGTCCTCCCGCGCCATTGGATTCATCATGAACGATCTCTCTGGATTTCCCATCACCAAAAAATGGTCCGCCCGGCATCCCGACCGGCTGCAACTCTATTCCCTGCCGACTCCGAACGGCGTCAAGGTGTCGATCATGCTCGAAGAGATCGGCCTGCCCTACGAGCCCCACTGCATAAGCTTCGACAGCAACGATCAATCGAGCCCGGAGTTCCTGTCGCTCAATCCCAACAACAAAATCCCGGCCATCCTCGATCCCAACGGACCCGCAGGCAAGCCGCTGCCCCTGTTCGAGTCCGGCGCCATCCTGCTCTATCTGGCGGAGAAGACCGGACAGCTCATGCCGCGGGATGCCGCCGCACGCTACCAGACCATTCAATGGCTGATGTTTCAGATGAGCGGAATCGGACCCATGTTCGGCCAGGTCGGCTTCTTCAATAAGTTTGCGGGCAAGAGTTTCGAAGACAGGAGGCCGCGCGATCGCTATGTCACGGAATCGAAACGGCTGCTCGGCGTATTGAATGTGCGGCTGGCAGATCGCGCCTGGATCATGGATGACGCATTCACCATTGCCGACGTGGCGACATTTCCCTGGGTCAACAATCTCATCGGCTTTTACGAAGCGGCAGATCTCGTGGGCATCGCGGACTATCCGCATGTCACGCGGACGCTGAGCAATTTCTTGGCGCGGCCGGCAGTGGCGAAAGGCCTCGAGATACCCAAACAGGTCAAGTAGCGCGCCGGCGCGGCAGGCGGCGCATGATTGCGCCCTGCAGTTCTTTCAGTTCCTCGATATGTAGCAGCATGCCGCAGCCCGCAAACACCGTTGCGCCCGCAATGACGGTTCCAAGCAGGTATCCGAGCTTGGCGATGAACGGCTGCGTCTGCCAGTCAGCCAGCAGCCAATGCGACGAGGCCGCGCATACCGCCATCAGAGCAGTCGCGGCGACCGACGCCTTTCCCAGCATTACCAGCATGCGGCGCGATTCCAAACCATTGAGGTGCCGGCGCATCAGCGCGTATAGCAGCAGGAAGTTGACGCTGGCGATGCAGCCCGTGGAAAAAGCCAGGCCTCGATGTCCCCAACCCAGTCGAAAAGTGAATATCCAGTTGAGCAGCAAATTGAGCGCCACCGCAAGAAAACTCACCAGCATCGGAGTCTTGCGGCGATCCAGAGCGTAGAACGCGTTAACCAACACCTTGAGCGCGGCATAGCCGGCAAGTCCTATGGCATAGAAGCGCAACGCGCCCGCGGCCTGCGCCGCTTGATAGGCGTTGAATTTGCCGTGCTGGTACAGCACGGAAATGATCGGCTCGGCGAGCATGATGAGGCCTATCGTCGACGGAATCGTCAGCAATAGCGCGAGGCGCATCGCGCGGGCAAGCTCGGTGCGAAACGCAGCCATGTGCCCGGCCACCACCAATCGCGAGAGCAGCGGCAAGGTGACGGTACCGAGCGCAACACCAAATACGCCCAACGGAAGTTGCATCAGGCGAAACGCAATGGAGAGCCAGAAAATAGGTCCATCGCCCAGAGTCGAGGCGAACATCGAATTGACGAGCACATTGAACTGCGTGGTGCTGGCGGCAATCACCGCCGGTCCCATCAACAGCAAAATCGCCTTCACGCCGGCATCGCGCCAGCGAAAATCCGGGCGAAAGCGATAGCCCAAGCGCGCCAGCGAGGGCAGTTGCACCGTCAGCTGCAGCGCACCGCCGAGAACCGTCGCAGCCGCCAACCCCAACAGAGCACGCGGCCCGAAGTGAGGATCGATCCAGTACCCTAAAGTCACCCCGCCGACGATGGATCCGATATTGAAGAAACTCGATGCCATGGCCGGCATCCCAAAAATGCTCTTGGAATTGAGCATCCCCATCACCAGCGCGGCGAGCGACACCAATAAAATAAAGGGAAACATGATGCGCGTCAGTTGCACCGTCAGCGCCGCCTTCTCCGCTCCGAAGCCCGGCGCCAAGGTCGCGACCAGCTCGGTCGAAAACACCATACCGGCAATGCACAAGGCCCCCAACACCACGCTCGCCAGTGTCGCCACCTTGTTCGCAAGCCGCCACGCTGCGCCGTCGCCGCCGCGCGCGATGGTCTTGCTGAACGTGGCGACGAACGCCGTCGACAACGCACCTTCGGCGAACAGATCGCGCAGCAGATTGGGAATGCGGAACGCCGCCGTAAAGGCATCCATCGCGGCACCGCCGCCGAACAACGCAGCAAAGATCAACTCGCGAGCCAGGCCCAGCACGCGGCTGCACATTACCGCAATGCCGATGATCCCCGCCGCCTTGGTGTTCAGTTTTTCGGTGCGTGCATCCGGAGCGATGGCGGCTTCGGGAAGGGATGATGGTTCCTTCATTGGCGCATAGCTTACATAAGGGCGATCGTCACGTCGTGACGAACATCGCCAATACAGTCACGGCCATCACCGCCGTCGCCGCCCAGCCGAGACGGCGCAATTTCGGCCGAATCACGAATCGCCCCATGACGTCCTCGCGCGCTGCCAGCAGCATCATGATTGCCATGATGGGGATCGCAATGACGCCGTTGATTTCGGCGCTCCACACCAGCGCACGAACCGGATCCAGATGCGTGAAGGTCAGCGCCACACCGCCCACCGTCGCAATGGCGATGATGCCGTAGAACTCCAGTGCCTCGTGCACCTTCATATCCAGGCCCGATTGCCAATCGAAACTCTCCGACACCGCATAGGCGGCCGAGCCCGCCAGCACCGGTACGGCAAGCATCCCCGTACCGATGATCCCTAAGCTGAACAACAGAAATGTGGTGTGTCCGCCCAAGGGGCGCAGCGCCTCTGCAGCCTGGGAGGAAGTTTGAATGTCGACGATTCCGGCGGCGTGCAACGTTGCCGCCGTGCTCAACATGATAAAAAACGCGATCAAGTTCGAGAAGCCCATGCCGATGTAGGTGTCCCAGCGAATGCGCCGCAGATGCTGACGCGCCGCCTCTTCGGCATACGGCAGCAGCGAACCGCCGCCGTTGCGGGCCGTGATCGCGCGCAGATCCTCCATTTCCTGTGCGGCCTGCCAGAAGAACAGGTACGGGCTGATGGTGGTGCCGAACACCGCCACAATCATCGTGATGGTGTTGTGATCGAGCACCAGCCGCGGCATCACCAGTTCGGAGAGCACCGCGACCCAATCCACATGAATGGTAAAAATCACCGCAACGTAGGAAAGCAGCGCCAGAGTGAGCCACTTCAGGTAACGCACATAGGTTGCGTAGCGCAGAACGACCTGCAACCCCAGGCACAGCACGCCAAATGCCACCGAATACAGATGCGCCGAGCCGCCCAGCAGCAGGCGCAGCGCCTCGCCCATCGCCGCAATGTCCGCGGCGATATTGATCATGTTGGCGATCAACAGCAGACCGACGATGCCGTACAGCACCGAACGTGGGAACACCGACTTTACGTTCGCGGCCAGCCCGCGGCCGGTGATGCAGCCCAGACGGGCGCTGACCATTTGAATGCCGACCATCAGCGGATAGGTGAAGAGCAAGGTCCACAGCATGCTGTAGCCGAACTGCGCGCCGGCTTGAGAATACGTGGCAATGCCGCTCGGATCGTCGTCCGCAGCGCCCGTAATGAGGCCCGGACCTAATTGCTTTACCCGCGGATCTCCCGTAATGCTTTTGAGCAAATTGACCATCGCCGGACTCCAGAGACCGGCCGGCCGCGTGCAATCAGACGTTGGATTCGAAGGGTTTCGGTGCGAACCAGAGGACGTTCGCGCCCGCGCCTCCCGCACTTAAGCCGCACGGCGCCTCTAGAGGTCTAAAGCGTAATCAAGCCAATGCGCGGGTGCAGGGACACACCGATTGACACTCGTACATCTACACACGCGGTCGGCCTATGTGACCTTTACTTCACAGAAGATAGGCCGGTGCCACGGAGGTGTAAAGCAATAAATCCCTCAGGCGAGCGCCGCGGCCTTCGCCTTTGCCACTTCGGCGATGACTTCATCGGCGACCTGACGCGGCACGGGCTCGTAATGCGAGAACTCCATGGTGTACGACGCGCGCCCGCTCGTCATGCCGCGCAATTGTCCGATGTAGCCGAACATTTCCGACAGCGGCACATTGGCGACGACGGCGATATTGGCGCCGCGCTCCAATTGGTCTTGGATCGCTCCGCGGCGGCGGTTGATGTCGCCGATCACATCCCCCAAATAATCGCCCGGCGTCACCGTTTCGACTTTCATGACCGGCTCGAGAAGGATCGGCCCGGCCTTGCGTATCGCTTCGCGGAAGCATGCTTTGGCGGCAATTTCGAAGGTCAGGGCGTTGGAATCGACGTCGTGGAAGCTGCCATCGATCAGGGTCGCACGAAAATCCACGGTCGGATAATGCGCGAGTACGCCATCCTCCTTTTGAATCTTCAAGCCCTTCTCCACCGAGGGCACGAATTCCCGGGGCACCGAACCGCCGACGGTCTTGTCGACAAACTCGAAGCCGGCACTGCGCTCCAGCGGTTCGAAGGTGATCCACACTTCGGCAAACTGGCCGGATCCGCCGGTCTGCTTCTTATGGATGTACTGCTCGGTCAGCTTCTTGGTGATTGTTTCGCGATAGGCGACCTGTGGCTCGCCCATGAGACCTTCCACGCCGAACTCGGTTCGCATGCGATCCAGCGTCACCTCCAGATGCAGTTCGCCCATACCGCGCAGGATGGTTTGACCGGTCTCGCGGTCGGTCTCCAAATGCAGCGACGGATCGGCGCGCACCATTTTTCCGAGCGCAGTGCCGAATTTCTCCTGCTCCGCCTTGACTTTGGACTTCACCGAGACGCTGATGACGGGGTCGGGAAAGCGCATGCGCTCGAGCACGACCGGGTTGGCAGAATCGCACAAGGTGTCGCCGGTTTCAGTATCGGCCAAGGACACCAACGCGATGATGTCGCCGGCGCGGGCTTCCTCAACGGGATTGGCTTCCTTGGCAAACATTTCGACCATGCGGCCGATTTTCTCGCGCTTACCGCGCGTGGAATTCAGCACCGAGGCGCCTTTGGTCAAGACCCCGGAGTACACGCGGATAAAGGTCAAAGCGCCATAGGCGTCATTGATCACCTTGAAAGCCAGCGCCGAGAAGGGCTCGTCATCCGAACACTTGCGCTCGCCGATGGGCTCGCCGTCGGCGTCCACTGTTTTGATTGAAGGAACGTCCGTCGGGGCCGGCATATAGTCGACGACCGCGTCGAGCACCTGTTGCACGCCCTTGTTCTTGTACGAAGAACCGCACAAGACAACGGTGAATGCCGAATGCAGCGTGCCCTTGCGCAGCGCCTTGCGCAGCACGTCGGCGGAGGGAGTGGTGCCGTGCGTTAAGTACGCTTCCATTGCCTCATCGTCCTGCTCCAGGCAGGTATCGACCAATTCCGTACGGTACTTGGCAATGTCGCCCAGCAGCTTTCTATCGCTCGGGGTGGTGATGTGCAGCTTGTCGGCGAGATCCGGGGTAATCTCCAGCGTCTGCCACTGTGCATCCTTATCGTCCGAGTCCCAAACCAGGGCCTTCATTTCGACCAGATCGACCATGCCCTTGAAATTCTCTTCCGATCCGATCGGCAGCTGCGCGGGCAAGGGGCGCGCACCCAGGCGCTTCTTGATCATGTCCACGCAACGCAGGAAATTCGCGCCGCTGCGATCCATTTTATTGACGTAGCAAATGCGCGGCACACCGTAGTTGTCGGCGAGCCGCCAATTGGTCTCCGATTGCGGCTCCACGCCGGCGACGCCGTCGAATACCACCACCGCACCGTCCAGAACGCGCAGGCTTCGATTGACCTCGATGGTGAAGTCAACGTGTCCCGGGGTGTCGATAAGATTTATTTTCTTGTCCCGCCAGAAGGCGGACACGGCGGCGCTTTGAATCGTGATGCCGCGCTTCTGCTCCTGCTCGAGATAATCAGTGGTCGTCGACGTCTTCAGATCCTTGGTGTCGTGAATGTCGATAATGGTGTGCTTACGTCCCGTGTAATACAGGATGCGCTCGGTGGTCGTGGTCTTGCCGGCGTCGACGTGGGCAATGATGCCGATATTGCGGATATCGGAAAGAGGTGTTGTGCGGG
>JBDUEQ010000027.1:0-11075 GCA_040002315.1 Gammaproteobacteria bacterium
GTCGTGCAGCGTGACCAAGAGCAACATCGAGCGTTCCAACCGGCTCCGAAACGCTTTTCAATTGAACATCCAATTGATCCCCGCGGTTGTAAGGCGCTTATAAGAGTCTCCTGCGGTCTCTTTGTCAAATCCGCAACAGCTATTACCGACCGACTCCGACATCGAAAATGCCGCTAAACGCGCTTAAACCCGACCGCGGTGCGGCGCGCCAATTCATGCATAACCTAATGATATTGTTAACATTTTATCTTAGGCTGAAGCGGGGTCGGCAAGTGCCGCCGGCGGCCGCGCCCGGCCGCTCGGCGGCAACCATACGAGTCTTCAGAGACTTTTTTTGCCACAGCCGGTCAGCAGCGCGTACCAGCGTGCCCGGGATAGGGACAAAGGCGCCAGAGGCGGTGACCAGCATGCTGCTGGCAGGGACCGCTGCTCCCGTCAGTGACTACGACGCCGCGCGCGGCTTGTAGCCCGGCCCGCGCAGCACCTTGCCGGGTTTGGCGCCGGTCATCTTGCCCTCGGCGATCACCGCCACCCCGTTCACCAGCACCCACTGCATACCCGAGGCCAGTTCATTCGGCGAACTGAAGGTGGAGCGGTCGGCAATGGTCGCCGGATCGAAAACCACCACGTCGGCCCACATGCCGCGCTTCAACACGCCACGATCGATGAGCCGCATGCGCTGCGCCGGCAAGGCGGAGAACTTGCGTATCGCGTCCTGCAGCGACAAGCGATGCTCCTCGCGCACGTACTTGCGCAAGATGCGGGGGAAAGTGCCGTAGGCGCGCGGATGCGGATGCTCCTGGCCGAGTATGCCTTCCGGCGAAGCGCCCGAACTGTCGTTGTTCACAGAGACCCACGGCTGCATCAGCGCCAGCGCCACATCGTCCTCCTGCATGCCGAACACCGCGCATCCCGTGAAGCCATGGTCCTCGACCAGGATATCGAGCAGAGTCTCGAGGGGATCCTTGCCCCGGGCCTTCGCAATGGCCGCGATGGTCTGGCCCTGCAAGGAATGCAGTGCCGGGTTCTTGACCACGCCGATGAGAATGGACGCGGGTCCCGGGACCTCGTCCCATTCATTGTCCCAGGTTTCGCTCGGTGCCCTGATGTCCTTGACGATGCGCGCCCGTGTGGCCGGATCCTTCAGACGCGCGATCAACTGGTCATTGCCGCCGTCATGCGCCCACGGCGGCACGAAGGCGGACATGTCGTTGAACCACGCCGTGTACGCATACGTGTCCGCGGTGATGTCGAGCCCGGCGGCGCGCGCCGCCTCGATGCGCTTGACGACATCGGGCATGTGTCCCCAGTTCTTCTTCCCGGCCACTTTCAAATGCCAGATTTCCGCAGGGATGTGCGCTTCGCGCGCAATTCGAAAAGTTTCCTCGAGCGCGGCCATCATGCCGTCGCCTTCCGAGCGCATGTGCGTGGCGTAGATGCCGCCGTAGGGCGCGGCCTGCGCTGCCAGCGCAATCAACTCCTCGGTTCTGGCATAGGGCGCAGGCGCGTATTCCAACGACGTCGACACGCCCATAGCGCCCTCTTCCATGGCCTCGCGCACCAAGGCCCGCATGCGCTCGAGTTCCGCGGGCGTCGGCGGGCGATTGTCGGTGCCGATCACCACCTCCCGCAGCGTGGTCGCTCCCACATACGACCCCAGATTGATGCCCATCCCCTGACGCTCCAAACGCGCAAAGTACTCGCCCAGCGTCTGCCAATCCGCCTTCAGGCCGTAATGCTCCAGCGCTGCGGCCGATTCAAGCCGCGCGTGGCCGGTCATGGGGGCTGCGGAGTTGCCCTCGCCCGTGATTTCCGTGGTGATGCCCTGATAAATCTTCGACGGCAGCCGCGGCTCGACCAGGATGGTGAATTCCGACTGGCCCAGCATGTCGATGAACCCCGGCGCCACCACCTTGCCCGCGGCATCGATGCGTTGCTTGGCCGCTGCCTTGGTCAATTTGCCAATGGCCGCGACGCGCCCGTCGCGAATGCCCACATCGCCCGAGTACCAGGGCGAGCCCGTGCCGTCGATGATGTGACCGTTGGCGATGATGAGATCGAATGGCGGTTCGGCGCTGCGGGCCGGAGCGCCGAACAGCAGCGGTACACACGCCAGCGCCGCGGCAGCCACTACAAATGCGCTCGACCGAGCGCGGCCAAGGAAGCAAGATGACATCATTTTTTCAACCCCATAAATCAGCCGACGGTAATTGCATCAATCCCCGATCGTACGCAATGCCATGCTCCCGGTCCGCGGCGTGCAGCAGCGGGCCGTCCAAATCCACAAACTCCGCCAGTTGCCCCACAACCATTCCGGGTGCCATGGCCAGGGACGTTCCCGCCATACAGCCCACCATGACTTGCAGTCCCAACGCCCGGGCGTCATGTGCCAACGCCAGCGCCTCGGTGAGCCCGCCGGTCTTGTCGAGCTTGACGTTCACCACTTGGTACAAGTCCTCGACCTTCGCCAACGCACTGCGGTCGGACAGCGACTCATCGGCGGCCAGCGGTATTGAACCTGAATAAGCACGCAAGCTCTCATCTTCTCCGCGCGGCACGGGTTGCTCGATGAGTACCACCCCGAGGGATTTCATTTCCGGTGCGAGACGATTCAGCAAGTCGCAAGACCACGCCTGATTCGGATCGATAATGAGCCGCGCTGCCGGACAGATGGCATGGACCAATCGCACCACGTGCAGATGACGCTCGCCGTCCACCTTTACCTTGATCAGCGGCCAGTCGGCGTAGTGCTGCGCACCCGCCGTCACGGCCGCATCGCTGTCTATCCCTAATGTCATGGACGTGGTGAGCCGCCGCGGATTCGGCAGTTGCGCCAATTCCCACACCGGCTTGCGGCGCTGCTGGGCCGCCAAATCCCAGAAGGCGCAGTCCACCGCGTTGCGCGCACCCCCCGCCGGCAGCAAGGTCGCAAGGCCCGCGAATCCGTGCCCCACGGCCGCGGCGACGGGCGCACTGGCGATCGCGCGCTCGATGTCCACGCGCTTAGCTTCAATCTGTGCGCACAACAGTGGAATGGTCTCACCGTCGTAGTCCACCCCCGCGGCCTCGCCGCGGCCGACGCGGCCCTGCGAATCGACGAGTGTCACCACCACTACATCGAGCGCCGCCTCGGCGCCGCGCGACACGCGAAACGGCACCTTGTAGGGCCAGGACTCGGTGGCGATGTGCAGAGGCATGTTGCGTCGGGGCCCCCGCCCTAGCGCGCGCCCACGCCCTGGGCCGCGGCGATGAAGTCATTCACATGCGCTAGCGGCGTGGCATAAGAAGTCACCAAGCGAATGGCGACACCGTGCGCGGGATTGCACAGCGGCCAGCGATAGAAGCCGAATCCTTGCTTCTCCAATGCAGCCACGGTGGCTTCGGGCAGCGCCACGAATATCTCGTTGGCGTCCACCGACTGCTCGATCGTGGCGCCGGCGACACTGCGCAAACCGTCAGCCAGCGCAGTGGCCATGGCATTCGCATGCCGCGCATTGTTTAGCCACAGGTCGTCCTCGAGATACGCGATCAGCTGTGCGCTCAAGAATCGCAGCTTCGACCACAGATGTCCGGCCTGCTTGCGGCGGCGATCGAAGTCGCGGGCCTGCGCCGGATCGAAGAACACCACCGCCTCGGCACATAGCGCACCGTTCTTGGTGGCCCCCAACGACAGCACGTCGATACCGAGCTTCCAGGTCGCCTCGGCGGGGGCGCAGTTAAGGTGCACCAGCGCATTGGCGAATCTTGCACCGTCCATATGCACCGGCAGTCCGTGCTTCTTGGCCGTGGCGGTGAGTGCCGACAGTTCGGCCAATTGGTAGACGGTCCCCCACTCGGTGGCCTGAGTCAGGCTCACTGCCCCGGGTTTAACGTGATGCACGCCCATGTCCTCGGCGAAGGCAATGGCGCCCGCCACTTGCTCGGGATGTATCTTGCCGTCGGCCGAGGGCAGTCCCAGGAGTTTGGCGCCGCCCATGAAGAACTCCGGCGCCCCGCATTCGTCGGTGACGATATGCGCAGCGTCGTGGCAGTAGACGGCACCATAGGGTGGTACGAACTGCGACAGCGCCAGGGAATTGGCCGCGGTCCCGGTCGTCACCGGAAAAATCGCCACCTCCCTGCCGAACACCCGGCTCGCCACAGCTTGAAGTCGCTCGGTGAACTCATCGCCGCCATACGACGTCGCCGAGCCCACGTTGGCGGCATTGACGGCCGCCATGACGGCATCGCAGGCGGGAGTCACGTTGTCGCTCTTGAAATTTCGGCTCAATTGAAATCCTTTGAATGGGGTACGCGCTTACGCGCACTGATTGTAAGCGATTTGCGGCCTACGCCGGCGGGCGCCACTCGTTGGCAGCGAACTCGAAGGTCTCATCCTCGCGCTGCCAGATCACCACCGTGCGCCGCACGGTCAAAAACCAGGTCTGCTGCTCCAAGGGCTTGCGCGGCTTGAAACACGGACGCAACACAGCCAGCGCTGCGCCATGCAGCGGATCGCGGACCGATTCATAGCGTATGGCATCGACATTGGCCTCGCGCGCCACGCCCGCGAAGGCCTGCGACGCAGCGTAGTCATCCGGATGCGTCCACTGCACCCGCGAGCGTTTGAAGGGCATCTCAGTCAGGTCGACGAGGTGGCCGTCGATGCCGGCCCGAAACACGGTTTGCGGAGACGGCCCCAGCGTCTGCAAAACCTCGCTGTCCCTCAAGAATCGCCAGCGCCAATAGCCGAGCTCGGCGCAGGCCGTACGCTGCGCCTCCGCGCCGTACCAGATGCCGGCATTCGCGGGCGCACGGAAACGCGAGCCAACGGGTGAGGTATATCGGAAGGGAGTGGCCAGCAGGTAGTGTAAATCGCCCGCATCGGGCGGCACAGGCGGCTTGCTCGCATCCAGCAGTCGCTCTAGCAGCAGTTGCTCCTCGACGCTATCCACCAGCCGCAGCGTCGAGGCGATGTGCTGCGCCTCGACTGCCCGCCACAGGCGCCGCTGCGCCCGCCGCGACTCAGATTCGACCGCGCGCGGAGTCCAGGTACTGGACGACACGAACCAACCCTTCGGTGCTACGGATCAGATCGATCGGACGGCCGGCAAGACCCTGATTCTGGCCGTTCAGCCAGCCGCGCGCCGCCGAATCGTTGGAGCCGATCACGGCATCGAGCGCGCGGAACAGACGCACGAACAACGCAGCCAGTTCCCATTCCTTCTTTTGCGTGTCCAAGGCATAGGCACCGCTCGCCATACGCGACACGGTGGATGGGCTTAATCCCAGAATTTGTGCGAGCCTCGACTGGGTTATTTCCAATAGCGCGGATGCGCGCAACACGGCGCCGGTCAGGACTCGGCGGGGCTCGGGTTTGGTGTGAATCGAGGCTCGCGACATGTTATGTCTGTAGAAACATTTTGACCGGTGTCATTCTACTGCAAAACCCGCAATCCGGCAAACCTCCGCTCGAATTCGCATCGGCCTGCATTGCAGCGGATGCCGCGGTCCGTGCGCAGCGACGGCGCCGACGGGACTTCCCCGCGCTCAAATTGCGACCGGGTAGTCATGCCGGCGCCTCTCCCCGCCCGCATGCGTGAACTGCGTCGAAGTCTTTGAATTCGCTTGTATCCAAGCCTGGATTCCGTCGCATAGGATTTACCCAGGTCGATCCATGGTGTGCGATGGGTACCGTCTCGACATACCCGTCGAGGTGTTCAAGCAGTTACGCTGGAGTAGACGATGCAGAGCGGGAAGAACCCGTTGATGTTGATGATGGCCCTCTCTGTGCCCGGTGCTGCGCATGCGATCGGACTGGGCGACATTCATGTCGATTCCGCGCTCAATGAAAACTTTGCCGCTGAGATCGACATCGTCGGCGCGACCGCGCTGGAACTCACCGACCTGCGTGCCTCGCTCGCGAATCGTGAAACGTTTTTGCGCTACGGCGCCGATCGCCCGGCATTCCTGTCGTCGGCGACTTTCAAAGTGGTTCAAGACAGTCACGGACGCGCGGTGCTCGCCGTCCGTTCCAGCGAATCGTTCACCGAGCCCGTGGTCAATTTCTTGGTTGATCTGAATTGGCACAATGGAGAACTCGTCCGCCAGTACACCGTACTGCTCGACCCCGCTGACTACGCCCACTCCCTGAAGACCCAGCTCGCCATTGAAGTCCCGGCAGCCTCGCCCGCCGTGACGGCTACTGCGACGGTAGCTGCGGAATCGACGGCCGATGCCAATCCGGCCGCGGTCGCTGCACCGGCTGCGGTCGCTACACCGCCGGCAGTCGCCGAAGCGCCGACCGTGTCCTCGACGCCCACCCGCAAGATGACTCATATCAAGGTGGGCGCAAAAGCCACGCTGCGCGGCATCGCCTGGCGCGTAGGCGAGCGAACCCAGTCCGACTTGCAGAAGATGATGATCGCGATCTTTCGTGCAAACCCGACGGCCTTCGACAACAACATCAACCGTTTGCATCGTGGCGCCCTGCTTACCATACCCGCACATGCGGAGTTGGCGGCAATCTCCAAGGCGGAGGCCAGCAACGAGGTACGCGCACAGATGGCGGCGTGGCGGTCAGGCGCGCGGCTGGTCGCATCGAGTACGGCACAGCCCGCACCCGCTGCAGAATCGACGACTGTTCCCGAGCAATCGACCCCGGAAGTACTCGACCGACGAGTGAAATCACTGGAACAGGAACTGAACGAGTCGAACAAGGCGCTGCATAGCACGGACGCTCAGTTGCAGAGCTTGCTGGAGAAGGCGGCACGCGACGCGAAGCCGGCGGTCGCCGTAAAGCCGGTGCTCGCGCAGAAGCCCATCCTGGCCGCAGCGGTGCTTGCAGCTGCGCCGCACCCGAGGATTAAGTCCGACTTCACCGCCCTGTCGATCGCCGGCGGTCTTGGTCTATTGGGCACGGCCCTCGCGGCCCTGTACTTCCGGATGCGCCGCCGCACGCTGCCCCCGCAGCCGTCGAGTGTGGGCATCAATGCCGGATCGGATACCAACGCGATCGCCGCCGTCGGCAGCGCCGAGGACTTGGCCGAGACTCTACCCAACGTCGAGCCATTGCAGGCACAGCAATCAGCCAAAGCCCCCACCCACCGACCCGTGCAAGAATACACTCCCATCGCCGCCTCCGGCGACACTCGTCCCGATTTGCAGGCCATTCTCGAACCGAGGCGCGACGAGTCGACGCAGCCCCTGTTGCCCATCATATCCGCCGGCGAGCCGGCCGCACGCAGCAGCATTGCCAGCGGCTCCTTCTCGCGCGTCGCACCCCAGGACGTCACTGTCAACATGCGGGCTGATCGCGGTACTGTTCGCCTCGATACGACGCCGCTCGACTACAACCTGCTCGACCTCGACATGACCGCACAACATGTGCAGATGCCGAGCGTGCTCAATGAGCAGGTGGTGATGAAGGAGCGGCGCACGAATCTCGCGGACGTGCTGAAACTGGCAATCGAGCGCGAGCCCGACCGTCACGATCTGCGCCTCAAACTGCTGGAGCTCTACTACTCGGCCGCCTCCACCAATCGACAGGCCTTTCTCGAAGTGGTGCAGAAATTCGCGCGTGAGCGCCACCACCTGCCCGCCGACGAGTGGGAGCGGATTGCGTCCATGGGCCGTCAGATCGCCTCGGAAAATCCCATGTTCGTCGATGAATCGCTGCTCGAGACGGACGATGATGACTTGGCGGATTGCGCCTGAGCCCAGAGTTCCTTTAGGAAACCGATGCCGTCATGGCCGGGGCGGCACGAGTGCCGTTCAGCTTTATATTCAATCGCAGCTCGTTCGCTGAATCAGCATTACGGATCGCCTCGTCATACGAAATGTCGCCGTCGTTATAGAGCTCGAACAGCGACCAATCGAAGGTGCGCATACCGAGTTCGCGCGACTTCGCCATGATTGCCTTGATCTCGTGAAACTCTCCCTTGAGAATTTTCTCGGCAATGATGGGCGTATTGATCAGGATCTCCATGGCCGCCCTGCGCCCTTTGCCGTCGACGGTGCGGATCAGGCGCTGCGAGACGATGGCCCGCAGATTGCTGGACAGATCCATGAGCAATTGCTTGCGCCGCTCTTCGGAAAAGAAATTGATGATGCGATCGATGGTCTGATTGGCGCTGTTGGCATGCAGCGTGCCCATGCACAAATGCCCGGTCTCGGCGAATGCCACCGCATGTTCCATGGTCTCGGCATCGCGTATCTCGCCGATCAGAATCACATCCGGAGCCTGCCGCAGCGTGTTCTTCAGCGCGTGATGCCATGAATGTGTGTCTATGCCTACTTCCCGGTGGGTAACCAAGGACTGGTGCGATTGATGTATGAACTCGACCGGATCCTCGACCGTGATGATATGGCCGGGGGTGGAGCGGTTGCGGTGATCGATCATGGCCGCCAGAGTCGTGGATTTCCCCGAGCCGGTGGCGCCCACCACCAGCACCAGACCGCGGTTGGTCATGACGATATCCTTGAGGATTTCCGGCAAGGCCAGGGTCGCGAAGCTGGGGATTTCCTTGGGGATGGTCCTGATCACCATGCCCACGTGCTGCTGCTGAATGAAGACGTTGACTCGGAAACGCGCCACATCCGCAATGGAGATGGCGAAATTGCACTCGAACTCCTTGGCGAATTCGTCGCGCTGGCGCTGATTCATCAGTGAATTCGCCAGCTCCCGCGTGAATTCGCCGGAGAGCTTCTGCGACGTCATCGGCCGCATGGTGCCGTGAGTCTTCATGCTCGGCGGAAAATCATGGGATATGAAAAGGTCGGATCCCTCTGCCTTGCTCATCGCAGTCAGCAGTTTGGTCATGTACGACCGCGCTTGTTCTTCTGTCATCGCATCGGAGTATATGGAGTGCGCTGGCCCGAGTCCGCGATGGAGTTAACAGGCGCAGCACTCCAGTTTCAATGTGCAAGGATTCGCCTTACGATGGGTTCGGGGGAACGGGAGTGAATATGTTGAGCCGCCTGATCGGGATTTCCATGTTTTGCGTCGTCTTTTCTGCGCTGGGCGCCTCGCTCCCGCCATCGCCTCCCACCTATGGGGTCGAACTCAAGAAGACATGGATACCGATGCAGGACGGGGTCCGCCTTGCCGTCACTCTATATATGCCTGCGGGACTCAAAGCCGGCACGCGCGTGCCCGCACTGCTCGAATACCTGCCCTATCGAAAAGACGACGATGAGGCCATCCGCGACTATGGTACGCATGCCTATTTCGCGCGACGCGGCTACGTCGGCGCACGCGTCGATATTCGCGGATTCGGCGCCAGCGAGGGCACGCCGCCCGATCGGGAATATTCGGCGCAGGAGCAGCGCGACGGCGAGCAGATCATCGCCTGGTTGGCCAGTCAGTCGTGGTCGAACGGCAAGGTCGGCATGCTCGGGATCTCCTGGGGCGGCTTTAACTCGATTCAGATGGCACTGCGTAGACCGCCGGCGCTCAAGGCCATTCTCGCCGTGGCCGCCACCGAGGAGTTGTTCAAGGAAGACGTGCACTATGTGGATGGCGTATTTCACGTCGACGAGTTCGAACTCACCATGGACTTGGATCAGGGACGTCCGGGAGCACCGGATTTCAGCCTGGACGAGTCGGTGATCGGCCCGCGCATGAATTCTGAGCCCTGGTCGCTCAATTACATGAAGCAGCAGCGCGACGGTGCATTCTGGCGCGCGCCGCTGCGGCCGATACAAACACTGCAAGTTCCGGCCTTTTTGATCGGCGGCTTGCAGGACGGCTATCGCGACAGTATTCCGCGCATGCTGGAGAAAGTGAAATCACCGATCAAGGCCTGGATCGGCCCGTGGAACCACGGCTTCCCCAACGGCAGCGACTACGGGCCGCTATTTGAATGGCGCGACCAGGCCGTGCGTTGGTTCGACTACTGGTTAAAGGGCCGCGACACGGGCGTTCTCGAGGATCCGCGAGTGGTCATTTATCAGCAGCACTGGCATCCGCCCGAAGCGCAGCCGCAGGACATACCCGGCGAATGGCGCGCCGAGTCCTGGCCACCGGCCGGTCTTGAGCAGATGCCGCTGTATCTTCAGCCGGATCATCGCCTCTCGTCGAATAACGCTCTCGCCGGCCGCGATCAGCTTCGCTACGTTCCGTCGGTGGGCGTCGAAGCGGGCTTCTGGTGGGGAGAGTTATTGACGGACCAACGGCCGGTGGACGCGTTCAGCCTCACCTATGACTCTGAACCGCTCTCGGACGAAGTCGCGATTCTCGGTGTGCCTCGCGTCAACTTGCGGGTGGCCGCCGACGTAAAGTTGGCCGATTGGTTCGTACGCCTGTCCGATGTCGCGCCGGATGGGCGCGTGACCATGGTCACCGGCGCCGGCATCAACGGCGCGCAGCGCGATTCCATGTCTGATCCAAAGGACTTGGTGCCGGGCAAACTCTATGGACTGTCCCTCAACTTGCATCTCGCGTCTTGGGTATTTCCGCAAGGGCATCGTATTCGCGTCGCCGTTTCCAACGCTCTGTGGCCTATGAATTGGCCGACCCCTTATCCAATGACCACCTCGGTCATGCTGGGCGGCGACGCCGCTTCGCGCATCATCCTGCCTCGGGTACCGCTGCACGGTCCCGCGGCGCCGGTGTTCGCTGCACCCGATCCCCTCGAGGCCCCGGCCGGCATCACGGCGCTGGCCGGCGGTTCATGGCCCGGCGAGTGGACGGTGTTGCGCGATGAGGCCAGACAGCGCAGCACGGTGATTTGGAAGGGCCAGACCGCCACGTCCTACCCGTGGGGAAGATTCGATCACACGGAACAGCTCACCTATGACGTCGACGACGCGCACCCGGAACTTGCGCGTGTGCAGGGTGATTCGGAATACATTCAGGCCGTGAAGGACCACGTGCTCACCTGGCGCGGCCGTCTCGATGTGTCAAGCAGTGCCCAAACATTCTTTTATAAATACACCCGCACCCTGTTACGCGACGGCGTCGTCATTCGCACCAAGATCTGGGAGGAACCCATTCCCAGGGACCATCAGTGAGCCGGTCGGCTCGCGGGACGGCCGTGCGCTTTGGACGAAGGATCGTTGGGCGACCCTTCGCGAGGCGAGCCTTCGCGGGGCGA
>JBDUEQ010000028.1:0-15922 GCA_040002315.1 Gammaproteobacteria bacterium
CGTTGGCCCGGCAGTAATTCCACGCTCAAGCCGCTGGTTATTTCGGGCCACATGGATGTCGTTGAGGCCAAGCCTGCCGACTGGCAGCGCGACCCGTTTACCCCGGTGCTCGAAAACGGCTTTCTCTTCGGACGCGGCGCCAGCGACATGAAGCTCGATGACACGCTCGCCATCGCAGCCCTTGTGGAACTCAAACGGCAGGGTTTTAAGCCTAAGCGCAAGATCATCCTGGAATTTTCCGGCGATGAAGAGACGACGATGAAAACTTCCGCAATCATCGCGAAGCAGCTGTCGAATGCCGAGCTGGTGCTCAACATTGACGGCGCGGGCGGCCTGCTCGGCAAAGACGGTAAACCCGTATATCTGACCTGGCAGGGTGCGGAAAAGACCTACGCCGACTTCGAACTCACCGTGACCAATCCGGGCGGCCACAGCTCTGCGCCGCGGGACGACAATGCCATCACGCAACTGGCCGCCGGCCTGGTGAAAATCGGCAACTATAGATTCAAGCCTGAGCTCAATGACATCACCCGCGGCTACTTCACCGAGGCGGCACGCTACGAGGAAGCCGAAACCGCCGCCGCCATGCGTGATTTCGTCGCCGATTCCAACAACGCGCGCGCGGTCGCGGTGCTGCGCGCCAACCCCTCGTCGGTAGGCCGCATCGGCACCACCTGCGTTACGACCACGGTAAACGGCGGTCACGCGCAGAACGCCCTGCCGCAGCGCGCCACCGCCAACATCAACTGCCGGATATTTCCCGGTCACCCGCCCGCCGAGATCATGGCCGAGCTGCAACGAGTGGCCGCCGATCCCGCAATTCATTTCAAGGATGTCTCTGAGGGCAGCACCATGACCGACGCATCGCCGATCCGCCAAGATGTGGTGTCCGCGGTCACCAAAGCAATCCGCTTGAACTATCCCGGCGTTCCGGTGTTCCCTTCCATGTCAGCAGGAGCCAGTGATAGCATGTGGTTCCGTCACGACGGCGTGCCAAGCTATGGCGTCAGTCCGTTATTTATCAAGACAGCCGATCGATTCAGCCACGGACTGAACGAGCGCGCGCCGCTCGCCAACATTCCGCCGTCGATCAATTATTTCCTGTCGCTATTCACGGATTTGTCGAAATAGCCTGACGCCACCGCGCGCCATACGCACGACCCCGCGGCAATGATTGGCGAGCCGTCGGTTCAGATGGCCGGAAAGGTAGGATCATTTTCCACTTGATTTTGTATGCTATACGTACAAATATGTGAGAGGAGTTGGCTGAACTCGGGCGATGTTTACATCGAAAGCTAGCGCAACACGTCATTCTTGATAAGAAACAACGGAGAATCCTATGGACGCCATCGCCATGCTAACTGCCCGCATCGACAAACTCGAGAATGAACTGGCGATTCAACAGGACATCCATCAGATTCGCCGTGTCCAGTACACCTACGGCTATTTCATCGACAAAACTCAGTACAATGAAGTGGTCGATCTGTTCGCCGATGATGGCGATGTCTGGTTCCTGGGAGGTATATACAAGGGCAAGGCGGGCGTGCGTCGTCTTTACATAGACCGGTTTCAGAAGAATTTCACGCAAGGTCATAACGGTCCACGCTACGGCTGGTTGCTCGATCACCCACAGTTGCAGATGGTCATCGATGTAGCGCCGGACCGCCAAACCGCACAGCTTCGCGGTCGATCAATGATGCAGGCCGGCTTGCACCAAACCGCGAAGGGTGAACCGCGCGCCTGGTGGGAAGGTGGCATCTACGAAAACGACTACGTTCGCGAGAAAGGCGTGTGGAAGATCAAGGCGCTGCGCTATTTCCCCTTCTGGCACGGCAGCTTCGCCGAAGGCTGGCCGAAGACTCCCATCGACTTCATTCCCATGGCCAAAACGACATATCCGCAGGATCCGCTGGGTCCCGACGCGCTGATCAAGCCGGTGCCCCGCCTGTGGCCGGCGACGGATACGATTCCATTTCATTATCCGCATCCCGTAACCGGAAAAACCATCGTCATCGACAACAGCCGCGCGCGCGAAGGCTTCACGGAAGGCTAAGGACCGCGTGTTTGGCCTGGTGCTGCCCGCACTCCGCATTCCGCGACACCACTCGTCCCTACTCCGGGAACGGTATTCAATTGAATTCCGTGCCGGCGCTGACTTTTCGAGGAACTGAATTCGCGAATTTGTATTCCGAACCGGAGGCGGGTCAGTCAAACTACAGCGCGAGAGCCTTCATTTCAATGCGAGCGCGAGGTGGCGTGTGCGTCCCACAGGAGGGTTCGTCAGAAGCCACATGCGACACGCGGATCTCGACGGTGTCGCGGCTATGGTCGTTCGCATAGAAGCGCGGCGGACGCTCTATTCGTGAATCCTGCCGAGCAACTCGATCAGTTTGTCGGTTTCCTTCTTCGAGAAGCGCGATTTAAGCCATTGCTCGTGCTGCTGAATCGCTCGCTTCGAGGTAAGCAGTGCCTTGCGTCCTGACGCGGTGAGGTTCAAAGTCTGCTTGCGTCCGTCGCTCTTGGATTTGCCGCGAACCAAATATCCTCGAGACTCCAATCGATTGACGATGGCCATGGTGGTGGCACGGTCCATGCGCATGCGCTTCGCAAGATCGGCCTGGGCGATATCGGGATGATCCCCCACCAGCCAAAGCACCGATACCTGTTTTTGCGTGAGATCGATGTGCGTAAACCGCTCGGTGAAATGCCGGTACACGGCGCCATGCGCCAGTCGAATATGAAAACCAACGATGTTGCGAATTTCACCGATATCCTCATCCCCATCGACATGCGCTGTGGTGATGGCGACGATTTCTTTTTGTTTTGGCATCGAATAACCTTGGTATAATCGTTAGTGTAACTTACAAAACCAACGGGGAGCACCGATGTGGGCCATTTCCCTGACACGTTCAGCTTTACCGGCTTCAACACCCCGTCTCGCGTGGAAGCAGACATTCTACGTCTGGCCCATCAGGGCACCATTCCAAAGGAGCTGAACGGCGCATTTTACCGGGTTCAACCGGACCCGCAGTTTCCGCCGCGGCTCGGCGACGATATTGCCTTCAACGGCGACGGCATGATCACCCGATTTCACTTTCACGACGGCGAATGCGACTTCCGGCAGCGCTGGGCGCAAACGGACAAATGGAAGCTGGAAAATGCCGCCGGCAAGGGTTTATTTGGGGCTTATCGCAATCCTCTGACCGACGATGAATCCGTGAAGGGGAAGATTCGCGGCACCGCGAATACGAACGCCTGGATTTACGGCGGCAAGCTGTATGCGTTAAAGGAGGACTCCCCGGCGCTGATCATGAATCCCGTGACCATGGAGACGGAGGGCTACACCTGGTTCGGCGGCAAAATGACCGGCCAGACATTCACCGCGCACCCGAAAATAGACCCTCGGACGGGCAACATGATCGCCTTCGGCTACGCCTCCTCCGGTCTGTGCAGCGACGACTGCGCGTATTACGAGATCACGCCCGCCGGCGAGCTGATCCGCGAGTTATGGTTCAAGGCACCCTACTACTGCATGATGCATGACTTTGCCATCACAGAAGATTACGCCCTCTTCCACATCGTGCCCTCGATCGGAAACTGGGACCGGCTGAGGAAGGGGCTGCCGCACTTCGGCTTCGATACCACCCTGCCCGTGTATCTAGGAGTGCTGCCGAGGCGCACGGCACAGGACGCGCGCGATATTCGCTGGTTCAAACGCGACAATTGTTTTGCAAGTCACGTGTTGAACGCGCATCAAGAAGGCAAGAGAATCCACTTCGACACCGCGGAAGCAAAGAACAACATGTTCCCGTTCTTCCCGGATGTGCACGGCGCACCGTTCAACGGCAAGGAAGCGATGAGCTACCTGACGCGATGGACAGTCGACATGGGGTCGAAATCCACCGAGTTCGCCGGGATCCGGAGGCTCACCGATACGGCGGCGGAGTTTCCCCGCATCGATGACCGGTTCGCCGGCCTACCCTACCGCCACGGTTGGCTGCTCGAGATGGACATGCGGCGCCCGGTGGAACTGCGGGGTGGAAGTGCCGGTGGCTTGCTGATGAATTGCTTGTTCCACAAAGATTTGGCAACGGGGCTGGAACAGCACTGGTGGTGCGGGCCGCTATCGAGCCTGCAAGAGGCCTGTTTCATTCCACGCAGCATTACGGCGCCTGAGGGCGACGGTTGGATCGTGCAGATTTGCAACCGCCTCGACGAACATCGCAGCGATCTCTTGCTGTTCGACGCGCTCGAGATCGCCAAGGGTCCCATCGCCACCATCAACATTCCCATCCGCATGCGCTTCGGCCTGCACGGCAACTGGGTCGATGCCAAGGACATCGGACTCGCCGCGTAACCGCCTCGCTTAGCGGGCGTGGCCGGTCCAAGTGCGCAGGCCCGGTGCCGTGCGATCCTCCCCCTTCAACGCCCTCGCCACCGCCGGACGTGATGTCATTTTTTCGCGCCAGGCCACCAGACGCGGGCAGCGCTTGGCGATTTCCAACTCGGGAAACATGCGCTCCACCATCATGCCGCAGTGCGAATAGAAGTTGATATCGGCCAGGGTGTAGTCGTTTCCCGCAACCCACGCGGTATCGCCGAGTTGCTTTTCCAATTTATCGACCGCGTAGAGTATTTTTTGCGTCGCGTTGGCAAGATCAGCGTCACTGAAACCCGAGCGCGCGGTCTGCCATTTCTTGCGTTGATCCGGCAGCGGGATGCGCTCCATGAACTTCTCGAACTCACCGCCATCGATCTTGCGTGCGATAATGCCCACCATCCGGTGCCAGCCATGCATCGACACATGATTCATAACGTGTTCGTCGATGAACTTGTTCCAATACCGCATCCGCGCGGCCCCTAGAGGGTCCCGCGGCCGCAGCGGCACGTCGGGAAACACATCCTCCAGGTACTCGTTGATGACGGTGGTGTGCGTAATGATGTGGCCGTCGTGATCGAGCACCGGCACCTGCCCTTCGGGATTGATCGCGACGAACCACTCCGAATGCTGCTCAAATTGGTGCAGATCGACGTAAATGCTCTCGAAAGGGATCCCCTTCTCGAGCAGCGGTACCATGGATTTAAGTGAATTGGCTACGGGTTCGGCGTGGTAGTACTTTATCGGCATAACATTATCTTCCCCTTCGATATTTGTAAGTGTTGCATACCATCCGCCGGGTGCGCGGGTCAAGGCGAATGTGGATTTCCGGCAACACCTCGACCGCTCTCAACGAGGCGCGCTGCGTCGTCGTTGCGTTCCGCTTCGATGAGCCGGCCTAAGACTCGTCGAAAGTGCGCGAGCGGTGCGTCCGCCTGTATCCCGAGCATCTGGAAGCTCGGATCCTCCTCCAGTGTCTTTTGCTGACGTTCGATGATCTCTTTGTCTTCCATGAAGCCTTCAATGAGGCTGTCGAGGAGTGAGCGGGAAATCGTCGAGTCCTCACCCTCGAAGTTGTTGAGATAAGTCCAGAAGAAGTGGGTCGTTCGCTCGGTTTCCGGCGTCATAAACTGACAGTTTCGGTACTCCGTGGCGCCGCCGGCGCGTGCCGCCTTCTCGCCCTCTCCCGCAGCCGCAAACAAGGTTTCCATATTGAAAATACCGGGCACGGTCATCGTCGCGATATTGCGGCGGTCGAGCTTGACGCTCCTATCGTGGATCACTTTCTTGTGGAACGGGGGCGGGTCGCTGTTCCAATGCCACCGTTCGACCCGAAAACCACGTTCCAATCGCTCAACGGCTGTCGGTTTGGTTATAAAGGCGTATTCCTCCGAGCCGCCGAGCGTCCTGGTATGCACGAACGCAAGATGCGAGAAATCGCTGAGATTGTCGACGATCAGCAAATAATTGGCATCGTAGTGAATATAGGCGGGAATACCCTTCCACGCAGCATCCTGCAGATAGGGAAGATCCAGGATCGACGCGGGATCCGCTTTCGCGGCGTCGCCCATCCACACCCAGATGAAGTGGCCGCGCTTCACGATGGGGTAGCTTCTGACCCGCAGCTTGGGCGGGATCATCTCCTGCCCGGGAATCTGCACGCACTTGCCGGATCCGTCATATTTGATGCCGTGATACATGCAGCGCACCCCATCGCCCTCTAGGCGTCCCTTGGAGAGCAGCGCGCCTCGATGTGGACATCGATCGTTCATTGCAATGACGCTGCCGCTCTCGCCCCGATAAATTAACAAATGCTCACCGAGTACTGTGCGGCCAAGCAATTTGCCGTCGATCAACTCATGATCCAGCGCCGCCACATACCAGCAGTTCTTTAGAAACATGCAGCCTCCAGTGCACTAACTCGTGCAAATAGTTTCGCTCAGCGAAATTCTGTTTCGTTTATTATACCGCGATGGCTAAAAAGCTAATAGCCGCCGGCATCAAGGCAGTGACGCCGCCGGGCAAATCGCGGGCGGAGGCAGGCGGCGGACTGCAGTCGCTGCAAGCGGCTTTTCGTATCCTCGATGAACTATCCAATGCCGATGGCCCAATCGGACTGACCGATTTGGCATTCAAACTCGGCGAATTAAAGCCTCGAGTGTATCGGCACCTCTCCACCATGAAGGCATTGGGGATCGTCATCCAGGATGCGCGCAGCGGGCGCTATGGTCTCGGCGGAAAGCTCTTCGCCCTCGGCGAAGCTGCGCTCGAGCAGTTCGATTTACGCGCCGTGGCCGGCCCTTATCTCACGCGGCTCCGCGACCAGACCTGCCAGACGGCGCTGCTGTCAGTGCCGGCGAACGGCGAGCCGATCGTCCTCTCTTGTGTGGAATACCTGGACCGCCTGTCCATTTCATCGCGACCTGGCAATCGGCCGCCGCCGCACTGCTCCTCGCAAGGGCGCATAGCCCTCGCGTTCACGGATGGCGCAACCCGCAAGCGCATTCTCGGACGTAAACTCACTGCGTTTACGTGTCACTCGATTACCGACCGTGAAGCTATCGAAGAGCGCTTACACCTCATTCGTGAACGCTTCTTCGAGGAAGCTAACGACGAGGTACGAATGGGCATTAACGCTCTGTCCGCGCCCGTATTTCGCGATGACGAGCAGCTCGCCGGCATCATCGGCATCATCGGCACATCCTCGGAGATTGGCGCGCCGCCGGCGAAGCAGCTGATCACGACTCTGCATCGGCAAGCGGGCGCACTATCCGCGGAGCTCAACTGTCGAATTTATTACGAACACAATTTAGTGAAATAATCGATGGGCCATCTGCACATTTCCGATCCTCAGTTTCTCGCATTGGCCGACCCAGATGCGCACCTTTCCGGGCGTATCGGTACTGCAAACCGCGCGGGTATTCAAAAGGCGCGTCATCGAGAACGGCAGGGTATACATTTTGAATGCGTCGATCCACGGGCGGCTCGCATCGTGTTTCGTCAACCACCGTACGCAAGAAGCTGAAGTGGCGGAAATTGTCCCAGAGGTTGTGGCAGCCGCACGATCGATCGCCGGCGCTTGGGTTTTCCGAACGCACCATCGGCTCATGCGGGATTCGGCGATTGCGGCCCCGCTCCATTAGTTTTGTTTTTCCTATCGACGAATTCACTTTAAATGAATGCGATCGGCGATCCGGCTCGTCTAACCTGCGTCCGCCAACGCGAGGAGTCACAACGCATGTCAATACCAGTAGCCGTTGCTGATGGAGTCCCGACGTCTCAACTCGACCCATACTCGACAGAGTTTTTGCACAATCCCTTTCCGCTGCACGAACATCTTAGAGACGCAGGTCCGGTCGTCTGGCTCGAGCACTACGGCATCTGCGCGATGGCTCGGCACAAGGACGTGCATGCCGCTTTGAACGACTGGCAGAGCTTCTGCTCGAGTGCGGGCGTGGGGATCAGCGACTATCGCAAAGAGAAGCCATGGCGGACACCGAGCATTATTCTCGAGGTGGATCCGCCAATTCATACTCGTACGCGCGCCGTGCTGTCGCGCGTGCTGTCGCGTCGCACACTGGAGTCGCTGCGCGCTCGATTTGTCCGGCAAGCCGACATTTTGGTGGATCGCTTGGTAACCGTGGGGAACTTCGACGGCATGACGGATTTGGCCGAGCCCTACCCGCTCGAGGTCTTTGGCGACGCCATCGGCTTGCCGCGCGAGGGCCGCGAGAATCTCATGCTCTACGGCCGGCTGCAACTCAATGCATTCGGCCCGCGCAACGAGATATATGAAGAGGCGATGACGCACGCGGGGCCCATTCAAGACTGGGTGGCGTCGATTTGCAGCCGCCAGGCTCTCACGCCCGATGGTTTGGGGGCGGCCATTTTCACAGCCGCCGATCAGGGCGAAATCAGCCAAGATGAGGCGAAATTGCTGTTTCGGGCATTCCTATCGGCGGGTGGCGACACCACGATCAACGGCATCGGCAATGCGCTCTATCACTGCGCCCGAAATCCAGATCAGTGGGATGCACTGACCCAGGATCCGACGCTCGCCCGCAGCGCCTTTGAAGAGGCGATCCGGATGGATCCGCCGATACAGACATTTTTCCGCACAACGACGCGGGAAGTCGCGGTGAGCGGCCTGCGGATCGCCGCCGACACGAAAGTGATGTTGTTTCTGGCATCTGCCAATCGCGATCCCCGGCGCTGGGATAATCCGGATCGCTTCGACGTCCGCCGCAGCGCCACCGGTCACGTGGGATTCGGCGCCGGCATCCATGCTTGCATCGGTCAGATGATTGCCCGCATGGAAGGCGAGTCGATATTGACGGCTCTCGCCCGCAAAGCTAAGTCGATCACGTTCGTCGGCGAGCCTATGCGCAGGGTCAATAACACCCTGCGTGGATGGTCGAGCTTGCCGCTGGCTGTGCAACCTGTGCAGAATTGAGAGCAGCAGCAACAGCGGCGCCGTAGGCAGCCGCCCTCGGGCTGTCGTTCCAGTTCTGAAAACCAGGTTGACAAGGTCGTCATGATCCTTCGTTTCCTTGCCAAACGGCTGGCCCTGTCGCTCATCACGCTGTGGATATTGAGCCTCATCGTATTCCTGGGCGGGCAGCTTCTGCCCGGCGATGTAGGCCGCGCTGTTCTCGGGCCGTTGGCGGACGCCAGAGCTGTCGCGCATTTCAACCATGAGATGGGCGTCGACCGACCGTTGATCGTGCAGTACGGGTCCTGGATCACCCATTCCTTGCAAGGAGACTTCGGACTGTCGTACACGTATCGGACGCCGGTAGCACCGTTTATCGCCGATGCCCTGGTCAATTCGCTCAAACTGGCGGCTATGGCGTTCATCTTGGTCGTGCCGCTCGGCCTCTTGGGCGGTGTGTGGGCGGCGCTGCGGGTTGGCACTTGGACCGACCGGGCGATTGCGCTGCTGGGACAATCGCTCGGCGTCGTTCCGGAATTCATCTCTTCGATAGTGCTGATTCTGATCTTCGGCGTGTGGCTGCGCTGGCTGCCGATGTCGGCAGATTGGCCGGACGATTCGGGGCCGATTACACAGATCTACTATCTGCTACTGCCCTCCCTTCCCCTCGTCTTGATCTTCTTTGGCTATATCGCGAGGATTGCGCGCGCCGGGACAATCGAAGCACTGGACGCCGACTACACCCGGACCGCCGTACTCAAGGGGCTTCCGTGGTCGATCGTGCTTAGGCGCCACGTCCTGCGCAACGCTCTGTTGCCTGCGATAACGGTCATTGCAAGCTTGATCGGTTATCTGGCGGGTGGTTTGGTCATCATCGAGACTATGTTTCACTACCGAGGCATAGGCAGCCTCATTTATACCGCCGCTAAAGCCAAGGATTTTCCCATGTTGGAGGCGGCGGTGCTCGCCGTGGGCGCCATCTACGCCATCGCTTCCCTTGGAGCGGATCTGCTCAATGCTCTGCTCAATCCCCGCCTGCGCACCGGCGAGGCCGCGTGAGCGGTGTCGACATCGCCCGGCCTCGAAGCCTGCGAAGCACGCGGCTGCGCGCGGCTGGACGCTCCGCGACACTGCTGATCGGGCTCGCGATCCTCGGCTTCTGGATCGTATGCGCCCTGTTCGGAAACCGGATCACGCCCATGGATCCTTATGCCGACGATCTGCTCGCAACGCTTGATCCGCCTTCCTTCGTGCATTGGTTCGGCACCGACCAACTCGGGCGCGATATATTCTCCCGGGTGATCATCGGCGCGCGCGATATCTTGACCGTTGCCCCATTGGCCACATTGCTGGGAACGGTGCTCGGCACGGCGCTCGGACTTGTTGTCGGCTATTACCGCGGCACGGTCGATGACATCGCCAGCCGGGTCATCGAAGCCGTGCAAGCGCTGCCGCTGGTTATAGTCGCCCTGGTGGCGCTGGCCGCCGTCGGCACCTCAAACTTGACGGTGGTCATCGTCATCGGCTTTGTCTTCACTCCGCTCATCGCGCGCACCGTCCGCTCCGCGGTTCAGATCGAGAGCTCGCTCGATTACGTCGCCGCAGCGCATCTGCGCGGTGAGCGGACACTATCCATCATGTTCGTGGAAATCTTGCCCAACGTGCTGCCCTTGGTCCTGGTGGAAGCGACGGTGCGGTTCGGTTATGCAATCTTCTTCGTCGCATCCTTGAGCTTCATCGGTTTCGGCATTCAGCCGCCCTCCGCCGATTGGGGCATCGCGATCTCCGAAAACTACAGCCTCATCGGCAGTTACTGGTGGACCGTGGTTTTTGACGCACTGGCGACCACTTCATTGGTAATCGGCGTCAACCTGGTGGCGGACGGTATACAGAGCAGTTTGCAAGCATGAGCGCTTCCGGCGACGTGCCCATTGCCGATGCACTTGCGATAGAGAATCTCGACGTCGTGTATCGCGTACGCGGCCGGGATCGAACGGTATTGAAGCGCCTCAATCTGCGTATCGGCCGCGGCCAGTCCTATGGGCTGGTGGGCGAGTCCGGCAGCGGCAAGTCGACAGCCGCCTTGACGGCGGTCCGCTACCTGCCGCGCAACGGCCGCGTGACCGGCGGCCGAATCCTGGTTGACGGTCGTGACCTCATGAAGTTGTCGCAGGCGAAGCTGCGGCTGCTGCGCACGCAAAGTGTCTCCATGGTCTATCAGGACCCGGGACGCGCGCTCAACCCCAGCTTGCGCATCGGCCGCCAAATGAGCGAAGTGTTCGAGGCGGCCCTAGGCCTCGCGCACGCCGACGCGCTTCTGCGCGCCGCAGACATGCTGGCCAAGGTCCAGATCCCGAATCCCGCTCGAGTGATGGCTAATTTTCCGCACGAACTCTCAGGCGGAATGCAGCAGCGCGTGGTCATCGCCATGGCATTGTCGACCAATCCCACGCTTCTGATTCTCGATGAACCAACGACCGGTCTGGACGCAACGGTGGAGGCTGAGGTGCTGGACCTTATCGCCCGGCTGCGCGTCGACTTGTCGGCCTCGATCTTATTTATTAGCCACAGCCTGCCGGTGATTGCACGCATGTGCGACCGAATTGGCGTGCTCTATGCGGGCGAGCTGGTCGAAGAGGGCCCCGCGAGCATGGTCCTCAAGGATCCCCGCCATCCCTACACAGCTGCGTTACTGCGTTGCGCGCCGCGACAGGGCCGCCGCAAACAGGACGGCCGGCTGACGACGATTCCCGGATTCCCGCCTTCACCCGGTGCGATGGTCGATTGCTGCATCTTTGCGGATCGATGTGTGCTCGCCGCCGCTCTATGCCGGCAGCGAACACCCCCACCGGTGGATCTTTACGGCAGATCGAGCCGATGCCATTACACTGAACTCGTCGCCGATATCCCGCACAGCGAGGCGAACGTCCAGCCGGCCGCCACCGGGCCGACGCGGCTTGACCGCCCGGTGCTGCGCGCCCGTCAGCTGTCGAAGACTTACCAGGTGGGCGGCAAAAACCTCCGCGCCGTGCACGACGTCACGCTTGATTTGTGGCCCGGTGAGACGTTGGGACTCGTGGGAGAATCGGGCAGCGGCAAGAGTTCCATCGCCAAGCTGCTGCTCGGCCTGGTATCGCCCGACGCCGGCAGCAGCATCGAACTGGATGGCGTCGCTTTGCCCGCGCGAGCGCTGCAACGCTCGCAGGCACAACTCAAAGCGCTGCAAATCGTGTTCCAGAACCCAGGTTCAGCGCTCAACCCCTCGCATTCGGTTCGCCGACTGATTGGGCGAGGGCTCGCCCGGGCCGGGCTTCGCGCAACAGAGCGCGAAGAGGCTCTGCAAGCCCTGGCTCGGGCGGTGCGCCTTTCAAGTCAGCATCTGGAGGAGAAGCCACGGGCCCTGTCAGGCGGATTGAAACAGCGTGTGGCAATCGCCCGCGCCTTCGCGGGCGGCCCCAAGGTCGTGGTGTGCGACGAACCAACGTCCGCTCTCGATGTATCGGTGCAGGCGGCCATTCTCAATTTGCTGGTGGATCTGCAGGCCGAGCAGCACGTCAGCTACATTTTCATCTCCCACGATCTGCGCGTGGTCTACTATCTGTCAGACCGAATCGCGGTACTCTATTTGGGCCGCCTCATGGAGATCGGCTCAGCGGCTGGCGTGTTCTCCGGGCCGAACCACCCCTACACCGAAGCGCTATTGTCCGCCCACTCATCCGCCGGCGACGGCGCTCGGCCCCGCATCCGTCTTGAGGGGGAAATTCCGAGCGCCGCCGATCTGCCCGCCGGGTGCGTGTTCCAAACGCGCTGCCCGCGAAAGATCGGACTTATCTGTGAGCAAGAGGAACCGGAGCTCATGGAGGTGGAAGAGGGTCACTCGATTCGCTGCCACATCCCCTTCGAGGAATTGAGGTCATTGCAGCTCAAGGATTCGGCTGGAAGAAATGTGCCCGATCCAAATACAGCTGCGAACTTGCGGTTGGAAGAACCCCCGTTAGGTCTTTCTTGAACACCGACAGCCAGTCGTAAAAATAGGCGAAAATAACCGGGGTCTCATCCAACAACAAGCGCTGAATCTTGCCCGCCGCCTGGCGCTGCAACACCGGATCGAGGGCGGCGATATAGTTGGCTACCAAGCCATCATAGGCCGCATTCTTGAAATGTGCCGCGTTGAAGCTACCACTGCTGCCGAGCGCCGCAGACAGCAGGATATTGGGTACTCCGCGATGGATGTAGTCCTCGATCCCCATTACCGAGTCCAGCCAATCGGACTGACCGAAGCGTGCCTGCCCATAGTAAGCGGCCTGATCCTCGATGTTTAGGCGGATGTCGATCCCAATTTGTTTCGCGGCATTCTGAATGACGATCGCATAGTCGGGAATCTCCAGAAAACGCTCAGTCACCAAAGTTACCGCAAAGCCATTGGCAACACCGGCCTGCTCGAGCAGCTTCCTGGCCTGAGGAATGTCCTGTGCTCGCTGCGGCACCGTCGGATCGGTTGACGCGAAGACCGGAGCGAAAGGACTGTCGTTGCCGATGCTTGCCCTTCCGCGGAATAGACCCTTCACCAGGTTGTCACGGTTCAAGCATAGCGCCATCGCGCGACGCACCCGCTTGTCCGCGAACGGCCCGATATCGGTACGCATATGCACTTGTTGGTGCGCACTCGTCTTCAGCCCGACGATGGTCAAACCAGGGTCGTTGAGCAGTGCCTGGCTGCCCTGCAACGGCACATGCAGCAGCATGTCCATTTGCCCGCCCTGCATCGCCAGCACCTGCGCCTGAATGCTGTCGTAAAAAATAAACTCGGTCCGCTGCGGCAGCGCCTTGCTGCCCCAGTATTGGGCGTACGGCACAAAGGAGGCACGCGCCCGCGGCGTGTATTTCTCCAACCGGAACGGCCCCGTACCGATGAAATTCCTTTCGAAGTCGCCTGGGTAGTTAGCCGGCAATATGATTGCGTTGTAGTTGTCCGATGACACCAAATAGGGAAAATTCCCGTTCGGGGCATCGAGCCGGAACTCAACCGTCTGCGCATCGATGGCGTGACTGCCGCCCTTCGACAACACGCCGGCGAACGCCGATAGTGCGACCGACCCGTTGGCGGGATCCGCAAGGCGATCGATGGTCGCAACGACGTCGGCCGCGGTCATCGCCTGACCGTCATGAAAGGTCACGCCGCGCCGGATCTTGAAGGTCCACGCGCTGCCATCCCGGTTGGGCTGCCAGCTTTCCGCAAGCCCGGGCGTCAACCCTAACTGCGGCGTGGAGATTGCCAGGTATTCCCCGGTCTGCGACAGCATGCAGACGCCGCCCGTGTCCGCGACGGTGAGCGGATTGATCGCACCCGCCGGCACCGGCATACCTACCCGGATCGTGCCGCCTAAGTGCACAGGCCGATTTCCCTGCGCTCGGACCGGCGATGATAGCCCGGCAAGTGCGCTCAACAAGGGAATCGACAGTCCAAGCACGCTGCCGTGACACAGGAATTCGCGCCGGCTGAGCCGGCCGGCCACCCACTCGTCAACGAGAGCGTCCTGGACGGGCATGATTCCACGCCGGAGCCGAGCGAATTCTGCGCGATTGCTATGCATTCCGCGCGCGCTCAGCAAAGCTCGGGGTAATCGAGCGCGACCGCCGCTTTTTCGACGTCTCGAATGCGATCGTACGCGGTGCGGTCGAGAATGCTGATGCCTCCCAGATACAGATCCTCGCGCACCGATGCCAGTGCCGGGTCCACCATCGCCGCGGCGAACGCCGACCGCAGTTGAGCGATGCTCTGGCGCGTCGCGCCGATGGGCGCCACATAGGGCGGTGCCGGTGCCAAGGGCGTATAGCCCAGAACTCGTGTACCGAGCAGCGCCTCTGGCCGCCAGCGGGACACGAAGGCGTAGATGACACTGCACACTGTCGCGATGTCACCTGCGCCGGTGGCAAGCAGGCGGATACTGTCGATGTGTGATCCACTGCCGATCACCTTTGAGAAGAACGGGCTGCCGCCCGCCAGCGGTGCGATGATTCCACGCAAGGCATTGTAGCCGGCGTGCGAATAGAGCCGGCTATAGATGCCTACGCCGCCCCTGAATTCCTCGAGTTCCGCGGCCGGAGGCGAGTCGCGCACGAGAATGACGCTGGCATAATCCGGTCCGGCGCAGCCCGCCACCGTATAGTGCGGCGTCGCAACCGGCTGCAGGGTGTTTCGCAAGTCGCCTGCCAGCAGGTAGCCACAGGTTTGGCTGATGAGAAGCGCGGGGTCGCTCCATTGTTCGATCAAATCATCTCGTCGCAGCAGAGTGCTCGGAGTATCGGCCACCCCTTCACCAGCGAGATGACGCCGCAGCCCCGCCCACCAAGCATCCGTGGCAGCGCGGGCTTCCGGAAAATCGTACATGGGAAGACTGGCGCTGCTCATGGCGCCTCACTGGCGTACACCTGACGAGTAATGCCCTGCGCCAGACTACCCAATTGAGGACCCAACACCCGATCCTCCCCCACCGGCGGCAGGATGCTGCGCACCCACTCAAGGAAGCCACGCAGCGGCGGCGGCGCTTGGCGATCAGTGGCGTACAGCGCCTGCGAGGCGATAGCCGCGAGTGCCCCAAGCGATGCGTCGAAACATCGTCCGGCCCGCTCCTCTTTGGCCCATGCCAAAAAAACGGGCGTGCCCACGTCATCCTGCCCGGTTCCCGTGGGGTCTCCGCCGGGAATGAAAGTCCGCTGCGCCGCCGCTTTGGCCTGCTCCACATAGCCACACTGCGCCATGGTCACGTAGCCTATTGCCCCGCGCCCGTCGCCGGTGCCGGGCTCGCGTCCCACCAGCAATAGATCGGGCAGCTGAGAGAACCGGCCGTTGAGCAGTTTGGTGCTCTGCCGCTCGCACAGCAGGCATAGATCAGCCCAGATCGCCGCCAGATCGTCGAGCGCCGGGGCAGCCATGGCATTGTGAAATCCGCCGGTGCTTACCGCTCGCCCCAGGGGATGATCCGCATCAGGCATCAAATACACGGGATTGTCCGACACCGACGGCAGCGACACATCAGCCGCGTGTTCCGCGGCAGCCAAGGCGCGATGTGCGTGTCCCAGCACGCGAGGCACGATGCGATAGCTGACGG
>JBDUEQ010000029.1:0-59477 GCA_040002315.1 Gammaproteobacteria bacterium
GGCGGTGGCGGTGGCGCTCACTTTAGCGGTGGCGGCGGCGGCCATGCCTCGGCCGGGGCTCATTTCAGCGGTGGCGGCAATCGCTCAGTCGGCGGCGGTGCCCGATTCAGCGGCGGTGCGCGATTCAGCGGCGGAGCCCACTATAGCGGCGGCCCTGGCCATTACGCCGGCGGTGCGGTGCACGGCTACGGCGGCGCGGGCTACGGTCACGGCTATCCCACGGCCTACCGTGGCGGTTATGGCCGTCCCGGCGGTTACGGGCACGGCTACTACGGACACGGTTATTCCACAGGCGCGTACTGGCGCGGTGGCTATTGGCGCGGCGGCTTCTGGCCGCGCGCGTACTACGGTGTAGGGTTTTCGTGGTTCCTGCCGATTCTGCCGCTGGCCTACGCGACCTATTACTACAGCGGTGTTCCGTACTACTACGCCAACGACGTCTACTACACCTACAACCCTTCCTATGAGGGCTATGTGGCAACCGATCCGCCGCCGATCGCGGAAGCGAACCCCGCTCCGGACGGTTCCGCAGTGGGCGCGGCGCCCGGCGATGCGGCCATGGGCGGTGAGATTTATATGTACCCGAAGAATGGCCAGAGCGATGAGCAGCAGGCTAAGGACAAGGCCGAGTGCCAGCAATGGGCCACGCAGCAGGCCGGGCAAGTGGCACAGAACGGATCGGACTATCAGCGTGCGATGACGGCGTGCGTTGAGGGAAGAGGCTATAGCGCGAGGTAGGTTTCCGCTGGGGGTCTTGCGATCAAAATCGTAGTACGTTGATCGCCCGGCCCCCTTTCTCGCCAGGCTTTGAATGGATGCCCGTGCAAACGGGGCCGTTGCTACAGCGTTTCCCGCCCACACGTCCCGCCCAACGCGAACGACACCTACAGCCTGCCCGCCGATTTGGCGTCATCGTATCGTTAGGGAAATTAAGCTATTAGTTACCCCAGCAGGTCGCGGCATTCGGTGCTGTGCCCGTATAGGTCTGCTTGCCGGTCTGATCCACGCTCAATGTCGTGCATGCCGTATCTGCAGTTTGAGCATTGATGGCAGTCGCGGTTATCAGATAGTTAGGCTGCGTACCAGCCGCCTGCGCCGGGTCGGGCGACACAACGCTGAGGTTGTAGTAATTGCTGCCGATGGGGCCCCAGGCTGCATAGCCCAATTGCGTCGCCGTTTGGCTGTAGGCGTTGGTGGTGCTGAAGAGCTTCTCCTCGCGTCCCGCCAAATCCAACACCGCGCTGCGCGCGTCGGTGCGCCGCGATTTCTGAATTTGGCTGGTATACGACGTGGCCGCGATGGTCGCCAGGATGGCGACGATGGCCACGGTCACCATGAGCTCGATCAGTGTAAAACCGGGTTGGGCTGATTTCGGCGGCGGCGTGTGCTTGAGCATGCGGGTCTTCTCCGAGGTTTTCATCGCCGCTCGATCCAGGTCAAGCGCTTGGCCTTCGTGTTCGGCGGAATGTTGATCTGCTGCGCGCCCGGGGTTCCGGAAATCGTTTGATAGACGATGTTCGTCGTATGTTCGGCAGTACTGACAACGTAGACGCTGCCCGTCGCGTTGGTCTGAATGCCGGCCGCGATCGCATCCGTGATCAACACGCCGTTTCGGGTGTAGGTCGGGAACGTATTGGTGAACGCGCCGCCGTTGGCGACAGAGAGAGCGTAGGTGTAGCCCGTATCCTGGTCGGTGGCGCAGCTAGCGAGCGCATTGTTCGCGGGCACGGTGGAATTGATCAAGAAGGCGCCCTGAAAGAACACTGGATTGAAGATGATCTGCTCATTGCCGTGGGGCAGGTCGGCATACCAGCCAAACTGGGTATTGCCGCTGCCGCACGCCGAGCTGCCTTGCCAGCAAATCGCCACATTGGTGCCGTCCACCGTGCCGTTGGCATTGGCTGTCAGGGTTTGAGCAGTCAAGTTCGCATTCGTCAGCAGATACGGCGAGGAGATGCCCACGGTGACAGCCGTAAGGCTTTGGTAGGAGAAGGAAGGGGATATCGTGTTCCAATTGGTCAGGTTCCAATCCCAAACGCCGTACAGGGACTGGGTGCCGCTCACGAAAGATACCGGAGTCAAATTGTTGAGTTGTGTGCGTTGGCCGGTGCCGAATTCGACGAGTAAACGCGGCGCGCCCGCAACCACCGATGAGACGACCAACAGCTGGCTGCTGATCGGCTGCCCCGACTGCGTTGCGAATAGGGCCGCCGCGGGTCCACCGCCGCCCGATAGTGCATTGACCGAAATGCCGCCGGCATTGGTGACACCCCATCTGGCGGGGTTGCTCGCCGTCAGGTCGAAGCGCCACACATGGCCGTTGAGATCGCCGGCATAGACGTAATCGGTAATGTGGTCGCCGTCCAGATCGGCCGGGGTCACATAAGAGATTCCGTTGCCCGTGCCCGCAGTGCCGGTGCTCAGATAATAAAACGTGGTGGCGCCGCTGGTGCTGTCGATCGTCATGACATAGATGCCTGCGTCGCCAGTTCTGCTGCCGATGCCGGAGCCGAGGATAGCCGCCCAATCACCATTGTGCAGGCGCCGGATCTGCGGCGTCCCGTAGGTGTTGCCGAGATTGTTGCCGCAATTGGCGACGAGGGCGCAACTGATCGAGCCGGCATTCCACTCGCCTATGACGGTGCTCGATGCAGAGCCTTCACTGTAGGAGGGGGTGGTGACGTCGAGCGCATAGATGGCTGCGCCGCCGCCACCGAGACCACCGACCAGCCAGGTGTGCCAATTACCGGCGTAATACAGGTCGCCCGTTCCCGGAGTGGCGTCGACGAAGAAATTGTGGCCGTACTGCGAGTTTGAATAATCGAGCGTCGGTTCCACGCATTGCGCATTCGCGCCGATCGCTGGGGTCACGCCATGGATCTGTTGCACCACGGTTCCGGTATCCGTGTTGTGCGTGCAGCCGCCGGGGGCACCCGACGCTGCCATGCTCTGCAGCAGCGATCCAGGCATGTAGCTCATGACTTCCTGACCGTCGTTGGGTGTCGCGCCATTCGCGACGAAGACTCCATTGACGTCAAAGCTGCCGGCGCGAAATCCGTGTACAAATCCATCGTTGGCACCGACGTAGACCACATTGAGGCGGGTCTGTTGTGCGGTGGTGAACTGCACATACGATTGAGCGACGGTGTTTTCCGGCATGACCGTGGCCGGACTGAGACGATCCTGCCAGGTTGCCGTGTACGGCGAGTTAGGCGGACCCACCCACGCGGGACTCGAATCCACGATGTCGCCGAGCACGGCGTCGCGCGCTCGAAACAGACCGACGCCCGCTGAATTGATTTCCTTGCTGCGGTTACCGCGCAGATAGTTCAATCGATCGGAGTTAATCGTCGCGTCCCCGGCGGTGAGCGCCGCCTGTTGGGCGGGGTTGAGACTCGCCCACTCGAACGGAATGCCAACACTATTCACCGTGTCCCAGGTGAGCATGATGCGGCCTGCGGCCACCGGGGTGGCGGGGGTCGGACCGCTCGTATTGGTCGACGCGCAGCCGCCGCCGGTCGCAGGTGCTCCAGCCGCTGTTCCGCTCAACAGGCAGGAGGCATCCCAGTTGGCAATGCCGGCCACGCTGATCACGCCGGCCGTGTCGATCAAGTCGTTCGCCGTCACCGTGCCGGTCCAATCGTTGGGATTGTAATAGGCGAAGTAGGCTTGAGTGCCCGCCTGCACCTTGGCGGTTTGCTTTTCGTTGACGGTCGCCGAGCTGCCCGACGAAACGGCCGAGGCGGCCCTGAAGCACATGATCTCGTGAATGTTGGTGCTGCCGCCGGTCGAGCCGGCAAATCCGACCCGGAAAGTGGCCGGCAGCGGGCCGTTGGCGGACTTGATGTCCTGATTGCTGATGAGGGACGAATAGGCACCGCCGGTGCTGTAGGACAGGCTCAAGAGGCCGTCCTGAGTGATTTTCAAGTTGTAGAAAATCGGAGTCGCCGCGCCGCGCGTGTTGGCGCCTTCAGCGGCGATCTGGAAGCTGGTGACCTCCTTGTAAGCGTTCGGAATCGGCGCGTAATCCAGAATGCCCTTGGTGTTGGCCGGGTTCGCGAGAGTGGCAGGTCCGGCGTTGCTGGGTGCAGCCGCGGAAACATAGTTATAGAGATTGCCCGTCCTGCAGGTGTTCTGGATGGCGTACTGCGCGTCGACGAGAGCCGTCGCGGGAGCCAGGGTGGCCGGCGCGCTCGCGACCGGGGTGGTGATCTGGGTAGGCGTTGCATCCGCTGTGACGGTCTGCGTCGCGGTGGAGCCCGCGGCGGCGGTGGCGGCGGTGGCCGGGGTCATGGCGGTCGCAGCGGTGGGCGCTATGTCCGGATTACCAGCCATCTGACAGGTGCCGGTGCCGGCGGAATAGGTGTATCCGGCCGGACAGCAGTTTGTCCCGCTGATGACATTCGTCGCGGGACAGTAGTTTGTGCCGCTGTAGACGGCGCCGGTTGGATAGCAGGACGCGCCCGTGATGCTCTGGCCGGAAGGACAATAGTTTCCCGCGCTAAAAGCACCGCCCGAGGGGTAACAGTAGTAGGTACCGCTGTACAACGTAGGAGTGTTGGAGCCGGCGGGACAGTAGAACCCTGCCCCCGCACCCACGCCGCCCACATTGCCGCTCGGATAGCAGTACGCCGTAACGCCATTCTGCACGTATCCGGTGGGACAACTGTTCGCGCACAGTCCATTAGCATAGTTGCCGCCCGCGTAACCCGCAGCCGGGCAGGAATCGCAGCTGGCGGTGCCATTGAAATAGGTCGTCCCGGCTGGGCAACTGTTGGTAGCCGTACACTGGCCGCCGCTTAAGGTTCCGGCCACGCTGGTGCAGGATTGACAGGTATTGGTGCCTGGATCGTAGACGCCGCCGGCGGTGCATGCCTGATTGCAGACATTGCCCGCGGCGTAATAAGTGGAACCGGCGGAGCAAATCTGGGTGCAATTGTTGGTCGCCATGCTGTAGACGCCGCCCGAAATATTGCACGAGGTGGCGAGCGACGCCGGGTAGTAGGGCAGGGCCGCGTTTCCAGGATCCGTTCCGTATGCCGTTGTCAGGCCGGTGAACGAAATGCTGCCCGCGCCGCGCAATCCGATGCGGCCGGGCTTGTAGCCATAGCCGTATGCCGAGTTGTCGCCGGTGGCCGAGTTGGTGCCGATGTATCCGCTGGCGAGGTAGGTGCCGTTGAGGAAGTTGCCGTATTCGTCTATGCCTAAGCCGATGTAACCGCCGTTGATGCCATCATGAGGCACGTTGTTGTTGGCGCAGGAATAGGCAAGGCTGCCGCCGAAGGCGCCGAGCCCGGCCGGCTTGCTGCCATCCATCAGGAAAAAGCTGATGCCGTCCGCGCCGTCGCCGCCGGCACCGCCCGAATCGCCCTTGTAGGTGATCGTCTTGAAGGTGACTTGAATTCCCGCGCCGGTATTGAAGGTGTTGGCCGAGAGGATGGCGCCGCTTTCGTTATGTCCGTACGGCGCACCGTTGGTGAAACGCAGCGCGCCGCTGCCGGCGGGATCTGGGATGGACGGCGCCGAGGTGGATCCGAGGAAACCGCTATTGCCGCCGACCATCGCAGAATCGTGATTCGTTTGCAGCGCGTAGTAACTGGATAGCACGGCGCCGCAGCCCGGTATGGCTCCGGGATTTGCACCCACGGCCGCCGTTCCCGCCGTGAGGCACGCACCGTTGAAGTAGTACCAGCTGTTCGTGGTTGCTGCGCCGGTGAAGTCCTCGCTGTAGGTAATTTGCGCGCGGCTCGGGCTCGACAGCGCGGCACCCATGAGGAGGATCAGAACGGCGCAGAAAAATTTGGCGTTCATTGTTAGAGAGTCCTGTTGCTGGAACTGGTGTAGACGGCGTAGGTGCTTTCGACCACGGCCACTGTATTGCTGCTGCCGCCATAGCCGTACGCATCGACGATGTAGATCTCACCCGGCACGGACGGGTCGGCCGACGTGCCCAGGTCGGCGATATAAAAGGCGGGAGTATCGAAGTACGAAGGATTCGCGAGGTCCAAAACACTGGCGATGGGCTTGATGGACATGCTGGTAATGCCGGTTGGCAGAAACGAGGTGGCGATCCCCTTCCACAACAACGGATTTTTCACATCAATGCCCATGACATCCAGTCGGTTGGTGCAAATCTGTCCCTGCCCGATATTGGCGTTCAGCGGCCCGATGCAGTTGACGGAGGCCCCGGTTGCATTATTGGTGAGCCAGATTTCCGCGTATACCTGCGCGGATTCCGCGGCCTGCAGCGCGCGCTGCTTCTCGCGCATATTACCGGCGATCTTTTCCCCGATGCCGAAACTGCGGAACATGCTCAGTGCGATGATGGTGACGACAATCAACAGCAGTAAGCTCGCAACCAGCACCACACCGCGTTGTGCAGAACGTGTCTTATGAGAATAAAAAATCATTGTACGGGGCCCGTTTGACTCATGACGCCGATGGTGCGTTGAACATCCAAGGTCTGCAGCTGTCCATTCCCGGCGGCATACAAGGGATTGGTGAATGTCAATCTGACCGAAACCGAGATGACGCTGCCCCAGAGACCCGCGGCGTTGACTTGTGTGCCGGTCATATAAGTGTCTACGTCATTGCCGGGCGCCGCTGCGTTGGTCTTGACCCCGTACAGAACGGCCATTGTTGTGATGTCCAAACGACTACCGGGGATGCCGCCCACCAACGCGTAGTTGGTGCCGTTCATGGTGCAGACCAGTTGGCCGTTGACCACCTGGAAGGAATTGACGTACGTAAGTTCCCCGGCAGACCCTGGCGCATTCGGGTTCGATTGACCGCTGCAATTAAGGACTCCATCGCCTCCATCGGTCCTGAACCGCACTTGTATTTGATCGCCGGGCGCAGCGGCTGAATAGGTGCCATAGATCGATTGTCCGATGCCGAATGGCCCTGCGGCCGGCAGCGCCCCCGTCAAGGTGTTGACTACCGGATTGGGGAAATAGCCTGCCGATTGAATGACGTCGGCCATCATGGTCAGCGCCATGCGTTGGTTGTCCTGCATTTGCGCCATCTGGTTCTGCTCGCCGTAAACCCGACGGTTGGACTGAACGATGGTCAGCAGCGCGCCCGTCAAGAACAGGCCGATGGTCAAGGCGATGAGAATCTCGATGAGCGTAAATCCCCGCTCCTCGCGTCGTGACAGATTGCGATTCATGGCATGCATACTATGGTTCCACGTACAGCATGTAGGTTGGCGCGAACGTTGTTTGCGTGGTCACCGCCGCGCTCTCTTTATTGACGGACACCGCATGCTCGTTCCACGTCACTTGGATGGTGCAGCTGACGGGAGCGAAGGCCGGGCAAGTGATGGTGGTGACCGGATTCAGATTCTGCAGCAGAGTATTGAGAGTTGTCGCATAGGCGTGCAGATCGGCGGCGGCCAGCGTCGCGTTGTTGCAGGGAGTATTGCCGTTGCCTGCCTTGCAGAAATCCACCGTGGCAGCGGCGGCGTTCAAAGTTGCATCGCTGATGGTGGTATCGGTGATAACGATGCTCGGCGGCGCCAAGCCTGACCAGTAAGTGCGATTGGCATGCATGCTTGCGGCGAGGCCAGCGGCCTGCAGTGCGACCAGCGAGCGGACGCCGGCCGAGCCCGTGCTGGCATAGGCGAGCGCTTGAATCTTGGCGATGCCGAGCAGGCCGATCGCCGTGATCACGAGCGCCACCATCACCTCGATCAGCGTGAAGCCGCGGACACGCGATCGGATTGGACGGCCGGTGCGAGCGGGTGAGTTCATGAGCAGGTTGTCCCATTGGCCGTGCCGCCGATCTGTTCCGTCGTCATCTGGCCAATAAAGGTGATGGATAGGCAGCGGGTCCAGGAGCTGGTGTTGGTCGAATCATGCAGCGTGATCAGGGTGCCGTTGGGGATGGGCGACGCGTAGCCCTCGCGATTGAAGGTGACGGCGGTAATGCCGCTGGACACGAAGGTGTCGGTGCCGGAAAAGGTCTTCTGCACGCGTAAGAGGATTTCCCCGTTGTCGTGAACGCCCGGATTGGCGGGGTCCGGAAAAACGATCCAGCCGCTTTGCCAAGCCGTGGAGCCGGCACACGTGGTGCCGTCGGTGGACGTGCAGACGGTGACGGGTCGCCCCTCCTTAATCGCCTCGGCGCGCGCGAGTTGCAGATCACCGAGCAAACCGTTGATTTCGCCGGCAATTCGATTGGAATTAGTGACGTAGCGGAACGACGGGATCGCGAGGGTCATGACAATGGTGGCGATCGCGATGGTCATGACCATTTCGATCATCGTGAAGCCAGACGCCCGTGCGAATCCGCCGGCGGTCGTTGATGTGCTGTTTGCCATCCCTATCCTCGTCTCGGAGGTTTTCATGGTGGTGATGCTAGGGGTTCCGCCTTGCGTGAAGCTGACGGCGGGACCCCAAGACGCCAATTCGCGACACGCGTCGCAGTTGAGGCCTGTCCTCAACTGTGGCCGGCCCTCCACTGTGACCGACCTCTCAGTCGTGCCTCAGGCTGAGCTCGGCAAATTGCACCAGGATCTTGGTGCCGCGACCATTCGCCCCCGCGCCGATGGACAGCGTAGCCTCATACAGCCCGGCGATCTCATCGACGATGGCCAGCCCCAAGCCGCTGCCGTGTCCGGGCGAATTCGGCAGCCGATAGAATCGTTGCCTCACCCGCTGACGCTCCGCCGCGGGGATGCCGGGGCCGGTATCCTCCACCGCGAGATAGGGGCGGCGGTTCTGCAGGCCGGCGCTGACGGTGACCGTACCTCCGGCAGGTGTGTATTTGAGTGCATTGTCGACCAGATTGCTCAACAGGTCGTCGAGCAGCGAGGGATCAGCCTCGATGGATGCGGGCTGAGCGTCCACGCCTAAGTCGATGTTCGACTGCAGCGCGCGATCGAAAAATTTGGCGACGACCTCGCCGACGATGGCGCTGAGATCAACCGCCTGCGCCTTGGTGGTCAGGTTGGCCGCGGGGTCTGCGCGCGCGAGGGTGATCAGTTGGTTGGCGGAATGTGCCAATTGCCGAATTCCTTCCTGCAGCGTCTGCAGCCGATGCTTGAGCGGCTGCGCTGCGGGTTCTGCGGCCAACAGGTCCAATTGTGCCTGCATGCCGGTGATGGGCGTGCGCAGTTGGTGGGCGGTGTTGGCGATGAACTGTTGCTGCGACTGTACGGCGGTGCGCAACAGGGTGAACAAGCGATTCAAAGTGACGACCACCGGGGCAATCTCGCGCGGTACCGAGGACTCTACGATGGGGCGCAGATCGTGAGGCGAACGATCGGCGATTTCGTCGCGCAGCCTGCGGATGGGCCGCAGGCCCAGTTGAATGCCCACCCACACCAGCACCAAAGTCACATCCAGCTGCACGAAGTCCCAGAGAAGCGCGCTGATGAAGCTGAAACGGGCCGCCGGCTCGACGGGCGGCCGTGCGTCCGCAACGGTAATGAATACGACGCCGGCGCGGGTGTCGAATCGGGTCGTGAGGCTGCGCATGCTGCGATGATCGAGCTGCACCATGGCGAACAGCTGGGTGGTCTCGTTGTTCAGGGCGACGGCCGGCAGCTGCGCGTCACCCATCAGCAACCGTCCCTGGCTGTCGTGCAGTGCGTACTTGATCGAATCGGGAGGCACAGAGGGATTACCGCCGGCCAGGGCATCCCGGTCCATGCTGAGGGTGATATGACCATCCTTGACCGTCACGCGGGCCATCAGCGCATTGGAGGCCGCCTTGAGTCTTCGGTCGCTGCTGATGACCCCCGGCGCGACATTGTTGAAGTAATGCACCAGTGCGCTGCATAGGGCCAGCAGCATGAGCGGTATGGCCAGCCAAAATATCAATCGCCGGCTGATCGAGGAAGTCACGCGGATTTTGCTTCTTCGAGGCGATAGCCCATGCCGCGCAGGCTGCGCACGATGGCAGCGGTGCCGAGTTTGGCCCGCAGCCGGGAAATGTGTACTTCCACGGCATTGGGGGTGATGTCATGGTCGGGAGCAGCCACCGCCTGTTGCAGGCGTTCCTTGGTGACGATCAATCCGAGGCGCCGCACCAGACATTCGAGCACCAGCCATTCGCGCGCGGTGAGTTCCACCTCGGCATCGTCGACCCGAAGCTGTCTGCCCACGAGGTCTACGCTCATGCGATTGAGTTTGACGATGCCGCCTGCGGTGCCGCTGGAGCGGCGCATCAGCGCCCGGCAGCGTGCGGCCAATTCAGCGGCTTCGAAGGGCTTGCTCAAGAAATCGTCGGCGCCGAGATCGAGCGCCTTGACCTTGTCGGTGAGGGTGCAGCGGGCGGTAAGAATCAGCGTCGGCAGAGTTTTACCGGCGCTGCGCAGACGACGTACCAAGGTCAGGCCGTCCGCGCCCGGGAGGCCCACATCGATCACGGCCATGGCGAATTCTTCGTTGACCAGTGCGGCCTGGGCCGCCTCGGCGCTGGCGACCCGGTGCACCGAATAATTGGCGGCGGCTAATCCGCGCTTGATTGCATCGGCGACGATGTCATCGTCTTCTACGATTAGGAGGCGCACTGGCCACTCTATATATAAGGGAGACGTCGCTAGCTTACGCCCAACGCAACTTAAGGATCGCCCACCGCTTGATTGTCCGGATCCATGGGCTGCGATCCCTCGCCGCCCCGATCGGCGCCGAAGCCGCCGCGGCGAGGCGGAACCAAGAGGCGTAATTTAGCTTCGTAGGCTTTGGCGAAGGTCTCGATGAACAAGTGCGGAAACCCATCCGCCGGACGCTGCGCCAGACCTGCGAACATTTCGGAATACAAGTCCCAGTACTTGGACTTGCTTTGCGATCCGAACACGCCACGCTTGGTCGCCCGGTCGAAGCGTTCTTCCAATTCCTTGGGGTCAACGCGGCCGAGAAACTCCTCGAACGCGGCGCGAGTAGCGGCCAGCGATGCGGTGTTTTGTGCCTTGAGCTCGCGGAAGTTTTGCCGTATGGCCTCGACCGAGCCGGCGCGGGTCGACAGCGTGGTCAACAGGCGCACCAGCGCCTCGTCGACGCCGCGTGAAAAGTTCAGCGGCGATTCCGGGCCGTCGTTGGCGGGCGGCGATATTCGAAAGCGATTGCGAAATTCGTTGCGGCTCTGGTTCAAATCCATGAGGCCCAGCACCGATTCGCGCAGCAGCTGGCCGGCGAGTTGCAACGCTGAGTTGCGAGCCTCGGTCGAAAGAGTCCGCGGATCGATGCCGGCGCCGCGGCAGAAGGCGCCGAGGCCCACGTCGAAATCGCCCTCGTAGAGCGCTGCGGGATTTTGAGCGCGCGGCGGGGGCGGGGCGCCGCTCTCCGATTTGGCGGCTTCGATCTTCAGCGGCCGGGTCAGCATGTGCCATGGCGTGCCGGCGGCGTCGCCTTCCAGCTCGGAACGCGTCTGTACGGGAGATTCCCCAACGCTGGGCAGGGACTGGCCGTAGGCGTCGCGCGGTCGCGCGCCGGAATCGGCGTTCCGAAGATCGCTGGGCTCCAAGAGCTCGCTCAAGTCCAAGTCCGCGCCCAGGTCGTTGGCGACGGATTTCTTGACGGCCGCGGAAGGCGATTGCCCGTCGTAGGCTACGATAGCGCTGGCGTCGGGCGGAAAATCATTGGTCTTGTCGATGCTGACCAGCAGTTCGTATTCGCCCAGTCGGATGTAATCACCGTCTTTCAGCTGGTAGTCGTGATACTTGCCCAACGGGACCTGGGCGCCATTGACGTAGGTGCCGTTGGAGCTGGTGTCGACGAGAACGTAGTTACCGGCCCGAAAATCGACGCGGGCGTGTTTGCCCGAGAGGTAACGCTCCGGGTCGGGTAGAATCCATTCATTGTCAGTCGCACGCCCGAGAGAGCCGCCATGCACGCCAAACAACTTGGTTGATTGGTCCCCAAGGCGGATTGCATGTTCGCTGACAACGCGTAAGCGCAAGGCCATATTCATTCCCTCCCACGGGGCGATCGGATTGCGCTAAATGCCCGTATAATATGGTGAAAGATAGCAATGCTTGGAGCCGACTAAATGGCCGCGAGTCACATTTTTAAAGTTCTCTTCGTAAATCAGGGAAAGGTGTACGAGATCTACGCCCGGAAAGTGAGTCATGGGAGCCTTTTTGGCTTCATCGAGGTCGAGGAATTGGTGTTCGGCGAGCGCTCGACTGTCGTCGTCGACCCCGCCGAAGAGAAAATAAAGGCCGAATTCAACGAAGTAAAGCGCACCTACCTGCCCATGCACTCGGTGCTGCGCATCGATGAAGTCAAGAAGCAGGGAGTCAGCAAAATCGTGGCCTTGGAAGGCTCGAATGTGTCGCAATTCCCGGTTCCCATCTATACACCCGGCGGAGACTCCAACGCCCGTAAATAGCTGCATGCCTGGCATAGCGATTCATGTTTAGTCTGTTTGGCGCGCCGGCGCTGTCGCAATTTCGCTTAGACCACCTGCTGCGCGTACTGCGGGCAGAGGATGAGCGCGTCACCGCGCTCGACAGCCGCTGGCTGCACTTCGTCGATGATTCGCAGCCCTTAGCCGACCCTGAATCGGGCTTGCTGGAAAAGCTGCTGACCTACGGGCCCCGCGCCCGACCGGCTACGCCCCGCGGCCAGCGGATCCTGGTCACCCCGCGGGTAGGGACTGAATCGCCCTGGTCCAGCAAGGCCACGGACATCGTGCACGTCTGTGGGCTCGAGGCCGTACGGCGCGTCGAGCGCGGCACGCTGTACTTTGTCGAATCCGCGGCTCCGCTCGAGCCTGCGCTGCTGCGGCGGCTGGCGAAGCACTTGCACGATCGCATGACCGAGTCGGTGTGGATCGACACCATCGACCCACAAGGATTGTTTCACGGTGCTGCAGCACGGCCGCTTCGCATCGTGCACCTGGGTAATGATGGCCACGCGGCCCTGTCCCGCGCGAATCGTGACTGGGGCTTGGCGCTGTCCAGCGGTGAGATCGACTATCTAGTCGAGGCCTTCAGCCAATTGCGGCGCGATCCCACCGACGTAGAGCTCATGATGTTTGCGCAGGCAAACTCGGAGCATTGCCGGCACAAGATATTCAACGCCGAGTTCATCGTCGACGGCAAGGCTCAGCCCGAGTCGCTGTTTGCAATGATCCGCGCCACCTATGCACGCAACTCCCACGGCGTGCTCTCGGCCTATCGCGACAACGCCGCCGTCATCGAGGGCGGCAGTGCCACGCGATTTTTCTCGGACCCCTTGACCCATCGCTTCGCGGGCCGGCACGAGCGCATCGATATCCTGATGAAGGTCGAGACGCACAATCATCCCACCGCAATTTCCCCGTTTCCCGGCGCCGCTACCGGTGCCGGCGGCGAGATTCGCGATGAGGGAGCGACGGGGATCGGTGCCAAGCCAAAGGCGGGGCTCACCGGATATTCGGTGTCGAATTTAAAAATTCCCGGCATGCTTCAGCCCTGGGAGGCGGACTTCGGCAAGCCCGAGCGAATCGCCTCGGCGCTCGACATCATGATTGCCGCGCCCTTGGGCGCCGCCGCATTCAACAACGAATTCGGACGGCCGAACACCTGCGGCTATTTCCGCACCTTCGAGCAGGCGGGCATGGAATCCGGCCGCCGCGTGATTCGCGGCTACCACAAGCCCATCATGATCGCCGGTGGCGTGGGCAATGTGCGCAGGCCGGACGTGGAGAAAAAAAATGTCGTGATCGGCGCGCCGCTGATCGTGCTCGGCGGGCCGTCGATGTTGATCGGCTTGGGCGGCGGCGCGGCCTCCTCGGTGGGCAGCGGGCAGAGTAGTTCCGATTTGGATTTCGCCTCCGTGCAACGCGGCAACGCCGAGATGCAGCGCCGCGCGCAAGAAGTCATCGATCGCTGCTGGTCCATGGGCGAATCGAATCCGATCTTGCTGATTCACGATGTGGGGGCCGGCGGCTTATCGAACGCCATCCCCGAAGCGATCGCACACAGCCAGCGCGGCGGACGCATCGAGTTGCGCAAGATTCCCAGTGCCGAATCCGAGCTGTCGCCGATGGAACTGTGGTGCAACGAAGCGCAGGAGCGCTATGTGCTGGCGCTGGCTCCGGGCACCGTCCCCATGTTTGCGGCTCTATGCGAGCGCGAGCGATGTCCCTTCGCGATCGTCGGCGAGATCACCGGTGAAGGCCGACTGCTCGTCGTCGACTCGCTGCTGTCCGCCACGCCGGTGGACATGCCCATCGAGGTACTGCTGGGAAAAACACCGCGGATGACCCGCGACGTTCGCTCGGTTGCCAAAATCGCCGCCGGGCTGTCGACCGCCGGAACGACGATTGCGGAGTCGCTGGATAAATTGCTGTGTCTTCCCACCATCGCAGACAAGTCATTTCTGATTACGATCGGCGATCGGACAGTGGGCGGCATGATCAGCCGCGACCAGATGGTGGGACCCTGGCAGGTGCCGGTGGCAGACGTCGCCGTCAGCTTGAATAGTTACGACGGCTATGGCGGCGAAGCGATGGCGATGGGCGAACGCACGCCGGTGGCGGTGCTGGACGCGCCCGCCTCGGGACGGCTGGCGGTGAGCGAAGCGATTACCAACATCCTCGCGGCCGACATAGACAATCTCACGGATATTCGCCTGTCGGCCAACTGGATGGCGGCATGCGGCCAGCCGGGGGAGGATGCCGAGCTATACGCCACCGTGCGCGCCGTGGGACTTGAGCTGTGCGCTGAGTTGGGAATCACCATCCCGGTCGGCAAGGACTCGCTGTCGATGCGAACCGAGTGGCGCGATGCGCACGGTGAGCATTCGGTGGTGGCTCCGGTGTCGCTCATCATCTCGGCCTTCGCACCGGTGCGGGATGCGCGCGCGACGCTCACCCCTGAATTGGATTTGTCGCAGGCCTCGCGTCTGCTGCTCATTGACCTCGGCGCCGGCAAGAACCGATTGGGTGGCTCGTGCTGGTCACAGGTGCACAGCAAGAGCGGCGGCGAGCCCGCGGATCTCGACAGCCCGCAACTCCTGGCGGCGTTGTTCGCTGCGCTGCGCGAATTGAAGGATTGCGGCCTGGTGCTCGCCTATCACGACCGCTCGGATGGCGGCGTGCTGGTCACGCTGCTGGAAATGGCCTTCGCCGCTCATTGCGGTCTTGCCATCGATCTGGGAGAGGCAGCGGATCCGATCGCCGCCTGCTTTGCCGAGGAGTTGGGTGCGGTGCTGCAGGTGCCGGCGGCGGGGGCTGCCCAGGCGCATGAAATCCTGGCAACGCACGGGCTGACCGTGCTCACCCGCGACGTCGGCGCGCCGCTGACCGGAACAGAAGTTACGCTGCGCATCAATGGCCGCGGGGCTTTCAGTGCGTCGCGCCTTGATCTGCACCGGCGCTGGAGTGAAGTGTCGTTCCGCATTCAGGAAATGCGCGACAATCCGGATTGCGCGCGTGAAGAATTCTCACGGCTCGCCGACGCCGCCGATCCCGGCTTGCATGCGTCTCTGAGCTACGACCCGAGTGAGGACGTGGCCGCGCCCTTTATCGCGCGTGGTGCGCGCCCCGCCGTCGCCATCCTGCGCGAACAGGGCGTCAACAGTCAGACGGAAATGGCCGCCGTGTTCACGCGGGCGGGATTCGACGCCTATGACGTGCACATGACCGATATCTTGAGCAGGCGCGTGCGCTTAGGGCGCTTTCACGGGTTGGTAGCCTGCGGCGGATTCTCTTATGGCGACGTGTTGGGCGCCGGCGAGGGGTGGGCGAAGTCGATATTGTTCAACAATTTGGCGCGCGACGAATTTGCAGCTTTCTTCGCGCGCGATGCCACCTTCACCTTGGGCGTGTGCAATGGCTGCCAGATGCTGTCGGCGCTTACGGAGTTGATTCCCGGAACGGCCGGCTGGCCGCGATTCGTGCGCAACGCGTCTGAGCAATATGAGGCGCGCGTGGCGCTGGTTCGCATCCCGCCGTCAGAGTCCGTGCTGTTGGCCGGCATGCAGGGCTCGGTATTGCCCATCGCCGTGGCGCATGGCGAAGGTCAGCCCGAGTTCGACTTCGGTTCGAGTGCAGAGGATCTGATGGGGCAACGCCAGGTGACGTTGCAGTACGTGGATACGCGCGATCAGCCAACGGAACGCTATCCTTTCAATCCAAACGGCTCTGCCTTGGGATTGGCCGGGCTGTGCAGCGCGGATGGCCGCGTCACTGCGGTCATGCCGCATCCCGAGCGCGTGTTCCGCACCGTGCAGAACTCCTGGAAGCCGAAGGCTTGGGGAGAGGACGGCGGTTGGATGCGGCTGTTCCGCAATGCGCGCGTGTTCGTGGGCTAGGCGCGGCCTGCTAGCCCGCTTCAGCCTGGCTGGGCGCGACGAATTTACGAAAGGTCATGGCCTGCATCAGGCGCGCCTTGCGCACAAAGGTTTGATACAGCAGATCGCGCATCACTTCGAGCAGCACACCGGCGCGCTCAGCGTTGAGGTCGGGCTGGTGCGGCCAGGGATCGCTGTCGCTGCCGAATAGCACCGCGCGCAGCGAGGCAAAGGTGTCATCGTCGAGTTCGGCCAGGCCGCGAATTTCCTGCAAGGTATCGAACAGCTCCAGCTTGCCGCGCTCGCCGAGCTCGCGGAACAGCGACTGGGCGGTGCGCCGGCTCATGGCGCCAAAGGCGTTGAAACATCCGGCCGAATAACAGCTGAGCGCCTCCTTGAACAGGCCTTCGGCTTCCTCGGGCAGATAGGTGAGCGGAAAATTTTCGCGCGCTCGCTCGATTTCCACATAATTCGCGCCAAGTTCCACCCGCAGCGCGGTATAGGCCTTGACCACGAACTTGAGGAAGATCGGCTCGGCGCAGGCGTCGCAGCGGAACACCATGCCGACATGCTTCGGCTTGCGGCGGCTCAAATCCTCGAACCGCGGCGTGGCAGCCGTCGTCAGGTGAGTCAGCGTTTGGCAGTGCGGACAGGTGAGGGCAATGCCCTGATATTCGACGTGCAGTTCGTCCTGCGGCGTGATGTACATGCTCATGGTTTCACCCTGCCAATGGTTTGTAGCGAATTCGGTGCGGCTGCGCGGCATCTTCGCCTTTGCGCTTCTTGTGATCCTCGACATATTCCTGGTAGTTGCCTTCGAACCAGACCACTTCGGAGTTGCCCTCGAAGGCGAGGATGTGAGTCGCGATGCGATCGAGGAACCAGCGATCGTGCGAGATGACCACTGCGCATCCGGGAAATGCCAGCAGCGCGTCTTCGAGCGCGCGCAGCGTCTCGATATCGAGGTCATTGGTGGGCTCGTCGAGCAGCAGGACATTGCCGCCTTCCTTCAGCACCTTGGCCAGGTGCACCCGATTGCGTTCGCCGCCCGATAGATCGCCGATCACCTGCTGCTGCTGCACGCCTTTGAAATTGAAGCGGCCGACGTAGCCGCGCGACGAGGTTTCATAGTTGCCGACCTTGATGAGATCCAGCCCGCCGGATATTTCCTGCCACACCGTGTTCTTGTCGTTGAGCGACTGGCGCGACTGATCCACATACGCGAGCTTCACGCTGGGGCCCAAGCGAATGTCGCCGCTGTCCGGCTTTTCCACGCCCGAGAGCATGCGAAACAGAGTGGTCTTGCCGGCGCCGTTCGGGCCGATGATGCCGACGATGCCGCCCGCGGGCAGGCTGAAGCTCAAGGAATCGATCAGCAGCCGATCGCCATAGCCCTTGCGCACGTTCTTGCATTCGATGACCAAATCCCCGAGGCGGTCGCCGGGCGGGATGTAGATCTCATTGGTCTCATTGCGTTTTTGGAATTCCTGCGATGCGAGTTCTTCGTAACGCTGCAGGCGCGCCTTGGATTTGGCTTGGCGCGCCTTCGGGTTGGTGCGCACCCACTCCAACTCGCGCTTCAGAGTCTTTGCAAGCGCGTCTTGCTGGCGTTCCTCTTGAGCCAGGCGCTGCTCTTTCTGTTCCAGCCAGGACGAGTAATTGCCCTGCCAGGGAATTCCGTGACCGCGGTCCAATTCCAATATCCACTCCGCCACATTGTCCAGAAAGTACCGATCGTGCGTGACCGCGATCACCGTGCTCGGGTATTCCTCGAGGAAGTGCTCGAGCCAGGCCACCGATTCGGCGTCCAAATGGTTGGTGGGCTCATCGAGCAGCAGCATGTCGGGTTTGGATAGGAGCAGGCGGCACAGCGCGACGCGGCGCTTCTCGCCGCCGGAGAGCTTGCCCACCACGGCTTCCCAGGGAGGCAGGCGCAGCGAGTCGGCGGCAATTTCCAGCTTGCGTTCCAGTTCCCAACCGCCGACGGCATCGATCTTGTCCTGCATCTTGGCCTGCTCTTCCATGAGCTTGTTCATTTCATCGTCCGACATGGGCTCGGCGAACTTATCGCTGATGGCGTTGAAGCGATCGATCAGGCTCTGAACATCGCCCACGCCTTCGCCCACCACTTCGCGCACGGTTTTTGTTTCATCGAGGAGCGGCTCTTGCGGCAGGTAGCCGACTTTGATGCCTGCCTGGGCGCGCGCCTCGCCCTCGATGTCCTTGTCGACGCCGGACATGATTTTCAGCAGCGTCGACTTGCCGGAGCCGTTCAAACCCAGCACGCCGATCTTGGCGCCGGGGAAAAAACTCAAGGAAATGTCGCGCAAGATGATGCGCTTGGGCGGCACGACTTTGCCAACCCGGTTCATGGTGTAAATGAACTGAGCCATACTACCTACACTGAATTAATCGCTTGGAACGCGCGGGGATACCTTTCGAATTATCCGCGCCTCGCCCGAGCTTGTCACGCCATCGGGCGGCCGGAGGCACGTTTTTGCCCCCCAATCGCTAGGGAACTTTGGTCAATTCGGCTATAATTAGCGGTTATCTGACCGAGAGGCCCTGAGCGAATGTTTACCGCCCAAATGACGATTGCCGGCTTCGATCCACAGCTCGCGAAAGCGATCGCGGATGAGCGCAACCGTCAGGAAGAACACATCGAGCTCATCGCCTCGGAAAACTATGCCAGTCCGCGGGTGCTCGAAGCACAAGGGTCGGTGCTCACCAACAAGTATGCCGAAGGCTATCCAGGCAAGCGCTATTACGGCGGCTGCGAATTCGTCGATGTGGCGGAAGCGTTGGCCATCGATCGAGCCAAGCAGTTATTCGGCGCCGCCTACGCCAATGTGCAGCCGCATTCCGGCAGCCAGGCGAATGGCGCCGTATACCTCGCCATGCTCAATCCAGGCGACACGATTCTGGGCATGAGCCTCGATCATGGCGGGCATTTGACGCATGGTTCCAAGGTCAATTTCTCGGGCAAGCTGTTCAAGGCCGTGCAGTACGGCATCAAGGCGGAAACCGGCGAAATCGACTACGACCAAGTGGCGAGCCTGGCGCAGGAACATCGCCCCAAGGTCGTGGTGGCCGGCTTCTCGGCGTATTCGCGGATCATCGACTGGGCGCGCTTTCGCGCCATCGCCGACTCCGTTGGCGCGTACCTGTTCGTTGACATGGCGCATGTCGCCGGTCTGGTGGCTGCGGGGGTATACCCGAATCCCGTGCCCATCGCCGACGTGGTGACCACCACCACGCACAAAACATTGCGCGGCCCGCGCGGCGGTTTGATATTGGCGCGGCCGCACCCCGAGCTGCACAAGAAATTCAATTCCATGGTGTTTCCGGGGACTCAGGGCGGCCCGCTGATGCATGTGATTGCTGCCAAGGCCGTGGCCTTTCTCGAAGCCTTGCAACCGGAATTCAAAGTCTATTCCGCCCAGGTCGTCAGCAACGCAAAAGTCATGACCAAGGTATTGCAGAAGCGCGGCTACAAAATCGTCTCCGGCGGCACGGACAATCACCTGTTCCTGCTCGATCTCATCGACAAAAACATTACCGGAAAGGATGCGGATGCAGCGCTCGGCCGCGCGCATATCACCGTCAACAAGAACGCGGTGCCCAACGATCCGCGGCCGCCGGCCATCAGCAGCGGCCTGCGCATCGGCACTCCTGCCGTTACGACCCGCGGATTCAAACAGCCCGAAGTCGAACAGTTGACGAATTGGATCGCGGATGTGCTGGACCACATGGGCGACGAATCGGCGGTGGATCGAGCGCGTGCCGAGGTATCGAAGATTTGCAAGCGATTCCCCGTGTATGGCTAGCTTAGTTACTCCCCATGCATTGTCCTTTTTGCGGCCACTCGGACACTAAGGTTATCGACTCGCGTCTCGCGGGCGAGGGGCGGCAAATTCGCCGGCGCCGCGAATGCCTGGAATGCACCGAGCGCTTCACCACTTTCGAAGCAGCGGAATTATTACTGCCTACCGTCGTCAAGGGCGATCGCAGCCGCGAACCCTTCGATGAGAACAAGCTGCTGCAGGGGATGCAGAAGGCGCTGGAGAAACGGCCGGTTGGCCGCGATGCCATCGAAGCCGCGGTGGCGAAAATTTGCCACAAGCTGCGCAGCTTGGGAGAACGCGAGATCGCCTCGCGCAGCATCGGCGAAATGGTCATGGAGGAGCTGCGCCATCTGGACGAAGTGGGCTACGTGCGCTTCGCCTCGGTGTACCGCAGCTTTCAGGATATCGAGGCATTCCGCACCGAAATCGATCAACTACGCCGCCACAAACGCCGGCGCGAACCCAGCAAGGATCAGCTGCCGCTCCTGCCCGGGGATGAAACAGGCGAGGACAAATGACGGAGCTAGACTGCGCTCACATGGCCCGGGCGCTCGAGCTCGCAGCGCGCGCGCTGTACACCACCGATCCGAATCCCCGAGTCGGCAGTGTGGTGGTGCGCGACGGGCGAGTCATCGGCGAGGGCTGGCATGTGCGGGCGGGCGAACCGCACGCCGAGGTGCTGGCGCTGCGCGCTGCCGGCCCGCAGGCACGCGGCAGCACGGTGTATGTCACGTTGGAGCCCTGCAGCCATACGGGCCGCACCCCGCCGTGCGCCGACGCCCTGATTGCAGCCGGAGTGGCGCGCGTGGTGTGCTCAAGCGTCGATCCGAACCCGCGGGTCGCCGGCGCCGGCATCGAGCGGCTGCGGGCGGCCGGCATTGCCGTGTCCGCGGGTCTACTGGCCGACGAGGCGCGCGCGCTCAACGTCGGTTTCTTTTCCCGTTTCGAGCGCGGCCGTCCGTGGCTGCGCTTAAAGTTGGCCATGAGCTTGGATGCACGCACCGCGCCGGCCGCCGGCGGCCGGGTGTGGATCAGCGGCGAGGCCTCGCGCGCCGACGTGCAGGCATGGCGGGCGCGCAGCGGCGCCATACTCACCGGCGCTGGTACGGTGCGCGTCGACGATCCGCGGCTCGATGTACGCCTGGCCTACGGTCCGTGGGTGAGACAGCCGCTGCGAGTGCTGCTCGACCCCATGCTGACCTGCGCCACCAGCGCGAAACTGTTCCATGGTGAGGGTGCCCTGGTATTTGCAGCCACCGATGCGCCGCTGCGTTCGCAGAGCGCTGCGCGAGTCGAACGGCTGCCACGGGCGGCGGGCGGCTTGGATCTGCGCGCCGTGGCAGCACGTTTGGCAGAACTCGAGGTCAATGAATTGTTGATCGAGTGCGGGCCGCGGTTGGCGGGAGCCTTCGTGTCGGCGGGTCTCGTCGATGAACTGCTGCTGTACATCGCCCCGACCTTGCTCGGCGCCGATGCCGCCCCGCTGCTGCACGTGAGCGGTCTAGGACCGCCGGGCTCGCTGCCGGCCTTCGACATTCACGACGTGCGGCGCTTCGACGACGACCTGCGCCTCATTTTGATTCCAAAGAAGAGCTAGGAGACACGTTCCCCATCATGTTTACCGGAATCGTCATCGCCACGGGAAGGGTCATCTCTTTGACGCAGAAGGGCGGCGACTTGGAAATGGAAATCGACGCGGCCGCGCTCGAGGATTCGCGCATGGCATTGGGCGACAGCGTGAGCGTGCAGGGCGCCTGCCTGACCGTGGCGCGCAGGCAAGGCGCGAGTTTTTTTGCCGATGTATCGCGCGAGACCATGGCGAAGACCACGTTGGGGAAATTGAGTCCCGGCTCGAAGGTCAATTTGGAGCCGAGCTTGCGGGCGGGCGATGCACTGGGCGGCCATATGGTGAGCGGCCATGTCGACGCGGTGGGCAAGCTTCGCACTCTGGTTCAAGATGCGCGGTCTTGGCGCTTGGAATTCGAGCTACCAGCATCGCTGATGCGCTTCGTGGCGCCGAAGGGCTCGATATGCGTCAATGGAGTGAGTCTCACGGTCAACAACGTTAACGGCCGGCACGTCGATGTCAATATCATTCCGCATACGCTTAAGCTCACCACGCTGGGGGAGCTTAAGGTCGGCGACGGCGTCAATATAGAAATCGACATGATTGCGCGATATATAGACCGGCTCGTGTCAAAAACCAAAGAGTAAGTTTCATGCCTGCGTTCAATACCATCGACGAGATTCTCGAAGACCTGCGCCGCGGCAAGATGGCGGTGATCATGGATGATGAAGATCGCGAAAACGAAGGCGACCTGATCATGGCTGCAGACAATGTCCGCGCGGAGGATGTGAACTTCATGGCCCGCTACGGCCGAGGGCTCATATGCCTCACTTTGACGCGCGAGCGCTGCCGCCAGCTGCGCCTGCCGCTGATGGTGAGCGACACCGACAGCACGCATCGCACCAACTTCACTCTGTCGATCGAAGCTGCGGAGGGAGTGACCACCGGAATATCGGCGCACGATCGCGCGCATACCATCAAGACCGCGGTGGGCCCGAATGCGCGGCCCGAGGACCTGCGCCAGCCGGGACATGTATTCCCGCTCATGGCGCAACCCGGCGGCGTGCTGACCCGCGCCGGCCACACCGAGGCCGGTTGCGATCTGGCTCGCCTGGCGGGGTTTTCTCCGGCCGCCATGATAGTCGAGATACTCAATGAGGACGGCACCATGGCGCGCCGGCCTGACCTCGAGTTATTTGCGAAATCGCATGGCTTGAAGATCGGCACCATCGCGGATCTCATTCGCTACCAGTTGAAAAATGAGCGCTCGGTGGAGCGTATTTACGAGGACGAGGTCGAGACCGAGTACGGCACCTTTCAACTGTCCTGCTACGAGGACCATGTCAACAAGACGGTACACATCGCCCTGGTCAAGGGCGACTTGAATTCCGACTTGCCGCCGCTGGTGCGCGTGCACATCAAGGACACGCTGCGAGACGTCATCGGCGTTCACAACGAGAAGCTGGGCTGGCCGCTGCGCGCGGCCATTCGACGGGTGGCGAGTGAAGCTTCGGGAGTCATCGTCATATTGCGGCCGGAGGAGACGGCGCGCAATTTCATGGACAGCGTGCGGCTCTTGGATCCTAAGAATACGAATACCCGTCATCCCGGTGCCACCGTGATCCGTACCTATGGTATCGGCGCGCAAATTCTCAAGGATTTGGGCCTAAAGCGCATGCGTGTGCTGAGCGCGCCGAAGCAGCTGCAGGGCCTTGCCGCCTTCGATCTGGAAGTGACCAGCTATGTCGATGGCGGCGAATAGGCGCTGCGGAGGCTATACTTCGGGGCCGACCTTGCGAGGAATGTCTTGTGCCTAACGATCAGCCAAAAATAGTCGAGGGTGAATTGCTGGCGCGCGATCTGCGTTTCGTGATCGTGGCGGCCCGGTTCAATGACTTCGTGGTGGAACCGCTGCTGCGCGGGGCTCTGGATGCATTGAAGCGCCACGGGGTGGGCGAGAAGCAGATTGAAATCGTGCGTGTCCCCGGCGCATTCGATATCCCGATCGTGGTACGCAAGCTGGCGCTGGCGCGCCGCTACGAGGCCATCATTGCTTTGGGCGCGGTGATCCGCGGCCAGACACCGCATTTCGATTATGTTGCGGGCGAATGCGCCGGCGGTATCGCGCGCATTGCTCTGGAAACCGGGGTGCCCATTGCGTTCGGCGTGTTGACCACCGACACGGTGGAGCAGGCCGTGGACCGTGCCGGAGGCAAGGCCGGCAACAAGGGCGCAGATGCCGCCCTGGTGGCGCTCGAAATGGCCAATCTTTTGCGCCGCCTGGATACTTAAGATAGATGGCCGCCAAGCGCGCCGCAGCCAAGGGCGCCGCAGCCAAGGGTGCGGCGACGTCCGTTGGCGCGCGGCGGGCGCGCAGCCTCGCGCGACGGTTGGCGGTGCAGGCGCTGTATCAACTACAGCTCAACCCGCGGTCATTGTCGGATACGCAGAAGCAATTCGCGGCGGATCCGGAGTCGGCTCGCGCGGACCTCGACTATTTTCGGGATCTGATTGCGGCGATTGCGCCCCATCGCGAGGCTCTGGATACAAGGCTCGCGCTGCTGTGCGAAATTCCACCGGCCGAACTCGATCCCATAGAGCATGCGGTGTTGTGGCTGGGACTGCATGAACTGACATCCTGTGGGGATTTGCCGTACCGAGTGGCACTTGCCGAGGCCGTGCAACTGGCCAAGCAATTCGGTGCGACTGATGGACATAAATTCGTCAACGCCGTATTGGATCGCGCCGCTCGGGAATTGCGGCCGGATGAGTACGGCCAGCCCTCCGCATAGCGCCATGAGCCTTGAGGAACACCCTCTCGGCGAATTCGAATTGATTCGGCGCTTTTTCATGCGCGACGCGAGTCGCGATGCCAAGGCTCGGGGCACTGCCGAATCCGGTGTGATACTGGGGATCGGCGATGACGCGGCGGTGCTGTCGTTGCCGCCCAACACGGAATTGATCGCCGCCGTGGACACCATCGTGGCGGGACGTCATTTCCCGCCGGCGACGGATGCGCGTTCTATCGGGCATCGTGCTCTTGCCGTCAATCTGAGCGATTTGGCCGCAATGGGTGCGACCCCCGCTTGGGCAACGCTGGCGCTGACATTACCGAGCGCCGATGCCCACTGGTTGGAGCGCTTTTCCACCGGGCTGCTCGGTCTTGCCGAGGAACACGGTGTGGCGCTGGTCGGCGGCGACACCACCCAGGGTCCCCTGACGGTGAGCGTGCAAGTATTGGGTCACGTGCCGCGCGGCACGGCGCTGCGGCGCGATACCGCGCGCGCTGGCGATCTATTGGCAGTGACCGGCACCTTGGGCGATGCCGGCGCCGGGCTCGCCTTTGCTACCGGACTTCCGGCAGGCACATCCGGCGATGCGGCTGCGGCGCTCATCAGGCGCTTCGACTATCCGAGCCCCAGAGTGCGGTTCGGCTTGGCCGCGCGCGGAATCGCCAGCGCGGCCATGGACCTGTCCGACGGACTGGTGGGAGATTTATCGAAGCTGGCGCAGGCCAGCGGTGTCGCCGCGCGCGTCGCGGTCGAGCGTCTGCCTTTATCTGATGCCATGCGGGCGGCGGTGAGCACTGGTCAGGCGCGCGAGTGGGCACTCGCCGCGGGCGATGACTACGAATTGCTGCTTGCGGTGCCGGCCGCGCGGTTCGCCGAGCTTGAGGCCGCGGCCTCACGATTGAACTTAAGATTGACCGCGGTGGGTGAATTGCAGACCGGCAGCGGTGTGACGTGGTCGCTAGATGGCCGCGATTTCCAGCCCGCTTCCTACGGTTACGATCACTTCGCCCAACCCTGGACCCAAATCACAGTTTAGCCCGAGTCGCACCAGTATCCTTCGGCGTCATCCAGTCAAATAGACGCTGCGCACCCTTGAGCAACACCCGCCTCACCACTCACGCAAAGTCCCCGAACGGACGCAATTCCTTGCCCGAGAAGATCGGCAAGTACATGATTATCAACGAGGTGGGGCGCGGCAGCACGGGTGTCGTGTATCTCTCGCATGATCCGTACTACGGCCGCGACGTCGCCATCAAGGTGTACAACGTCGATGCCAGCGGCGATGAAAACCGTAAAAAAATCGCACGCAAGATGTTCCTGTCCGAAGCGCACATGGTCGGCATGTTGCAGCACCCGAATATTCTGCCGATCTACGATGCGGGCGAGGAGAATGGGCACTGCTACATCGTCACCGAGCATGTGCACGGCGCCCGCACGCTGGCGGCTTACTGCCGGCCGGATAATCTATTACGCATCGACGATGTGGTGGAACTGGTCTACAAGGCGGCGCGGGCGCTGCACTATGCGCACAGCCGCGGCGTGATTCACCGCGACATCAAGCCCAGCAACATCATGCTCACGCTCGACAGCGATGTGCGCATCATCGACTTCGGAATTGCCCTGGTGGCCGACTCGGAAATCTCGCGCATCGAGGGGATCGCCGGCAGCCCCTCTTACATGTCGCCGGAACAGGTCCAGTCGATTGAGCTCACCAATCGCTCCGACCTTTACTCGCTGGGCGCGGTGATGTACGAGCTTCTGACCGGAACCCGGCCATTTCGCGCCGGTAACCTGCAAAAGCTGCTGCACCAGATCGTGTTCGCGACGCCGCCGCCCATTCACACCCTGCGACCCGAAATACCCGAAGAGCTCGAGAACGTCACGGCGATGGCTCTGCAGAAGGATCCGGAGAAGCGCTACAAGACGGGTTTGGATTTTGCGGCCGAACTGACCCGTGTGCACCAGAAATTGCGCGCCCAATACAACCGAATCGACCAGCAGGAGCAGTTCAGCCTGCTGCGCAAGCTGAAGTTCTTCCACGAATTTTCGCATGGTGAGATTTGGGAGGTTCTACGCGCCAGCAGCTGGCAGGACTATGCCGACGCCGAGGAAATCGTCAAGGAAGGGGAAATGGACGATCGCTTCTACATCATCGTGCAGGGCCGAGTCAGCGTGCAGCGGCTCGGTCGCGCGCTGGGGTATCTGGAGGTCGGAGATTGCTTCGGCGAAACCAGCTACGTACGCGGCGCGAAGCGCACGGCCACCATCAATGCCGCGGGGCCGGTGACCGTCATGAAGGTCAGTTCAACGCTGCTCGAGCAGGTGTCGGCGGAGTGTCAGCTGCGCTTCAATCAGGTCTTTCTGCGCAATATGATCGGGCGACTGCAGAGTGCCGAGAGGGGAATTCCCAGCGCATCGTAGCGGGCCTCAGGCAGGCTCCTGGCTATGCGGCCGATTCTTTCTCGAACTCGATCATCGCATATGCCGAGTGATTGTGAATGGACTCGAAGTTCTCCGCTTCGACCACATAGGCGCGCACGCGTTTGTCCTTGTTGAGGGCCATGGCCACGTCCCGCACGGTATCCTCGACGAATTTTGGATTGTCGTAGGCGCGCTCGGTCACGTACTTCTCGTCGGGGCGCTTCAAGATCCCGTAGACCTCACAGGAGGCCTCGCGCTCCGCGATGTCGATCAGCTCTTCCAACCACATGTGCTCGACCAGTTTCGCCGTCAAGGTGATGTGCGCGCGCTGATTGTGCGCGCCGTAATCGGAAATTTTCTTCGAGCAAGGGCACAGGCTGGTGGTTGGGACCACGACTTTAAGCCACACGTCGGTTTTTCCGTCGCGATGCTCGCCGAAAATGGTGGCCTGGTAATTCATCAGGCTCTCGACGCCCGTGACCGGGGCCTTCTTCATGACGAAGTAGGGGAAGGTCATTTCGATGTGTCCGGCACTGGCGTCCAAGTGCTCGGTCATTTCCTTGAGCATCTTGCCGAAGGAATCGACGGATATCTCACGCTCGTGCCGGTGCAGGATCTCCACAAACCGCGACATGTGCGTGCCCTTGAAGTTGTGCGGCAAATTCACATACATGTTGAAATTCGCGACCGTATGCTGCTCGCCGCGGGTGCGATCTTTCACCTTGACCGGGTGGTAGATGTCCTTGATGCCGACTTTGTTGATCGGTATTTGCCGCGTGTCGGCATGGCCCTGCACGTCCTCCACGGACTGCACTTTGGGCTTTTTGACGGGGACGGCGACGTTCATTTCGAAGTTCCTGGTGGGGCGATCAGGCCTACATGGCGCCTAAACCGCGAATTCCAATAATCTTAGACGATTCGGGGAAGCTTGGGCTGAAACTCGGGGCGCGGCGGCAGCCGGCAGGCGGAGCAAGCCTAAACCCGGCGGTCTACGACATAGGTGGCCAGCCACGCGAGGATCTGTGCACGCCCACCAAAGGGTGCAAGGCGGTCGCAGGCGCGGCGCTGCAGTTCGCGGGCGCGACTCTTGGCCGCGTCGAGGCCAAGAACGCTGGGGTAGGTGGGTTTCGCCCTGGCGGCGTCGGCGCCGATGGTCTTGCCGAGATCCTCCGTGCTTCCCTCGACATCGAGGATGTCATCCTGGATTTGAAATGCCAGCCCGATATCCTGCGCATATCCGTCGAGCGCGTCCCATTCTGGCGGCGTCAGGCCAGGCGCGCACGCAGCCGCGAGCAGTACGCTGGCACGTATCAGCGCGCCGGTCTTCAGACGGTGCATGGCTTCGAGTTCCTGCAAACTGAGCGCGCGGCCCACCGCGGACAGATCCAGGGCCTGGCCGCCCGCCATGCCCTCGGTGCCGCTCGCATCCGCAAGGATCTGTATCATCTTCAGGCGCGCGTCGGCACTCACGCCGGCTGCGCGATCGCGTGCCAGGACCGAGAACGCCAGTACCTGCAGCGCATCGCCCGCAAGTATGGCGGTCGCTTCGTCGAAGGCGCGATGGGTGGTGGGCCGGCCGCGCCGCAGGTCGTCGTCGTCCATCGCCGGCAGATCGTCGTGCACCAGCGAATAAGAGTGAATGAGTTCCACCGCGGCAGCCGGCGCATCCAAAGAGCTTACAGCCACACCGAGGGCCTCTCCGGTGCAGTATACGAGCAGTGGTCGCAAGCGCTTGCCGCCGCTTAAGACCGCGTAGCGCTGCGCGGCGTGCAGGCGCTGCGGACTCAAGTCCGCAGCCGGCAATACCGTGCCTAGGAAGGCTTGCACGCGAGATTGATAGCCGCGCAGCCGCGCCTCCATTGCATCCGTGCTCACGACGCCAATCTCAGCCAGCTTTGGATTCGTCGGGAGTGAAGTCTTCAATTGCGGGCTCACCGGCCTTTTTGAGCAAGATCTCGACCTTTTGTTCCGCGTCTTTGAGCGCCGTCTGACAGGCTCGAGTCAGCATGACGCCGCGCTCAAAGGCCGCCAAGCTTTCTTCGAGCGGCAGATCACCCTGTTCGAGGCGTTCCACCAAATCCTCGAGGTCGCGCATGGCCGTCTCAAAATCGGGTTGTGCTTCTTTTGCGGCTTTGGGCGTAGGCATGTGGGAACGGTACACATGCGCTGCAATGGGGTCAAACCCGCGGGCAAAACGCCACAAATCGAGCTTCGACCCAGGGAAGCCCTAAGAACATTGTCAAGTCGTGAGACGCGTCACAGCCTCCAAGGCCGCGCGGCCGCGGCATTTGGGTACCATTGCGTGTGGGACCCTATATGCCAATTGCAAGAAAATTCATCATCGCCTGCGGGTGTCTGGGCGCCGCCATTTTGGCCACTACAGCCTGCAGTCCGCGGCGTATCCCGCCGATGACGGTCGCCGATCTCATGGAAGATCGCGTGCTGCTCGACGGCGTGCTCATGAAGTGCAACCAGAACCAATCCAAGGCGCGAACCGATTCCGACTGCTTGAATGCGCGCATCGCCATCGAGCGCCTGGCCAGCCAAAGCGATCCCGTGAAAGAGGCCAAGCGCACGGAGGATTTCGAGCGCAGTCGCGACCAGCTGCGAATGAACCAAGAGAAGCAGCGCAAGGAACAGGAAGCCAAGACGAAGGTGGACGTGTATCACTTGCCGCTGGTGCCCGCGGATCCGGCACCGCCGACGCCGCCCTCACAATCGCCGGGGACTCCCGACCACGACTCGCGTCCGCCCATCGTCAGCCGGTCGATGCCTTAGCGTTTCTATCTAGTACGCCGTGCGAAACGCCATCAGGTGATAAATCCAGGCGGTCCATAGCAGCACGAGCCCGGAGATCGCCAGCAGCGTGCTCCACAGTCGCGCCGTCCACGGCCTGCCGGCGGTCCAAGTCACGTAGCCGGCCCACAACAGGGCCACGGCGCCGCCTAAGTAGCCAACCACCGAACCCAAATACATTACGAACAGCCAGGGATCGAGCGCAGCTGATAGGACATTCAGGTGGGTTAGACCGAGACCGATCACCGTGGCCCAACCCAGCGTCACCAGCGTGATCGCGACAGCGGCGAGGCGCGAGAACCGGTGAGCCCTTGCGGCGCGGCCTTCGAGTCCCAAGCTGATGCGATGGCGGCGCCGAACAATGGCTGCGACGGGCCAGAGCAGCGCGGTCAGCAAGCAGCAAACCAGGGACGTAGCGGCAGCCGGTTGCAGCCACGCGGGAGATCGCCACCAGGGCGTCGGCTCGAACACCATGAAGGGCGAGAACTCGTCCGCACTCAGGCGCGCGACGCGGCCATCGACTACGTTAGCCGCCAGTCGCCAGCGGCTGTCGGGGTCGACCCATACGAACGGCTGAACCTCGTGGTAAGAGCGTGGCGCCTTGTTGATGCCCTGCAGCAGGGAGATGACGACAGTCCCGTCCTTGCCGGCTACCACGCGAAGCGGCGCGATCAGGCCCAAAACACTCAAGAAAGTTGTGTCGACGCGGCGCGAGTCGTCGTAATAACCGGCCAGCGTTTGCGCATGAGCAGCGGCCAGGCTTGCAGCAACGCGACGCGCATCGGGCGCGGCGGGGAAGTAGCGGTGCGCGAACTGCTCGAACAAGGCTTCCCTAATCGCATGCGCCGCACCTTCGCGGCCGGCGCTGTTTAGGGACACGAACAAGCCCACGTCGTCGTCGAGGAACAGGTGCAGATAGCTGTGAAAATATTCGGTGTCGCCGCCGTGACTGATTACGCGATGGCCGTTGTAGTTTTGCTCATAGAAGCCGAGCATCATGCGATTCAGCGGCGGGATAATGGTCAACGGCGTCTCGTGCATCATTTTGGCCGTCTGCGGATCGAGAATTCGCGCATCGCCGATCGCGCCTCCCTCGAGGTGCGCAATCATGAAGCGGGCCATATCGGTGCCGCTCGAGGCGAGGCTGCCGGCAGGCGCCGCGTTGACAATTTCGTAGGGTTTCGCGGGCGCCGAGGCAAGCTCGTAGCCCTTGGAGGCATCCGCCGCAAGCGCGGCAGGCAGAGGCTGTCTGAAGCTCGAGTGCGTCATGCCGAGGGGCTTGAAGATGTGTGCATCCATATAGTCGTCGAAAGCCTGGCCGGACACTCGCTGCACGATGTAGCCCGCCAATGCCGTCGCGTAATTCGAATAGGCCGGTGTGGTGCCGGCCTTGAAAATACGCACAGGGATTCCTTGAGCGACATACGTGCGCAGCGGCACCAGCTGCGATGGATCGTCGGCGATGAGATCCTTCACCTTCTCCTCGAATCCAGCCGTGTGGGTCATGATGTTGCGCAGCGTGATGGGAGTGGCGTCGCGATCCGGGAGTTTGAAATCGAGGTAGGCATTGACGTCGCGGTCCAGGTCGAGCTTGCCCTGTTCGACCAGCTGCATGACGGCGGTCCAAGTGAAGAGTTTGGATGTGGAGCCGGGGCGGAATAGCGTGCGCGCCGGATCCACGGGGGTATGCGTGGCAACGTCCGAATAGCCATATCCCTTGGCAAGTATCGTTGCGCCATTCTTGACCACGACGACCACCGCGCCTGCCACGTCCCCGGTTGCAATCGCGTAAGGCATGAAGCCGTCGAGCCAGCTCTCTACATCCGGCTGCTGCAGCGCGTGGGCGGCAGGGATGGGCGACGCCGCGCCGGCCGCGGAGAAGACCAGGGCAAGAGAGCAGGCGAGCATTCGGCGGATGAGAGTCATGGAGGGCGCCTTCAGTGACGAGGGTGCCTAATTTGCCAGAACCGAAAAGTTTCCACAATGGAAAACTTGGTACTGCGGAATCGCCGGCGCCGCAAGCCGCCCGCGGCGCCGCGAATCAACCGGCGCGGCGGCGCACGTTGCGTCGCGGACGCATCGGGACGGCCGCCTGCGCCGCGGGCAGCGCGCCGGCTGCGACAGTTCCGCCCACGGCCGCGATCATCTGGCTTTCCGTGCCCGAGCATATCGCCAGCACCCGGCACGGCTCGTCGGAGGCGGCGATATAGGCATGTCCCATGGTGCTGTCGATATAGATGGAATCACCTGTTTTCAGGCGCAGAGGCGCGTAGGCGCTCGTATGTATCTCCATCTCGCCTTCGAGCACATAAACGTATTCCTCGCCCGAGTGGCGGACGAGTTCCCCAAAGTCCTCGAGACTGCGCGCGCGGAGTTCGACGATGATCGGGATCAGGCGCTTATTGAGCAACTCAGCCGCGGGATACAGATGGAAGTAGTTATTCGATTCGATCGACCGGCCCTCGCCCGCGCGCGCGACACTGCGGCGCCCATGCAACGCGTGATCCGGCGCATCCGGCGCGGCTTCCTGGGCGCCGAACAAGCGTGAAAAGTCGACCTCCAAGCCGGCACTGATGCGGGTCAGCTTGTCGTAGGTGAGCGAGACCCGATCGTTCTCGATCTTCGACAGGGTCGAGACCGGGTATCCGGTGCGCCGGCTCACCTCTTTGAGTGTCCAGCCTCGCTGAATTCTCAGCTTTTTCAGCATCGCACCCGGCTTCGCCGTGGTTCGAGCCGGCGTGGCTGTGGTTAACGTCGTTGGCTTCATTGGCTCTCTTGATTGCTGTATTGCACTTTAATCGTGCCGTCCGCAAATAGCACCTGGCTTCGCCAATATAGAAAATACATTGCTATTACGGAGAATACGAAATAGATTGTCTCTCAGGGAAAAACCTCGCTGGTTCGCGTGCAATCATGGGGAGTGCAGATGCAAAACCGACTTATTTTCAAAGCGGCAGCCGCAGGGCTCCTGATGACCGGTACAGCCGTGCAAGCAGAGTCGGTCGCACCGGCCAATTCGCTCGAGGAGATCGTCGTCACCGCCGCCAAGCGCGAGGAGAAGCTGCACGATGTGGCCATGAGCATCTCCGCCATCAGCGGGGAGGAGCTTTCGCGCTATCAGATATCCGGTTTCACGGATTTCGCTGCGCAGATCCCCGGGCTGTCAATCGAGGGCGTAGATCCGGGCCGGATCCGGGTCGTGCTGCGCGGACAAAATGTGGGCGGCGTGGGCGCCACCGTTGCCACCACGGTCGATGACATTCCGTTTTTCATGTCGGGCTCACAATCCAACGGCGCATTCTTCAGCGCCAATGTCGACACCTATGATTTGCAGCGGGTCGAAGTGCTGCGCGGACCGCAGGGCACCTTGTATGGCGCGTCCGCGGAAGGCGGATTGATCAAGTACGTGACCAACCTGCCGGATCTCACGGCTTACCACGGCGGAGTGTCCGTCGCTGGAGAAACGGTGGACGCGGGTCAATCCGCCGGTTCCGTTAAAGGTTTCGTGAATATTCCGTTCTGGGACAACAAAGCGGCGCTGCGTATCAGCGCGGTCGAGGAAGGGGTTCCAGGTTGGGTGGACAACCCCAGCTCCGGGCAAAGCGACGTCAATCACGGCGACAAAAACAGCCTGCGCGGCTCATTGCTGGTGCAGCCCACCCCTGAACTCACGATTCGCATGACAGGGTTCAGTCAGGCCTTGAGCGTTCGGAATGACAATAATGTCCAAGTCGTCGGCGCAGCATTGACTCCGACCACGCCTCCCGCCAATCAATTTGACCCGGTTAACGGGTTCAGCAATGCGACGGCCGGCCAGCACCTCATCAAGGACAATCTTTCCTACTACGCGCTGCACCTTCAATACGACTTCAACGTGGCGACGCTGGTTTCGGCGACCAGCTACGGCAAGATCACCAAGCGATACACAACCGACGTCACCAACTTGAATCTCGCGCCGGGCTTCTCGCTGGCGGACGCACTGGGCGGGCTGTATGGGGAACCGATAGTTGCCTTCGGAAATCAGGAAGAGTTTCTGCACAAATTCAATGAAGAGGTGCGCTTGGCGTCGAACCCAGGATTCACGCTGTTCGGCCACGGCTTTGATTGGCAAGGCGGCCTATTTTTCACGCGCGAAATAACAAGCCTCGATCAACATTACGCGGCGCACAGCGCCGCCGACCCGGCAACGGTTCTCGATCCGCCGTTGGGAGGCGCCAACCTGCCGGCAGACTACAAGGAAACGGCAGTTTTCGTGGACATGACCTATCACTTCTCGAAGGCTTTCGATCTGGAATTCGGCGGCCGCAATACCAGCACCAAGCAGCATACGCGGGCATCGACATTCTGCTGCATCTTGATCGGACCGGAAGATCACACGTTCGATCCCGTCTCGACCTCCGAGACCAGCCAGACCTGGTCCGTGGCGCCGCGCTGGCACCTCAATGAGGACACCATGATTTACGCGCGGATCGCAACAGGTTTCAGCCCCGGCGGCCCGAACAGCCCGTCGTCCGCATTGACGCTGCCGCCGCCGTATCGATCGGACTCGACCCGCAACTATGAGGTGGGGCTGCGGAGCGATTTGTTCGATAAGCGCTTCAGCATCGACGTGGATATATTTGACGTCAAGTGGAAGGACGTGCAGATTCTCGAAGTCATAGATACGCCGAGCGGGCCGGTGGGCATCAACGGCAACGGCGGCAGCGCAGAGAGCCGGGGTGCGGAGTGGAATTTTCAATGGAAGCCCGTGCAGGGCGTGAGCGTCGGTCTGCTCGGGGCATTCACCAATGCCAAGTTGACGAGCGATGCGCCGATTCTGGGCGGCGCCTCGGGCGAAAAACTGCCTTATGTGCCCGAAGTGAGCACCACGCTCAACGTCAACTACACGTGGCATGCTTTTGGCAACTACGCGGGGTTTGTCGGCGGCTCGGGAACCTATACGGGAACTCGTTACACGTCTTTTTCGTCCTCCGCGGTGACTTCATCGCATGTCAAACTACCCACCTACACCGCGCTGAATCTGCAGGCCGGCTTGGACAACGGGAGTTACAGCATCGAAGTGTTCGGCAGCAATCTGGGAAACGTCCGTGGCATCACCGAATATGCCAACAGCGGCGGGCAAAACCAGACGGGGCTGGCCTCATTCATTCAACCGCGAACCATCGGTATCGAGTTGGGCGCCAAGTTCTGAGCGCGGCAGATGCATGATTTCATCGTGGTGGGCGCCGGTATCGCCGGCGCTTCACTGGCGTACGACCTCGCTCGGGATGCGAGCGTCTGCCTGATCGAGGCTGAACCGCGGCCCGGATATCACGCCACGAGCCGTTCGGCAGCGTTATTCGCTCCCAGCTACGGCGGCCGCGAGATCCGCGCGTTGACGCGGGCGAGCCGCGGCTTTTTCAACCGGCCACCCTTGGACTTTTGTGAACATGCGCTCCTGACTCAACGCGGGGTCCTGTATATCGCTCGCGCGGATCAAATCGATCGATTGCAGCATATGATCGCAGTGATTCGCGAATCGGGCGGCCATGTCATCGACATCGACATCGAAGCGGCGAGGGAACGCGTACCCCTGCTGCGCCCGGGCTACGTCGCGGCGGCGGCATTTGATCCGGACGCCATGGACATCGATGTCAACGGATTGCACCAGGGATTCTTGCGGGGCGCCCGAACCGCCGGCGCGAGGCTGATTACCGGATACAAGGTGACGACTGTAAATCGTCGAAATGGCCTGTGGACGATTGACGTCAACGATGAGGTGGTGAGTGCGCCCGTGTTGGTGAATGCCGCCGGCGCGTGGGCGGACGAATTGGCCAATGCGTGTGGCGCTCGTTGCATCGGCCTCAAGGCCCTGAGACGGACCGCGCTATTGGTCGAGGGCCCCGCGGGCGTGGATATCAGGCACTGGCCGGCGGTCATCGATGCCGACGAGGAATTTTATTTCAAGCCGGACGCCACCCGGCTGCTGCTGTCGCCGGCCGACGAAATACCGCAAGCGCCCGGAGATGCCCAGCCGGAGGAATTGGATGTCGCGATAGCAGTGGATCGGGTGCAGGCGGCCCTGGACATAGATGTACGCAGTGTCAGCCACAGGTGGGCCGGGCTGCGGACCTTCTCGCCGGATCGAGCCCCCGTCGTCGGCTTCGATCCTGACGTCGAAGGTTTTTTTTGGTGCGCGGGCCAGGGTGGGTACGGCATTCAAACTGCGCCCGCCATGGCTCGAACCGCGGGCGCATTGGCGCGACACGAAAAAGTGCCGGCGGATGTATCGGCCGAAGGGCTGACGGATGCGGATCTTGCGCCGCATCGATTCACGACCCAAGTTTCTCGACCGTCGTATAATCGGGCGCTGTCACCGTCGGTTCCGGGAAGATGAGATGAACATGCACCTCCATACTATTTTTGCTGCGGTATTTGTTGTCCTTGCCGGCTACCCAGCCCAACCGCTTCGCGCCGATGAGGTTCGGCCCGCAATTGAAGCGGCCAATGCGCATTTCTCCGCCCTCGCGGCCCAGCGTGACGGCGCGGGTCTGGCGGCCTTGTACACGGTCGATGGACAGGTATTGCCGGCCGGCAGCGAGCCCATCAAGGGCAGAGAGGCCATTCAGAAATTCTGGCAGGGCGCAATTGATTCCGGGATCGCCGGGGTTGAACTCAAGACTCTGGAAGTTTTCGGTCACGGCCCGACCGCAACGGAAGTCGGTCAGTATGAGTTGCGCGACGCGGCGGGCAAGGTGCTCGACCATGGCAAGTACATCGTCGTGTGGCGGCGTGCGGGCGCCACCTGGCAGCTGCTGCGCGACATGTTCTCCACGAGCGTGGCGCCGGCCCAGAAATAGCCGCGCGCCGTCAAAGCCGCGGCTGCGAGTGGTCGCGATGCTTGGTTCTGCAAACCTCGGGAGAATCCGAGCTCTTGCAGACAGCGCAGCCTGCCAAAGACAAAACCAGAATTAAACAGATAAACTTCCGCATGAAGCCCCCAATGAAGCGTCAGGATTAAGGAGCCGAAGAATGATCAAAGTCAGCGTCATGTATCCCAACACCCCCGGCGCACGGTTCGATCACGCGTACTATCGCGACAAGCACATGCCGCTCGTCAAGAGCCGGATGGGCGATAACTGCAAGTATTACACGGTGGACAAGGGACTTGCGGGCGGCACTGCGGGCTCAGCCGCAACCTACATCGGCATGTGCCACATTTTCTGCGATTCCGTCGAGGCCTTCCAAGCCGGTTTCGGTCCGCACACGAACGAAATCATGGCCGATATCCCCAAGTACACCGATCTTGCTCCCGTGATTCAGATCAGCGAAGTCGTCGTCGAGTAACGGCGGCGCCGCATTGTCACACGGACGCCAGCGCGTATAGATGCATGACGTAGGACAGAGTCGCCTGCGCCATGCCTTGCACCGCCGGATTGCTCGACTCAATGACGTAGTATTCGTCCGGCGCATGCGCGCGGCTGCCGTGACCGGTGCCGAAATGGCCGGCCGGTAGGCTGACCGGCGCACCGGTGAAGACACAGCCCGGCCACGAGCCGGCGAGACGCGGCGACAGGCTCACCACCATGCCCTCATGTTTGTACACGGCCGTCGATGCCTTGATCAGCGATGAGTTCTCGTCCGTCTGCGTGGGGTCGTAACCGCCGGTTACCTTGACCTCGATGTCGCCGTAGCCGCGCTTGGCCAGATGTGCCTTGAGCTTGGCTTCAGCATCCGCTGCGGTCTGATCCGGCACCAACCGCAAGTCCAGTTTGGCCGTAGCCTTGGACGGCAGAATGGTCTTGCCGCCGGGGCCGGTGTAACCGGCAAACATTCCTTCGATATTGACCGTCGGCTGCGAGGCCAGCCGCTCCAGCGCGTCGCGGTAGGATAGGTCGCGCACCCAATGCTGTACGCCGAGCAGTTTCTTCACGTCGGCTTCGTTGGTGGCGGCAACGTTCTCGGCGATGAGCTGCTTCTGGCGCTCGGTCAGCGGTTTCACATGCTCGAACCAGCCGTCGATGGCGGGATCGTTGCCGTCTTCGGACACCAGAGTCGACAGCGCCTTGACCATGCGCCACACCGCGCTGTCGAGCTCAGCCTTGTAGCTCGAGTGAATGTCATCCTTGGAGCCGCGGCCCCACTTTTCCGTCGAGCAGACGAGTTCGACTTCCACCGCGCCTTTGGCGCCGAGCGCGATCTGCACGCCGCCCTGCGGAGTTTGCGAGGCGAAGGGCATGAACACCTCATGGCATTTGGACAGCGCCGCCAACACTTCAGGTTGCTGTACAACCTGACGGAAATGCGGCGAGGCGATTTCTTCCTCGCCTTCCGCGACCAGCACAATGTTCACCGGCGGTTTGCGGCCCGCGGCCTTGAGCGCGTGAAGTGCCGCGAGGAATGTGGCCTCCGGTCCTTTCTGATTGATGGCGCCACGCCCGATCATTACCTTGCCGAACGGCGCCTTGTCGACAATGGCGGCCTGCAGGGGCGGAGAGCTCCATTCCGACGGCACGAATTGTTTGACGTCGTACATGAAGTACATGCCCACCGTGCGCTTCGCACCGGCGTCCAACGTGGCGAAGACGCCTGGCTGACCATCGGTTGGCATCATCTTCGCGCTCTGAAAGCCGGCGTCCTTGAGAAGGTCCATCAGCATCTGACAGCCCTCTTTCATATTGCGGTTTTCGGCCGCGATGGAGGGTAGGGCGATCCAGTTCTGCAGGCGCTTGATGGCTTCGGGCCGCTGTTTCTCAATCGCGGCGCGCACCGCGGACAGATCGCCGCCGAACATGGCATCGCTGCCCTTAACACCGGCCGCCCGCAGCAGGCGCGGCATGGCCAGTGTGGCGCCGGCGGCTGCAGCCATCATCAGCAGTCCACGGCGATTCGACTTATCGACTGTCCATTCGCTCATCACTGATCTCCCGCAAGCCAAACAAGTGTTCAAGCAATATTACACAGATTTTCTGATTTCATGCTGGTCGGCGGCGCGGCCAGCATGGCAAAATAATGCTTCAAGGGTAGAACAAACGATCGTCGGCGAATGGACCGCGCAATACAGGGAGTTAATATCTTGCAGCGTGCCCGCCAAGATCAATTCGCCCACGGGCATGGCCCTGCCAACGGCGGGCAGCTCCGCGTCGATTTACCACAGGAACCGCTTCATGCCTCACCGAGATTCGATACGCCGCATCGCCCGGCGTGATTCTGCCGCCCGATTCGCGACGCTGTTTGCCATGGCTTGCGCCGCGAGCCTGGCGACGGCCCCGGCGCGCGCCGAAACGCCGGCAACTCCGGCGCAAAGCGCGGTGAGCACGACGTGGCTGAAATGCGGTGCTTTATGGGACGGCCGCGGCGGCAAGACGCAAGCTGCCACGCTCGTGGAGGTGCGCGGGGCGCAAATCGTATCGGTGCGGCCTGCGGGCACCGTGGCAGCCGACGGGACAGTGATTGATCTCTCGCAGTTGACCTGCCTGCCGGGGCTCATCGACAGCCACACGCATGTGCTGCTGCAGGGTGACATCACGGCCGCCGACTATGACGAGCAGTTGCTGAAGCAGTCGCCGGAATACCGCACGATTCTCGCCACCGTGAACGCGCGCCGCATGCTGTCCTGGGGCTTCACCTCGATACGAGATCTCGAGACCGAAGGCGCCGGATATGCGGACGTGGACGTTAAGAATGCCATCGAGCGTGGCGTCATCCCCGGTCCCCGGATGCAGGTGGCGACACGCTCCATGGATGTCACAGGTGCCTATCCGCTCATAGGTTACGCGCCCGCAATCGTCGTACCGAAGGGCGTGCAGGAAGTGGACGGAGCGGATGGCGGCCGCCGCGCCGTGCGCGAGCAAATTTATCACGGCGCCGATTGGATCAAGGTGTACTCGGACCGCAGCTACAAGGTGCAGCCCGACGGGACGTTGGATGATATTCCCACGTTCACCCTCGAAGAGCTTCGTGCCATCGTGGATGAGACGCATCGGCAGCGCCACAAGATCGCCTCACACGCCATGGCGCGTCAGGGCGTGCACAATTCGGTTGAGGCGGGCGTCGATTCCATCGAGCACGGCTATTACATTGCCGACGAGGACATTCGAACGATGGTGAAAAAAGGAATTTTCTACGTGCCGACGATTTATGTGGGCGAGTACGTGGCAGAGGGACGCGCCCACGCCGGTGCGCCGGTGTGGAAGCAGATGGGCGAGATACACGAGAAAACTTTTCGCCGCGCGCTCAATGCCGGCGTGAAAATTGCCTTCGGCACGGACATCGGCGGCTTCGACTGGCACATCAATCCGGCGCGCGAGTTCGGCTGGATGGTCAAGTTCGGCATGACGCCGGAACAGGCGCTGCGCTCCGCGACGGTGTCCGGTGCGGAGCTTCTTGGCTGGACGGACAAGCTCGGCAGCATTGAACCCGGCAAACTTGCGGATATCGTTGCTGTGCCAGGCGATCCCCTCGCCGACGTCACGCGTCTGGAGCAGGTGCGCTTCGTGATGAAGGGCGGCGTCGTTTATCCTGCTGTCGAGGCAACTCCCTGACGCCGCCGCTATTTTGACCAGCTCCAATCTTTCGCCGCGGCCCGGCAACGGCCTCCGGCTGTTCCCGTCCAGGCGCGACCGCGCACAATTCGGCCGGTGGCCGCGCCTGTCGGCGCACCGTCTTTGACGGCCAGCTTGCCGTTGACAATGACGTAGCTCACTCCGGTGCTCAATTGGTGTGATTTGGCGTAGGTCGCGTGGTCTTGAATGGTGTTCGGATCGAACACCACGATGTCGGCAAAGGCACCGGCCGACAGGCGGCCGCGGTCCGGTAGGGACAGATTGTCGGCGGGCAGGGTGGCGAGCTTGCGCACCGCCTGTTCGATGCTCAAGGCGTGGTCCTTGCGCACGTATTCGGCGAACACGCGTGCGAAATTCCCATACGCTCGCGGATGCGCGGCGGAGAGCAGGAATACCCCTTCGGGCGCGTCGCCCGCTTCGTCCGAACCGAAGCTCACCCAGGGCAGTGCGACCTGGCGGCGGATATTGTCCTCGCTCATCAGGAAGTAGGCGAGGCCCACTCGAGACCCGTCCTCGATAACCAAGTCTATGGCGGCATCCTCAGGGCTGACGCCGCGCATCTTAGCGACCTCAGCCAAGCTCTTGCCCGTCAGCGGCTTTAGCTTCGGGTTCTTGAATGCCAGCAACAACGTGCCGTCGGCGCCGGAGGCGGCGAGAAGATTCTCCCAGGTAGCGGGGTGCGGATTGCGCATGTCGGCGATCACTCTTGCCCGCACCGCCGGGTCTTTAAGACGCGCAATCCAAGCCTCGAGACCGCCGTCCTGCACCCAGGCGGGCATGGCGGCATCGAGGCCGGTGGCACCGGCGGTATAGGTGTACATGTCTGCCGAAATGCGGACACCCGAAGCGCGCGCTGCGTCGATCATGGCGATCACGCGGTCAAGCTTGCCCCAATTGTCCCTACCCGCGACTTTCAAGTGGTAGACCTCCGCGGGCGCTCCGCTCGCCTTGGCGATATCGATCGTTTCCTGAAGAGCGGCTTCGATGCGGTCACCCTCGCTGCGCATGTGGACTGTGTACATGCCTCCGCAGCGGGCGGATTCTTGGGCAAGCGCAATGAGTTCGGGAGTTTTGGCGTAGGTCGCCGGCGCATAGATGAGCATGGTGGTCAAGCCCAGCGCACCCTCTTCCATGGCCTGATGCACGAGCGTACGCATTTGGTCGAGTTGCGCGGGCGAGGGCTGCACATCGCCTTCGCCAAGCACGACGGTGCGCACCGTCGAGGCTCCGACGAAGGACGCCACATTGGGACTGATGCCGCGCCGCTCCAGAGTTTCCAAATACTGACCCAGCGTGGTCCACGTGACCGGATACTTGATGTCGTCCTGACGCGCCGCCATCAGCTCCGCCATTTTATTATTCAGCGGCCCCATTGAGAACTCGCCCATCACTTCGAGAGTCACGCCCTGCATCAAATCGCTTAAGGCACGCCCATCCGCGAACAGCGAGTCTTCGGGGTGCGCCAGCATATTGATGAAGCCCGGTGCAATGGCCTGGCCTTTGACGTCGATGTCGTTTCGGGCGGATGAGTTTTGGTGCGGCCCGACATAGCTGATGCGGTCGGCATCAATGGCGACGTCGCCCCGGTAGGGTGCCCGGCCAGAGCCGTCGTAGATGGTGCCGTTGCGCAAGACGAGATCGTGTACGAGCGTGTCGGGCGGCGCCGCAGCGAAAGCTGCCGATGCGAGAACGGCGATGACTACTCCTGGGGCGACAACCGAACACATGCGACAAAACTGAATCACGACAGCCTCCAAAAAAATTCCATTGTTTCGGTAGATACGGCGCAGCAGCGTGCGCTCACTGCCCGCTGACCCGCCGCCTGGCCTTCAGCAGTACGTCCACCGCCTCCGCCCGATCATTCCAATAATCGAGGCGCACGCGTCCATCGGGAAACTGGCTCACGGTGACAGGGGCGGCACTGAAGGTGCAATACCAGCCCGTGGGCAATACCACGGCGTTTCGCGGTCTCCCCAGGCTGCGATCGAACACCAATTCCTCGCCGTCCAATTTGTAGCTCACGGGTGCCGTGTAGGTCTCGGCAATGCGCAGCCGCAGTGTCTGTCCTATTTGCAACGGCGCAAACGGAATCACGACGACGCGCGCCGCCGGATCGGCTTCCTCGCCGGCGTTGATCTTCGATTCAAGCATCTCGGCGCCGCTCATCTCCCGCGCTTTCAATTGCTCTCCTGTGTCGAGCACGATGGCGGAGGGGTGACTTGCCGAGCTGCCCTGGCGAACCACGTTGGCGTAGCCATTCACCCCCGCGCGTGACTCCGTGTAATCGTGATACAGCATGAACGCGTGAGTCTCGGGCTGCTGCAGGAAGTAGACGATATCGCGGTCCTGATGGGCGCGCTCCGACAGCCGATCCTGCTCGGTCTCGCCTTTAAACGGTGCCTCCCAGCTCAGCTGTGTGGTCAACGGCTTGGGCAGCGCCGCCGCTCCTACCTGTGCGTCCCTGACCGCCCGCAACTCCAGCGGCGCTTCGCCGGTTCCAGCATGCATGAAGCTGATGGCTATCCGTCCGTCCTTTTCGGTGAGGATTTGCGACGCCACCGTCAAACCCACGACTTCATATCCGGACGGCAGCACCACCTTGTTGCGCTTCACGCCAAGCGGCCGATTAAAGACAAGGGCCTTACCGTCCAGGTGGTAGCTGAGCGCGTCCCTGTAGGTCTTCAGTATAACTATGCGGCCCCGTCCATGTTCCGGCACCGGCCGAGCCAGCCATACCTTGATGTAATGGGTGCCTAAATCCGCGTCCGACATCAATGGGTCCTTACGGGCTTGCGCGCCGCTCACCACGTCGAAGTGCAGCGGCGTCCCGAGCATTGCGTCATACACGCTTTCGTCGCTGGCGGAACTGCCCTTGCGGATCGGGTTGTAGTAGAACTTGGCGCCGGCCGTGGTTGCGGATACCTCGTAATATATTTTGAAGCTGGCGGTCTCGGGTTCGAGCAATTCGTAGCGCGTATATTCATCTGCCTCCGTCTGGCCGATGGCGGTTGGAAAATACACAGCATCCTTCACGGCTTCCGCAGGGCCGGCCATGGCCGCCAAATGCATCGATAATGCGAAAAAGAAGGCAACTCCGAGACCGGATGGGTTGTTCATTGGCGATCCTCTGCGACGGACTTTACGACGGCTCGCAGGTGTGCGAGCAATAGATCGTTGACGGCAGCCGGCGCCTCCATGTTCGCCATATGACCGGCGTCGGCGATGCTGCGCAGTTCGGCGGCGGGAATCTCCGCGGCAAGTCGCCGCGCAATGTCTTTGAAGTCAGGAAGGTCAAGCTCACCCAGGATGATCAGCGTCGGGCACGATACCGAGGCAAGACACTTTATCGCAGGCGACGCGGACATTCGCAGGGGATCGGCGTTATGCCAGTGCCAGAGGCTGTAACGCTCCACCATGGCGGCCAGAGCGGCCGCGACCTGCGGCTCGCGCCGGGCCGGCGCGAACAATGGATGAGCCAGCCACAATTGCCGTGCGGCATCGAAGTCGCCCTTGCCCGCCGCGGCGAGTATGGGGTTCATGTTTCGGGTCCACGACTCGCTCCAGGGGAATCCTTCCAGCGACGGGTCGATGAGAGTGAGCGATCTGACGGCATTGGGCTGATCGAGGGCGAAGCGCAATGCCACTCGGCCGCCCATCGAGAGTCCGACGACATGAGCGGGGCACGCGTCGAGGAATTCGAGCAAGCCAATGAGGTCGTCGGTGTGACTATAGGGGCCCTTAGGAATGCTCGAATGGCCGAAGCCGCGGACATCGTAGCGAATGGCGCGAAACTCCCCCTGCAGTGCCGGCCACTGTGCATCCCACATGGCGGCATCTAGGCCGAGACCGTGGATGAGGACGACGGGTTCGCCGCTGCCCGCCGCCGAATAGCGCAGCTCACCGCCGTCCGCGCAGCGGAAAGTCAGATCCGTCACCTCAGCTGCGCGAGCCACAGTTCGGCGTCCGGCCAGGTGGGCGCGGCCTTGGCACAGCGAAATCCGCTGTCCTCATCCGCGCGGCTGGACAGTTCATAACGGCGTGTCGCCGCGCGCTTATTGGCGGGGTTGGGTTCCAGCCACGAGCCGCCCTTGAGTACTCTTCTGCCGGCAACCTTGGTATCGACCCACTGCCAGACATTTCCGGACAGGCCTTTGTAGCGGCCGCCGATTCCTTCCGCCGGTCCGTCATTGACCCCCGGTGGTGCGCTGAGCGCGCTCGCGACCGGATCGATGTTGTCGCCCCAGGGGAAGGTGGAGCGCTTCGGCCCCCGAGCAATGTATTCCCATTCATCTTCGGAGGGCAGCCGCGCTCCCTTGGAGCGGCAGAAAGCCGCCGCATCTGGAAAGCTCACGCCGACCACCGGCAAACCCTCGTCGATGGCGTGCTGCTTCACGGCGTTGCGCCAGGATCCGCCGCTCACCGGCTGCAAGGTGCCCTCGACCACCGCATAGGCGAAGCCCGCCGTCTCGGCCTGAGTCTTGTAGTGGCTGGCCTCCACGAATTGCCGAAACGCCTTGACGCTGACCGGCGCCGCATCGAGCTCGAAGGGCTCCAGAGTCACGTTGCGCAATCCCTCGTCACCGTACCAGCTGAGTTGGCAGGCCGACGAATACTTCTTGCATAGGGCGAAGGCCGAGCGAATCTGCTCGGGCGTGCTGCCGAGCGTCACCCGGCGCGGCGTGCTCTCGACGAGTTGCCGGATAGCCGATTCAGGATAGTTATGAGCGGCGTCGATGTCATTGAACGGAATTCCGAGCGATTGCAGCAGCGGCAGGGTGCGTGTGCCGGATAACATCGCGCCTGCGGCAGCGGCCGCACGATTGCCGCCGGGAACTCCGGGCTGCTTTGCGGTGGCGACAAGGGTCTGTGGCCGTGCAGTGGGTGCCGCGGGCGGGGCCCCGCCGGGCTCAGGTTTGCCGGATCCAAAGAGGCCGGATACCCAGGTGCCGAAAGTACCCGATTCGCCGGGTTTGGGAGCGGCCGCAACGGCCCCGGTGGTCAGGGCGCTCGCGGTTTGCGGCGCAACCGTGCTCGGTGCGGCGAAATAAAAATCTCCGGTCAGAGAGGACGACTCCCATGGCACCTGCTTTCCGGAGGTGGCGCTCATGACTCCGACGCGCACGCGCTTGAATACCTGTTCCACCGGCTCGTGCATGTCGCGCATGGCGTGGGTCAGGGCCTCGGTATAGGGGCTGTTGCGTCCGACGCCGTCGGCAGCTACGGCACCGGGTGCGGTGGAATAGGCGATGAGGATGCCCGCCGGCGCATCCATGGTGGCCAAGCCGTGGTCCACTGAGCGCATGCTGCGCGTGAACGGATTATTGCGACAGGCGTCGAGAATCACGATGTTCAGGCGGTTGCGCGCGTAACGCATCTGCTCAATCACCCAATCTGCGCTGACCGCTTCTATCTCGACATCGCCTTCGCGGTCGATGTGTGCCGTGGTCGGGATCAGATAATTTCTGCCGCTGAGCTGCACTCCGTGACCGGCGTAGTAGAAAAGGCCGACGGCACCCGGGCCTGCCTTCTCCAGTCGCGAACCGAACTCCTGGATGGCACGCTTCATGGTGATTTGATCGGCATTGCGGCGTGCGATGACGTCAAATCCTAGGCCGGTCAGCGCATCGCCGATCAGCTTGGCGTCATTGGCGGGATTGGGCAGGGGCCCGCTCGCATAATCGCTATTGCCGATGACCAGCGCAATTCTGATTTCCTCTGCCTGCAGTGCGGTTGACGCGAAGATCGTCAGCGTCAGGAGAATTAAACGAATCAAGCCCATGTCGGTGAAGTATAGAGGGTAACCGCCCCGCTGAGCCCTAAGGGTGCGGCGGACTCATTCACATAATCTGTAGAGTCTGCGGGCCGCTTCAATATTTCGAGCTCGGCGGCCATCGTCCGCTGGCGAAGCGGCAACGCTTGGTGGCATTATCGGACAATGAACCGCCGCAACTGGGATGTGCGCAGACCTCCGCACGTGGTGGCTGCGCTGCTGAAATTGGCTTTGCCGCTGCTACTGGTGTGCGGCGGCTCGCAAGCCGGCATTTTGCGAGATGTGATGGTATCCGTGGGATTGTCAAAGCCGGCGCCGCCGCCCGCCGGCTCGCAGGCGCTGCCTCGACAGGGCTTCGCGTGTTGCAATCTCCATTACAGCAAAGATTGGATCAACGACGGGAATTACGCGGAATTGCCGATGATTCCTGCGGGCACACCCGTCGAAGTACTGAGTTACGGATTCCATCGCGCCTACGTCAAAGTCGACGGAAAACCCATGCGTCTCGGCCAGGATTACGGGCGTGATCAGGAAACACTGGAGGCCTGGGTCGGCAAAATTGCGGTGAACGACGATCCGCGGCCACGCATCGCCACCTACCCGCCGCCGGTGCAGGCGGCGATACGCGAAGGCAAGGTGATGGTGGGCATGACCCGTGAGCAGGCTATCGCGTCCATCGGCTACCCGCTCACCAGTGAAAACGCCTCTCTGGATGCACCGATGTGGCGGATCTGGCGTTCGAGTCGTGGCGAATATGACCTGAACTTTGGGGCGGACGGGCGCATCAAATCCATCACCGGTGACGACAGCGTTACGGGTCTGGTCATATTCCAGCCGGGACGCTAAAGCCGGCGGTCAGGTACCCGGTCAGGTACCCGGTCAGTTACCTGGTCAGGCCGCGTGGGCGATCAGCAGCACATTGGCGAACGGCGTTCCCCGGCTCATTGGTTTAGCTTCGCTGTCAAAGCCGCACTCTTGCAGCAGCGTGCGCCATTGCGCAACGCTGCGGCAGTATTGAGTCACGATGGAATGCCCGCGTACCAGCATCACCAATTTGTCGCTCCATTGACCGTAGCGAAAGCGTAGTCCGCCGCCGGCGTCACCGACACGCAGCAGCAGCAGGCCCCGCGTCGGCAGCGCCATGCGTACCCGCTGCAAAACGTCGCGCTGCGCCTGCGGGTTCAAATAATGCAGCACATCCAGAATGACGACGGCGTCCACCGCGCCGAAAGAGGCACTCCGGATGTCGGCGTGCGCTACCTCGGACGCGGAGCCCAGGGCGCGGCGCGCGCGCTCGACATCGCGGGCCATCAATTCGATGCCGCGCGTCGACAGGGTGCGTGGTGCCGGCGGCCAGCCCCAAGGCCAGCTGCCGCGCTCGTAGCAGTGCTCGGCTGCCCGCAGCCAGGAGGCGAGCAGCCCCTGGCCGCAACCCAAGTCCAGCACCCGAGTACGCCCCCGCAGCAGGCCCAATTCGAGGATGGCCCGGTATACGGGATCAGTCTTGAGTTTGCCGCGGGCAAAATAGTAGGCGAACCGGCCGGCGTTCCGGTACGGCTCGCTGGCCGCGTCGAGTAGACCCATGTGCATAATCACGTTATTCATTGGGAGCTATGGCAAGGACAAACCCACGTCGCGGATTTCAACCCGGCGATTGCTCGCATCATCGGGCCGATCGGGCACCAATAGGTGCTCCGAGCCGTAGCCCACGGTCGCAAATCGGGTGGGGTCCATGCCCTTTGCCACCAAGAAGCGCTTGACCGCATCGGCACGGCGCAAGGACAGCTGCTTGTTGTACTGCGCGCCTCCTTTGGCGTCGGTGTGACCCGCGACCACGAATTTGTCCTTACCCAAGGATGCCGAGTTCAATGCCAGCTCCAACTGTTTGAGTTGGGCCTCCGCCGGCGCGCGTATCTCGCTGGAGTTGTGTGCGAAAGGAATATTGAGATTGACGGACTGCACAGCCTCCGGCGAGTTGCGCCGCGTCAGGCCGCGTGGCGCAAAACTGCGGGTTCTGGGCGCCTGCAGGGCCTCCTCTATTTGGCGGCCGGAAAGCACCGTCGTTGATTCTTGCGGCTGCGGATCGGCGGCCCGGCACAGCATCGCAGGGCACGCCACCGCAATTGCGACCCAGAAAACGCGGCCCTTCACTATCACTTTATTGCCTCCAGTCCCTGCGATCGCCGGGCCTCGTTGTACTTATCCTTCATCAAGGCGAGCTTACGCTGCGAGTCGGCGCCGCCCTTGCCTGACGCGCTGCTTTGCACCTCCACCAATGCGTCGTAGTAGCTTGCGCGCGCGCCCTCCAGATCGTTCCCGGAATCCGCATCGGTCTTGATGTCGGTCAGCGCCACTGATTTGGAAATCAACCCACCCACGGCCGAGCCGACCAAGCCGCCGTTATGCCCGATGATGTCGGCCAGTGCGAGCTGCGCTTTCTTTTCCGACTCTGTTTCCGTCACCGCCACTTCAATGGTGACCGGCATGAACTCCATGGGCGTGCGCGGCAAGTCCTGGTATTCCGCCTTGCGCGCGTCGAGTTCGGCTTCCTGGGTCTGGGTCAGAATCGCGATTCGGGTCCGCTCCTGCTTGAGGCCGGCGGCGGTGTCTGCGTCGGCCGTGGTAATGCGCTGATCCAGGCCGGTGAGCATGCGCTGGTTGCGTGTCAGGGCGCGCTTGAGCGCCTCGATCTCTCCTGTGACTTCCTGATGTATCTTGGTCTTATCCTCGTATATCCGCCGCGCCTCGCCCGACATGGGCGGCACGCGCAGCCACGGCGACCTGTCTACCTGGGGTGCGCCGGCAAGCGATCCCGCCGTCACCATACCGATGTTGACCCAGGCGCTCGATAGCACTTCCTGTTGGTCGGTCGCGCCAGGATTGAAAATCTTCAATGTGTACACAGTGGCACGCGATGCGCCCTTGTCGGACGTCGTCAGCAAGGCATCGATACGGTAGCCCGCGTCTTTGAGCTTGTAGGCGGTGCCGTCCTTGGAAAACTCGAAACGTGCCTCGTACACGGCCCTGACTTTGCCGTCCACACACACATTGGCGCGCCGCAGCTGATTCTCGATGGAATCATCGGTTCGCGACGTCTTCCACTCGCTTTGCGGCAGGTCGCGGCTCTCGCGCGCCAGTTCCTTCGGCCTATATTCGGTGCTGCACTGCGCGGGCTCGGCCTTGAAGGCGGCGGCGACGATGGTCATGCAGCCGAGCCTGGCGTTGATGCCGAGGGTCGGCACCGGCTGGAAATCGGCGCGGTAAAGATTCATTTGCTTGATCACCGCGTAGTGCGTGTCCTTGCGCACGGCTCCCGATTTGATGCGGTCGGCAGAAGTCTGTATCACGTGATTGATGAAAAGCTCGGCGAGCTTGCCCACCACGAGGCCGATCAAGGGCAGGAACTTTGCCGTGCCCGGATCCGTTTTGCTGCTCGCGGGTACAAAGAAGGGCTCGTCGGCGATGATGCAGGAATCGTCCACGAATGCACGGACTTCGACGGCATCGTGCGGTGCCGGCGCGCCGGACGCTGCCGGCATTTGCAGCAAGGATACGCAGGTAACGGCGCAGAGCGGTCTCAGGAGAGAAACGTTCACTTGGACGCGCCGCCGCCCGACGGCGCCAACAAGCCGTCGAGCCGTTTCAAGATCAACTTCCATTCCTTGATTTGCGAAGGGTCGGTGAGCGTCTGCAAATTTGCTTCCACGTGCGCACGCGCGAGATCTCCAAATCGCTTGAGCAGTACGCCGGCTTCGAGCATGTCATCGCCCTTGCACAGATCCGCGTTGAACGACCATACGGCCAGAGAGTCACGGCCCTGGCGGTCGGTCATTCCGCAGCGCTGCGGCGGCGCGTCGCCGCGCCAGAGCAGACGGAAAATATCGAAGATGGCCCCCGAATTGGCGGCGAAATAACTGTGGCCCAAGGCATCGGCGGGAACCGCCGACATGTCGATGGTGTCGAGACCCGCCAGCCTGATGATAAAGTCTCCGGCGGTGCCGGCGCGCGGCGCGCCATGCAGGAATTGCGAACTGCGCAGCGCGTAGTCATTGCCGGAGGCATACAGGGTGACGCGCTCCGCGGAGCCGCGCAGCGATTCAATGGCATCGACGAAGTAATCGCGATCCACATCCGGCGCGGTGAAAACGACCTGGCCGAAGATATGCTGCCGCTGTTCCGGCGCGCGTCGGGCAAGATACGTCTGCATCGCTTCGATCAAGGCGCGATTTCCCATGCTATGGGCAAGCAGGTGAATGCGTTCGGCGCCGGATTGACCCACGACCGTATCGAGGAAGTCGGCCATCTTGCGGCCGCTGATGCCGACTGCGGCTTCATCGACCGCATACGCGGTCGCGCTGCCCTGCGACGGCCAGCTGTACAGCAGCGGCGTGCCGTCGAAATCCAAATCGTAGGCCATCTGTGCGGCGCGCCTCGCTGCGTCCTCGAAGGTATTGTTGAATCCGTGCACGAAGATGAACAGGTCCTTGGATGGTGAATCCTTGACTTGCTGGCGCAGCCTGCGCACGAAGTCATCCTTCGCCAGGGGCATCACCTGATCGAGCAGCACGTAGCGGCGGCGCATCGTTGCCGGATCGACAGCCAGGGTGTATTCGGCCCAGCGCGGCTGGGTTTCGAGCTCTGCTTCCTTGTGGACTTGTGGAATGGTGACGTTCAAATAGCCGTATTGCAGGTCGCCTCGATCCTTGCCGTAATAAAGTGCGGGTTTGGTGTTTCCGCTCGGCGCGCGATTGGTTCCGTAAAAAACCCGCACCGTGGCGAAGCCTTGGTTTTGCTTGTAGTGGCGAGTGGCTCCGCTGAGCCCGCTCAAGCCGCGAGTGTCCAACGGCGCCGATAAGCGCTGCACCTCGGCATTGATGCGTGCAACTCCTTGCACGTCGTTGGCGGCGTGGTAGATGTCCTTGAGCTTGCCGAGCGTGGCCAGCACATTCTCGTGGTGTTCGCCGTAGACCAAGCGCTCGATGCTGAGAATGCGCTGCTCGGACGCCGCGGCCGCCGGATATCGCTTGGCCTTGAAGTTCAAATCCGCCAAGGCGGTCAGCAGCGGCACGAGGTCGGGATGATCGGGGCCTAAGGAGGATTCCCGCAGAGCCAAGGCCTGTTCGTAATAGCGGCTGGCCGCCTGATCTTGGCCCGCCTGCGCCGCATAGTCGCCGAGGTTGCGCAGCAGCTCCACCAGGCTCTGCTTGTCGCCGCTTTCCTCCGTGAGCTTAACGGCGACGTCGCCGAACCTCAGCGCATCTGCGACCTTGCTGTCGTTTTTGGCCGCTTCAAAATGCTGATAGGCCCGCAGCAAGTCGGCTGATTGCGCGAAGACAGCGCCAGGCGCCAGCAGCAGCAAGGCGCAAGCCAGTCCCGCCAGGCGGCGCCACGCTGCGATTCGGAAAACGCCAAGCTCAACCATGTTGTTCTTCGCCGTCATGCAACGCGGGGGATCGCATCCGGTGTGCGCGTATGGGTTTTTACTTTACCTCAAGTTTTGCCAATTCACCCGGCCGGCGACCCGGCGCCCCGACCCCCCCGCAGCCCGTCGATCGCTGTACATACATACAGCTGATCAGGCGCTAAGATGTGGGTAGAGTGAAGTCTCACTCTTGGGGATGTATGCACTACCGCGGAAATATGCTTTTGCCGGCAGCGCTGCTGCTATGTGCATTGTTAGGGCACCCCGCAGCAGCCCGCAACGTGGCCCTGCTCGTGGCAGTGGGGCAGTTCAGCGACCCGCAGTTAAAATCGCATCAGCTGCTGGGACCCGCGATCGATATCGATTCGATGCAGCGCGCGCTCACCGAACACTGGGGATTTCTGCCTGCCGATGTGGTTGCTCTGCGCGACCAGGATGCCACTCATCAGCACATCCTCGATCAAATCGCGGCTCTGCAGCAACGTAGTGCGCCGGGCGACACCGTGCTCATTTATTTCAGCGGCCATGGCACCAGCGCCAACGATAATGACAATAGCTACGATCTGCCGTACGCCACGGGGGCCTGGGTGCCTTACGATCTGGACTTCAGCACGACCGCCGCCGCGCAGCGCACGTTGATCGTCGGGCGGCGTGATTTGGTGCCGCGGCTCCAACGGCTCGACCAGGGCGGACGTTGGGTGGTCGTGGTGTCCGATAGCTGCTATTCCGGTCAGGTGGTGCGGTCATTCGGCGAGACCCATAGCCGGTCGCGATTCCTGGCGCTGCAGACACGCGATTTGGGGGTGGCGCGCGCCTCCGCCGGGGTGAGCGCGCGGCCGCCGCCACCACCCTATCCCTATCAGCATGTAGTGCTGCTCTCCGGCGCCAGCGACAGCGAGACCGGTGCGGATATATCCACCGTGCAGGCGCTGCAGCAGGCGCCGACATTGGACGGCAAATTCCACGGCGCCTTCACCGATGCATTTCTGCGCCTGCTCGGCGGGCAACTGCTGCCCGGTGCGTTCAACTACGCGCAGGGCCGCGAGGCCATGAACACTTTCCTCGAACATCGCAATTTCGCCCAACATCCGCAATTGCTGCCCGCCATTGCCGAGGATCCTCAGGACGTCGGGTCACGGCCCTTTCTGGGAATGAATCTGCCCGCGTCCTCGAGCACCGGCGCGCCCGTTTTGCCCGCGCGTGATGCCACACTGCATCTACGGCTGGAGTCCGTGACGGCAGCACTCAAATCAAGGGTCGCTAGCCTGCGCGGGGTTGCAATCGTGGAGCAGGGCGGCGACATGGCCCTGCGGCAGAAAGCGGATCAGGCGCAGCTCCTGGGGCCGGCCGGAGATCCGATTGTAAGCACGTCGGCCGCGGACCCGAATTTGATCAAGCGCATCGCCGCGCAGGCCTGGCTGAATCGCGTGCTGCCTGCGGGGAACGACAGCCTTGGGTTGCGGGCCGAGACTGATCCCGGCAGTCGCGGCAATACCTACGTGCAATGTGAATCGTTCGTCTTCGAGGTTCGCCTGCAAAAGCCCGCCTACGTGATGCTGCTGGACCTCGACAGCGAGGGGAATTTGACGGTGCTCTATCCGACACGGGCATCGGAACGGCAAGTCGTTCCCGCCGGTGCGCCGCGGGCGATACCCGGCACCGACCCGAAGGATCGCATCTTGGTGACGGCACCGTTCGGCTCGGATCAGGTAGCGGTATTGGCGTTTGAGCGTTTGCCTGACTTTTTTGCCGACCTGACCGGGGTGCAGCGATTTGCGGCTGATGGCAGCCGTGCCGAGGCGCTCGCCAAGGGCTTAGGCGTTGCCGCCGGCGCGCTCAGCGTGCAGCAAATCACCGTGCGCACCTATCCCGCGGCCGGCAAGGTGTTCTGCAGCTCATGATACGCACCTTAAATAGAGCGCAGCGCGCGGCGCAGTGGAGTGTTGCGGTGGGGTGCCTGCTCACCGCGAGCGTACTTTTCGCGCAATCCGGCGCGCCGGGATTGCATGCGCCGTTGCAGCCGTCGAATCACGCGCTGATCATTACGGTCTCTGAATATCGGCGCAGCCCGCTGCCGGGAGTGCTGATCGACCGCAAGCTCGGGTTGGAATTGGCGCAGCGCTTTGGCGTGCCGCCACAAAATATCGTCCAGCTGTCGGAAGAGGAAGTCACCCGCGAGGGACTCAAGCAGGCCTTGGCGACCATGAATCAAGTCATCATGCCCGGCGACAAGCTGTACATTTATTTCTCCGGGCACGGCGCACGCTTTTTCAACAAGGCGACCGGGCAATGCACGGAAAGCATCGTGATGCAGGACATGCACGTGGTCACGAACTCAGAGTTCGCCGGCATGCTCAAGCCCTTGAGCGCCAAGACCGACAAGACCATCGTCATGCTCGATTCATGTCACTCGGGCGGGGTGGCGCATGCCGCAAGTTCGCGCGAACTCGGCTCCGGATCTGAACTACGCGCGAAATTCAGCCCCGAGGCCTCGAGTCCGCAGTGTTCGCTGGCTGTCAATGACCGCAGCTTTTCACACACTCGTGGCGCGGACCTCAATACCACCGACAACAATCTGGTGATTCTCGCCGCCGCTAGAAACAACGAGGTTGCCTGGGATACCTCGAAGGGTGGTGCGCTCACGTACAACTTCGAGCAATGCCTCAATGGCGGCGCCGCGGATTCGGATCGCAGCGGTGCGCTCTCCATGCAGGAACTTACCACCTGTGTGCAGGCGCGGCTGGACAAGTCGCAGGAAGACGCGGCGCGCCAGCACGTGACATTGGCCGGCAATGGTGCGCTCATTCCGGCCCTTGTGGATGCAGGCCCCGCGTCCGCATCCGCTGCGACAACGGCCGCCGTCGTGCCAACGGCTCCGGTCGCGCAGGCGGCGAACCCATTGGCAACCTTGAACGACATCTACAGCCAGCGAGACGATCGCTGGCAGGTGCAGGCAAATCTCGCGCAGCCCACTTTGAAAATCGGCACCAATCTCGCGCTGTCGATTCTTTCGCAGCGCGACGGTTTCGTCTATCTGTTCTACCAAGGCACCCAGCCAGGCAGCTTCTACTTGCTGTTTCCGAATCAACTCGACTCGAATAATGCGATTGCGACGAACCTGGAACTTAAGCTGCCGCGTCAGGACTGGAGCGTGACGGCGCTGGGGCCCCGCGGCACCGATCACTTGCTGGTGATGGTCAGCGCCACGCCGCGGGATTTCTCGAGCCTTGCGCTTCCCGCCGAATACGTCAGCGCTGCCGGTCCTTTCGAGAAGATTCGGCCCACGGTGCAAGCGGTGGCGCACATCAGTCAGATCGCGACTCTTTCCGCGGCCGCCGGCAAGACCTCGTGCTTAGTCACCGGCGATGCACGCGATCTCGGGGTGGCGCGGCAGTGCTCGAATGTGTTCGGCGCTGCGCTGGTGAGTGTCGAAGAAAGCGACTGAAGTACGCGCGGCGTTCCCACGCTCCCCAAGCCCAATATGTGGAGGCGCGTCCGCTATTTCTGGTGTTCCAAAGGGTAGGTGCGCGGCGCTTCGGCGTTGGGTGAGGCAGCCGCGGCGGGTGCCGGTCCCGCTGAGGCCGGCACATCTGCCTGCGGTGCGGGGGAGCTGCGAACGGCGGTGTGAGTGGCTTGAGCCAATCGATCCAGAAAACGCTGTGCCGTCGCCGGTGCTGCCGGGGCTTGGCCGGAGAATATCTCCGTGGCGGTCACACCGTGCTTGCTGTACAGAGCGGCGTTCGCCGAGCGATCGATCGAGATGACGCTGCCATCGAGGGCAATGCCGCCGAACAACCCGCGGGTGCGAGCATAAGAATAGATTTCCGCATTGAAACTCATGTCAGTGGCCGCCGAACCTTGCCGCCCGACGGGTCCGGTCGCGACCGAGGCGTCCGCGCCCAACGTCAGCTTGCCGCCGGCGATGCCTTCGATGCCGGCCTTGCTGGTGAACACCAACACGATGTCGGAGGATTGTGCCCCGGCTTGCAACCCCCAGCTTCCGCCCGTGAGGGAGACGAAGGACGGATTACTCCAGGGGGCGTTCAATTTATCACGGACCACCAGCACGCCGTTGCCGTGGCGGCCGCCGAAAAAGAACGCGATCTTGGTGACGTCGGGTATCACCGCGATGCCATAGGCGCGGGACAACAGCGCGTCCGGTATCTGGTTGTCCGGCATGGCTTGCACCTCTTCCAGGACCTCCGTGGCGGTCAGCAGGCGACCCTCCTCGCGAGCGCCTGCGCGTGCAAAATTTACAAGTCCGGCTGTGAGAGCGCCGGCAAAAAGCAGCGTGGCGGCAATATGTTTGTTAATGGACATCAAGACTCCTAGTTTGGCGTACGGAATCACGCCATCCGCTTAGGCGGACTCTGCGTGGGGTGCATAGTTCCGCAAGCTTACCGCTTGTCAGGCGCCGCGAGAACCCGTTGTGCGTCGGCATCGCGATGATGCGCATGATAGTACTCGACCAGGCGGGCGGTCGCCTGCCGTGTTGCCGGATGCTGCGGACCCACGGTTGCGAGCAGTTTTGAGCGCGCCGCCAGCAGCATCGGTTCCCCCTCCGCGGCGCTGTCGCGCTTGATCAGTATCCAGCCCAGACTCGCCTCGCTGCGCGCGGTGCGCCAGCTGTCGGGACCCGCCAGCGCGACATTCATTTCCAACGCGGTTCGCAGCTCGGCTTCGGCAGCGGGCAAGGATCCGCGCCGCAGCAGCACCTCGCCCAGCAGTTGATGGGTGGACGCGACATACAAATGGCGCGCGGGCAGGGCCAGGGCGTAGACGGCAAGTGCCTGGCGGGCAGAGGACTCTGCAGCCGCCAGATCGTTGGCCTTCAAATACAGATTTCCCAAGGCATCCAAGTAGTAGCCCACCTGGTAGTGATTCGCGCCGCGTCCCTCGCGAGTAACCTTCAACGCGGTCTGAGTCGCCTCGATGGCGCGCGTCGCGTCGCCCTCCAGGTCGTAGAGGGTTCCTAGGTCGGCATCGATGGCTGCGATGCGCGGATTCTCAGCGCCGAATACATTGATCTCGATTTGCAATGCTTCGTTGAGGACCTGTTCGGCTTCGCCATATTTGCCGCGCTGGGTGAGTATCGAACCCAAGGTCGCCAGCGCGATCGCATTGTCGGGATGGTTGCGGCTGAGCGTCACCTGGAATATGCCCAGCGCTTCTCGTTGATAATGTTCGGCCAGCGGATAATCGCTCTTCCACACGGCTGCGGAGGCGAGGCCGTTGAGCGCCGCAGCCACTTGCAGATTCTGATTGCCCAGTACAGTGCGGTAGATATTGAGCGCCTTGCCGAACAGTTGCGTGGCGTGATCGGGATCGCTCTTGGCGTCCAGGGCGAATGCACCGAATTGCACCAGAATATCTGCGGTTTCGATCGGTTGAGTGTCGCCTCCGGATTCCGAAAGGTCGACGGCTTGCTGCAAGTCGGCCTCCGCAGAAATCAAGTGACCCGCATCGGTCAGCGCACGGGCCAGATTCGCCAGCGCCACGGCCACATGACTATTGTTGGCGGGACGCTCCTGACGGCGTATGGCGAGTGCTTGCTCGAACAGGGGAATTGCGCGGTCGGCCAATCCCTGGCGCCGATACGCAAGGCCGATGCTCTCGAGCAACTGAGCGGTGACTTCCGGCTGCAGGTTCACATTACCCGTGATTTTTGCCGCACCCCGATCCAACAGATCTTTTGCGGTGGGCTCGCGCCCCTGGGCATTGAAGGGATCCGCCTGCGCGAACACGTCCACCAGGAATGCCGACACCTGCTGTGCCCGGTCGCGCTCTTGGGCGGTAGCCTCGCGCGCCAATTCGATGCGATGGTTCTCCCACAACATGACGCCCGCAAACAGCGCCAGCCCTAAAAACATGGCGGCGACGCCGCCCACCGCGATGATGTACCGCCGCAGGAACTTGGCGGTGTTGTAACGCCAATCGCCATGTCGGGCGCGCACCGGCTGGCCGAGCAAATGCCGGTTTAGATCGTCCGCGAGCGCCTCCACCGAAGGGTAGCGGCGGTCCGGCTCCTTGCGCATAGCCATCGCGACGATGGCGTCGAGGTCTCCGCTCAACCGGGCGCGAAGCCGCGGCGGCGAGAGCCCGCGACGATCCGAAATACGGCTGCGGTCGGCGGCATCCTCGCCGCTCAACTTGGAGACCACCATCTGGCTGGGGCGCACAGGGTCGTCCATGCAGATCGCCCGCTCCAGCTGAAGCTGACTGTAGCTGAGCAGACGATAGGGCGAGCGGCCGGTCAGCAACTGATATAGCAGCACGCCGAGCGCGTAGATATCGGTGGCCGTGGTGATGGGGCGGCCGAGCACTTGTTCAGGGGCGGCATTTTCCGGAGTCAAGATCCGCTCTTGCAATCGCGTCACCGGCAAAGTGTGCGACAGACTTTCCGGAGCCAGCAGCTTCGCGATCCCGAAATCGAGCAGTTTGGGCGCACCTTGGTCGGTGACGAAGATATTGGAGGGCTTGATGTCTCGGTGCACCACCAGGTTGCGGTGTGCATATTGCACCGCGGCGCACACTTGGATGAACAGCTCGAGCCTTTCCCGGACGAACAACGTGCGGCTGTCGCAGTAGACATCGATGGACACGCCGTCGACGAACTCCATCACCAGATACGGCGTTCCATCCTCAAGATCGCCGCTGTCGATTAATCGCGCTATCGACGGATGATCGAGGGTGGCGAGGATATGACGCTCGCTGTGCAGTCGGCTGCGCAACCGGGGATGCAGGGTGGCGTGCTGCAGCACCTTGATGGCAACGGTTTGTTGATATTGCGAGTCGTCGCGCTCGCCACGGTACACCGTACTCATTCCGCCGTGCCCCAGAATGGACACCACGCGGTACGCGCCGATGCGAGTGCCGATCAACCGATCTTGGTGGTCCTCCAGCAGCGATTCCGCCGCTACTCCGATGGCTTGCAGCAGGGGGTCTTCGCGCCTTTGATCCGACTCAAGCAGAGATTCCACGGATGCTCGCAGCTCCATGTCATCGCCGCAGGCGCGTGCCAGATGGGCCGCCCGTTCACTGGTTCCCGAGTCGACCAACTGCTCGAACAGCGACTGAATTTGCTGCCAACGTGCGCGCGGAATCATGCCGGAGTATGGCCGCCGATTTCGTGCAGCAGCCAGGCCCGCGCCAGACGAATGTCGCGATGCACCGTGGCGGCGGACGTGCCGACGGCTGCTGCGATTTGGTCGTAGGTCAGGCCGCCGAAATAATGCAGTTCAATGACCTGGGCCAATCGCGGTTCCATCTGCTGCAGCCCTTCGAGAGCGTCATCGAGCGCGACGACGTCGAAATCCACCGCCGGCAACATCTCTCCCGTATCTTCCGCAACCAAGTCTCGGGAACCGGAATTTCGTTTCATACGCGAGCGCGACTTTGCGTGGTCGACCAGCACTCGGCGCATGAGGCGCGAGGCCAGGGCGAAAAAGTGACCGCGGTCTTGCAGGGCCACATTGGCTTGAATCAGGCGCATGAATGCCTCGTGCACCACAGCGGTCGCTTGGAGAGTGTGGCTGCCGCGTTCGCCGCGCATGTAATTGCGGGCCAAACGCCGCAATTCGTCGTAAACCAACGGAGTCAGTCTATCCAATGCCTGTGGCTGGCCCGACCGCCACTCAGTCAGCAGCTGGGTGAAATTCGCCGGGACTGACATCGTCGTGCCCTTAACCTCGCATAAAAATCGTCGTGCAAGCGTGCCGGTTTTCCCTTAATCATACAGTTTGGAGCCGGCATGAGGGTATTTTCCGCGTTATGTCGCTCTAACCTCTGCCCGTCGCCAATCCTTGGCGACCCGCATTGGTGCGCCTTTTAACAATGCACTTGGAGATATCATAATGAAGATCAGTCTAATCGCTTTGGTGGCCGGCTGCGCAGTCGCCAGTTCCGCTTTTGCCCTAACGGATTCCCAGCCCACCTTGCCGCCTCGCGCCCGGGTCATGGATTCCCAGCCCACCTTGCCGCCTCGCGCCCGGGTCATGGACTCCCAGCCCACCTTGCCGCCTCGCGCCCGGGTCATGGACTCCCAGCCCACCTTGCCGCCTCGCGCCCGGGTCATGGATTCCCAGCCCACCTTGC
>JBDUEQ010000030.1:0-12472 GCA_040002315.1 Gammaproteobacteria bacterium
TAAGGCGGCCAAGCCGCAATGAGGTAAAAGGATGGAGCGGGCGATGGGAATCGAACCCACGGCTCAAGCTTGGGAAGCTTGGGTATTACCATTATACGACGCCCGCGCCGTAGCCGATTCTAGGCGCCTTTCGGCGGATCAGGCAACTTCTCTTGCGACGGGCGCGCTTGCCGAATGAAGCGGGGAAACCTCGTTCCCCCGCTCCGTTCATCACGCGCTTCCCTAGAACTTCATATTGGCCGATACCAAGAACGTGCGGCCGATGATGCCCGAGAAGTACAAGGACGCGGCATTCGCGAAGTTCCCTGACGTGCCGGCCAGCGCCGGGAACGGCGGTTCCTTGTCGAACACATTGTCCACGATGAGCCGCACCGTGAAGTCCTTCGTGACTCTGTAGCTGACCGTCGAATTGAACAGCCACCAGGCCCCCACCCCCGCGTAGTCCTGCGTAGTCGGCGTGTTCATGTTATTGAAATTAATGGGGCCGATGAATATCGACTGCCAATTCCACGAAAGCGGTCCATAGAGGTAGCTCATGTCGATGGTTCCCTTGCTCTTCGGGACACCCGGTGAATTCTGCGTCAGTTCACCCGACAGCTCATTCGGGCTCGCCGAGCCGACCTGCGACAATAGCTTCTTCGTATCGATGTAGTTCAAGCGCCACTGCATGCTGCCCAAGGCGCGCGGCAGGTCGAAGCTGTAATCAAGAGCCGCGTTCAGACCCTTGAACTCCAACAATCCCGCGTTGATGTAGCCCACGTGAAAGTTCGTAATCTGTCCTGCACTGTTGCGCGTGAAAGCCTGGCATGACACATTATTCGGATAATCGGCCGCGTCATAGCACGCGTCCAAGACTTGCGTCAGCGACAAAGTTTCGATCGCGCTCGTCAGCTTGATGTCGATGTAGTCGACCGACACGTAGAGCTTGGGCACCCAGCGCGGCGTCAGGACGATACCCACGGTCCGAGAGTCAGCGGTCTCACTCTGCAGGCCGGTATTCCCCGAAGTAGTGCCGGTAGCGGTGGCATTGACCACATTCGATACGAAAGTCGCAGGATTGATGCCTGCTGCAAGGCAATTTGCCTTGCGCGTCGCCGGCGCCGTGCCCTGTGTGTAGAAATTCTGGTCGCAAGGATCGCTTGCGAAGGAGAACGAAGTCGCTGCTGGCAGGAATAATTCGGTAATCGCGGGCGCGCGAATCGACTTGGTCCTGTTGCCGCGAAATTGAAAATCCTGGGTCGGCGACCAGCGCAAGCCTTCCGTCCAAGTCGTGGCGGTGCCGGCAATCGAGTTGTCGACGCGACGCGCCGAACCTTCCAGCTCCACTTTATGCAGACCCGGAATATCCTGGGACGGGGCGAAGACCGGGATTATTGTTTCCGCGTATCCCTCGTTGGTGTGATAGGCGCCCGAAATCGCCGTTAGCTGGGCCTGACCCAGATTTTGCAGGTAAAAATCGTCCGGAGTGAACGTCGCCGTCTCACGCCGGTTCTCGAAGCCGACGGCTAGTTTCATCTCGCCTGCCGGCAGATGGAACAGGTCGCCGCCGATATTGGCGGTGAAGTCACGCTGGGTGTTCACCGACTGGGCCGCCGCCAAATGTGTAATGTACTGACGCGCCGCCAAGCTTGGGGAGCCGTTGCCGAAAATGTTGAGCGGCGCGCAGGTGCTCGACACCGTGGTGGTGGGTGCGTTCACCGGAGTTCCGGCGCAGACAATCTGGCCCGCCGAATTCAGTGTCGAGTTCAGAGCGTTCTGTGCGTTCTGGAACACGTAGTTCGGGGTCACCTGGTTGTCGTTCGAGGAGCCGTAATTGGCCGCCACTTCCCAATTGAAGTTGCGGCTGCCGATCGAGAAATCGCCATTGAGTCCGAGTACGCCGCGGGCAACGACTTGGGTGGCCGTAGCGCGGCCACTCTGCAGATCGACGTTCGCACGAGCCAGGTAGAACTGATCATTTCTCCAGCTTGGCGCCAAGGGACCCAGCGGCATGTTCGCCGCATAGTTATTCAGCGCGTTCTGGATCAGCTGCCGGTCTCCCGCCGACAAGAACGGATTGTTGATGTTGATGATGAAGTTGCCGCTGGCCGTGCCGCCGGCGCCGAATATGGCCGCGTTATAGGCTGGCTGCGTAATCAAATCGGTGGCGTGGGTATCGGAAAACCAGCCTTCGGCAAAGGCCGTCACGGAGTCGTTGATCTTGAAGTTACCCAGTACATCGGCGTTCACGCGTTCCGTCGGCGCCAGCAGGTTACTGACCTGTGAGAGCCGCAGACCATCGCCGCCGCTGTTGAAAATCGGATTGCCGGTCTGAATGCCGGTGTCGTAGGGCACCAAGTTGCTGCCGTGATTTCCGAAAGTCAGCAGCTGGCCCGCACCATTCGTGACCCCCAAGGCCGTGTTGGGAACTCCAAAGATCGGCGGCGACAAGAACACATCGTCCACCAGCGGAACGCCGCCGAAATTCACCTGCGGCACCGAGTTCGCAGGCGTCAGCACAGTCGAAAATGGACTGGTACCGGCCGGCGTGAGAAATCCCAAGTCCTGCGAGTACACCGGCCGCGACGTACCGGTCAAGCCGTCGGTCTTGGTGATGTCGGCCGTGGCCGTGATGTTGCCGCGCCCGTCGGCGAAGTTCTGGCCGCCCAGCACCCGCAACCGATAATTCCACGCATCTTGGTGGTTGGAGACTCCCACCTGTGCGTCGACATCGAGGCCTTGGAAGTCCTTCTTCAGAATGATGTTTACGGTTCCCGCGATGGCATCCGCGCCGTAAATCGGCGCGCCGCCCACCGAGATCGTCTCGACGCGATCGATGAGCTTGGTCGGAATCGTATTCAGGTCGACCTGCTGGCCGGGGCCGCCCACGGGATTGTTGGCGCCCGCACCATTCAAGCTCGCCGTGCTCGAGGAAACGAAGCGACGGCCATTGACGAGGACTAACGTGCGTTGCGAACCCAAACCGTACAAATCGACGAAGCTCTGTGCAATGCCCACCCCCGCCTGGGTTTGGGCGGCGCTCGACGGCTGAATGCCGAAGGCCGGCAGCTCGCTGAGCGCTTGACCTACGTCTAAATAGCCACGATCGTCGAATGTCGCCGAACTTACAATGGTGGTCGGCTCCAGGCGGTCGAGGTCGGGGCGCGCAATACGCGAACCGGTGACGACGATTTCCTGCAGTTCCGCCGCACCCGCGTCGGCGCCTTTGGGTTTCTCCTGCGCGCGAGCGCTCATCGACATCGCCAATACGCACGAGACGGCGACGGTGGTTATCTGCACGGGAGTTAGAAACGTTCTCCTGCTAGGCATTTGACCCATCCCATTGTTGTGTTTCAGTTGACGAGGCTTCTGAAAAACCTTTGATATATGATTAACAGTATTGAAAAGAACTGTAAAGAAATGTGGGAAAAAAAATACTTCGCGTCCACCCCTAGAACGCGCGCGACCGCCCGCGCGGCCTGACCTCGATCGCGAAACTCAACAAAGGAGGCACTAGTGGACCGCAGAATCTTCATCAAGACGGCCGCGGCTGCGTCTTTGGCCACCACTACCGGAGAATTGAGCTTCGCCGCGGGGCCGGCTTTTGATCCTACCGAGCAATCCATCGCCGCCCTGCAGCGCGCGCTGCTGTCAGGCGCTGTCACCTCCGAAGCCCTGACCGCGGCCTATCTGGCGCGCATCGCCCGCTTCGATCATCACGGCCCTGAGTACCGCTCCGTCCTCGCTCTGAATCCCGCCGCGCTCGCCACTGCCCGGGCGCTCGACCTTGAACGCAAGTCGAATAGGCCGCGCGGCCCTCTGCACGGCATCCCGATTCTCCTCAAGGACAACATCGAAACCCGCGATCCCGTGGCCACTACCGCCGGATCCCTGGCATTGGCGCGCTCGTTGCGCCCCGCCGATGCGCCGCTCGCCGCACGCCTGCGCGCCGCCGGCGCGGTGGTGCTCGGCAAGGCTAACTTGAGCGAGTGGGCCAATTTCCGCTCCACCCGCTCATCCAGCGGCTGGAGCGGCATGGGCGGCCAAGTCCGCAACGCCTACGCCCGCGACCGCAACCCTTCCGGGTCGAGCGCGGGCTCCGCGGTTGCCGCGGCCGCCAGCTTCTGCGCCGCGGCCGTCGGCACCGAGACCAATGGCTCCATCCTGTCACCCTCCTCTCTGAACGGCCTGGTCGGCCTCAAGCCCACAGTGGGTCTGGTCAGCGGCAGGGGCGTGGTGCCCATCTCACCGCGCCAGGACACCGCCGGACCTATGTGCCGCAGCGTCGCCGACGCCGCCGTGTTGGCGACGGTCATGGCCGAACGCCCGCTGGGATTCGGCGCGCACGGCACCGACCTCGAGGCGTTCCGCCTGCGCGGCGTGCGCATTGGTGCCATGCCCATGCCAAAGACGGCGCATCCGGACACAGTCCGCTTGTTTGCGGACGCCCGCGCCGCGCTCGAACACGAGGGAGCCGTGGTGGTCGACCTCAAGAACCCCCCGGCCTTCGACGAAATGGACGAACCCGAATTCGAGGCGCTGCTGTTTGAGTTCAAGGCGTCGATCAATGACTACCTCGCCACCCTCGACCGATCGCAGGTGGAGGCGAAGTCGCTGGCGGATCTGATCGTCTTCAACCGGGCGCACGCCAACGAGGAGTTGGTCTTTTTCGGTCAGGAAATCTTCGAAATGGCGGAGGCGCATGGGCCGCTTTCCGACCCTGGGTATCTGAAGGCGGCGGCAATCCTGCAACGGGCGGCCGACACCGAGGGTCTTGCCGCCCTGCTCGCGCAGCAAGGTGTGGAGGTTTTACTCGCGCCCAGCAACGGCCCCGCCGAGTTGATCGATCACGTCTGGGGCGACCGGCGCGGAGGCGGCTGGTCGCAAATTGCCGGCGCGGCCGCCATCGCGGGCTATCCCAGCCTCACCGTCCCCGCCGGCCTGGTCGATGGCCTGCCCGTTGGCATCACTCTGGTCGGCAACCGCAACCAGGACGGTTTGCTGTTGCAAGTCGCACGAGCCTACGAGCGCGCGAGCAATGCGCGCGTCCCGCCTCCTCTCGCACTCTAAGGAAGCCCGATACCCAGAGCGCTGCTACTCTACTGCCTCACAATCGGCGCGCCCGCCGGTGCGGTCAGGACTCGTATACCCAGCGGCCGCCGAGCATGGTCCTTTCGACCTTGATGGCCTGCAGCTCGACCGCGGGCACGGCGAATGGGTCCTGCTTGAGCACCACGAGATCCGCCAGTTTCCCCGCTTCTATGGTGCCCTTGTCGTGCTCCTCAAACGAAGCATGCGCGCCGTCAATGGTCGCGGAACGCACAGCTTCTGCCAGAGTGATTCGTTGTGTTTCTCCCCAAACATGGCCGGTGGGATCCTTGCGCGTGGTCATGGAATACAGCCACAGCATCGGCGAGGGCGGGCTGGCCGTGTAGTCCGAGGCCGTCGGCGGCTGCAAGCCCGCATCGATGAACCAGCGGTAGGCGAACATGCGCTTCAAGCGCTCGTCGCCATAGAAGTGCATGACATCGCCATGGAAATTCACATACCCCGCGAACGGAATCGGGATCGCTCCCACAGCGCGCATCCGGGCGACCAGTTCCGGGGTCACCACCGTGCAGTGCTCCAACCTAAACCGCGGGTCGCGGCGCGGGGCCTCTTTTGACAGCTGTTCATAAATGCCCAGCATGCGGTCGATGGCGTGCTCGCCATTGGCATGTGTCGCCAACTGGAATCCGGCCAGCCACGCCTTGCGTGAATTCTCGTACAAACTCTCGCGTGTGCCGCTCTCGACGCCGAAGTAATTCGGCAAACCGATATAGGGCTCCGCCAGCCACGCGGTCCGCTCGGAGATCGAACCGTCCGAGTACTGCTTGATGCCGCCGATGCGCACCATCGAGTCGCCAAATCCTGTGTGCAAGCCGGCCGCGATGTAGCGATCGAGGTAGGCGACATCCATGTGGCAATAGGCGCGATACAGCAATTCTCCCGATTCGCGCGCGTCCTGGTAGCCCGTTAAGGCGTCGGGAGACGCATCCGCATCGCAGGCCGACGTGACGCCGTAGCTCGCATACAGCTTGGAAATGAGCGCGATGCCGCGCCGATGGTCGTCGCGCGTCAACGCTTCCGGCATCTTGCGGGCCACCGCATCCATGGCCTTGTCGGCCACCCGCCCGTTTAATTCTCCGTCCGAGCCATGTTCGAAGCGCCCGCCCGGCGGATCGGGAGTGGTCGCCGTGGCGCCGGCCGCCTTCAGCGCCAGCGAATTCACATAGGCCGTGTGCCCGCCGCGATGCTGCACGATGACCGGATGATCTGGCACCGCAGCATCGAGGTCGGCGCGCGTCAGGGGACGTAGCGTCTTGCCGTCATCGTACAAATAACCCCGTACCCACCCCCCGGCGGGCGTCGAGGCGGCGCGTGCGCGCAGCGCCGCCAGAATGTCCTCAATCGAGTTCTTGTCGCAGGCGACGTTCTTGAGCTGATCCAACCCGGACGCCCAGGGATGCGCATGTGCGTCGATGAAGCCCGGCAACACCCGTTGCCGCCCGAGATCGACACGGCGCGTATTCTTGCCCGCCAGCTCCAGGATCTCCCGATCCGTCCCCACCGCCATAAAACGACCGTCGCGAACGGCGATCGCCGTGACCTCGGGGTTCTTGGGCTGCACCGTATAAACCAAGCCGTTGTACAAGATGAGGTCAGGATCCGCACCGGGAAACCGCAGCAGCGGCACCGCAGCCAGGGTCTTGATCATGTCGCGGCGTGAGGTGCTCATCTTGGGTCTCCTTGGGACTCGCGGTGCGTTTATGCCACGCAGTTATAAGTATATAGCGGCAAGTTGTGGCGAAAATGCCGCATGACATTTATTGCTTGACGGCGGTTCATTGTCTATTCTGCACGCGAGTTTACGGAAAAAGCTTCTAGTGCACGCGATTTCGCGGTGCGCTACGTCGGTGGCGGCGGCGCACTCGCTGAAGTGGCCGCAAGAAGATCCAATACTGGGAGATTTCATGTTGAGCATTCTCACCCGCGCAAAGAGCATTGCGCTTGCACCTATGTTTGTTGTCACGATGTTGGTGGCAACCACACTCACGGCCGGGGCTCAGCAGGCGAACTCCTCCGGCGCCCTCGAGGAAATCGTGGTGACCGCGCAAAAGCGCGAGCAGAACTCCCAGGACGTCGGTATTTCGGTGTCGGCGATCTCTGGTGCCGAGTTGAATTCACTGGGCGCTGTCACGGCGACGGATATCACCAAGTCCATGCCGGCCGTCGTCTTGACCCAACCGAACGGTCCCTCCTCGTTCACGCTGTCCATCCGCGGCATCACGCAAAACGACTTTGCCGATCATCAGGAAAGCCCCGCCGCCATCTATGTCGACGACGTCTACGTCAGTCAGATGGCGGGATTGGCGTTCTCGCTGTTCGATATCGACCGGGTCGAAGTGCTGCGCGGTCCGCAGGGCACGCTGTTCGGCCGCAACGCCACCAGCGGCCTGGCGCAGTTCGTGTCCCGCCGCCCCACTGATGATTACCAAGGCTATGCCGACGTCACCACGGGCGAGCACAACCTGTTTCGCGCTGAAGGAGCGGTCAGCGGCCCCCTCTGGAACGGCATCGACGGGCGCATCGCCTTCGAGAGCAACCACTACGATCCCTTGTTCACTCACTTCGGCATCGCCGGGGGGCAGGATTCCGAGAACGGCAATGACTGGGCCTTGCGCGGTCAATTGCTGTTCAAGCTCGGCGATAAGTCGGAGCTTTTGTTCATTGCGCGCGTCGCCAAGCAAGATGTGAAGGCAGGCGCCTGGGAAGTCCGCTCCACGTCCGGCTTCGGTAACGGGGTCGACGGATTCTTGCCGCCGGGACAGGACAACGGCTATGGCGTCGGCAACCACGGGCCTTGCACCAACGGCACTAACACCACGCCTTGCACCGGCTATCCATCGTCGGGCGCGTTCTCGACCTACGGCAACTTCCAGGGTTATGCCCGGATTGCAACCAGCGGATTCACGGCCAAGTACACGCAGGACCTCGGATTTGCGCGCCTGACCGCCATTGGTGACTACCAGAAATTGACTAAGAACTATGCCGAGGATTCGGACGCGACGCCGCAGACCTGGTTCCAGTTCTTCAACGGCAGCAACGTCAATCAGGAATCGGGTGAAGTGCGCCTCAACGGCGGCGACGACAAGCTCAATTGGACCACCGGCGTGTATGCGCTGCGCATCGACGGCAATTACTACGAAGGTTGGGACGGCAATTTCAACTACCAAGCCAACGAGTTCGTCTCGCCGGCCAATCCCGGTGGCGCCTGGCCCTCTCCCAGCGTTCCCGGCACCGATGGCGGCGTTCCGGAGACCAAGGCTCCCTACAGCTTGACCACCACTTCCGGCGCCGTATTCGCCCAGGGTGAATACCGTGCAACCGATTTGCTCGGCTTCACTCTCGGCGGCCGCTATACCTACGATAAGAAGGACTACAACTTCAATTGGTCGCCGTATGAATTGTTCCCCCAGAACAATGTGGGCAATCAGATCGTCCAGCTCACGCCCGTATCGGGACTCGCTCTGTATGACTACAGCAACACCCTGAAGAGCAATCTCTACAGCGGCAAGGCCGAAGTGGACCTGCACTTCGCGCCCAACCTGCTTACCTACTTGAGCTACAGCCGCGGCGTCAAGGGCGGCGGTTTCAATGCGCCCCTGTTCCCGAACACCATCGCCACTCCCGCGCTGCTCGCCGCCTTGGAAATCAAGCCGGAGGAGCTGAACGCCTTCGAAGTGGGGATCAAATCCGAGTGGCTCGACCACCGCTTGCGCTTCAACGCCGCCACGTACTACTACGATTATAAAAACAACCAGGTGCTCACCTACCTGTTCGCGGTGGCCCAGCTAATTCGCAACGCGCCCGCGAAAAACAAGGGCGCCGAGTTCGAATTGGAATATGCGCCTACTGAGGGCCTGCGTCTCGGCGTAGGCGGAGCCTATGTCGACGCCATCGTCGAAAACATCGATGCGCGCGGCACCGGGGTGCCCGGCACCTACACCCCGAGCAACGCGCCCCGCTGGACGGGCAATGCAATGGCCCGCTACACCTGGCCGCTGGGGACGGGGCACCTGGCCGCCCAGGTCGACGGCAATTATCTCAGCAGCTTCTGGTTCGGCGTCGCGGACATCCCGGACATTCGCCAGGGTTCCTATGGGTTGGCGAACGCTCGCCTGAGCTATGCGACCCAGGGCGACAAGGTCGAATACGGCGCGTCGCTGGAGAATTTGACCGACAAGCACTACGCCACCATGGGCTTCGACAATACCGGGGTGAATGGCCTGGCGCAGTCGTATCCCGGCATGCCGCGCTGGTTCAAGGTGCATATCAACTATAAATTCTAAGGACAGCTCATGAAACCGCTGCCGGTTTCGTTGCTGCTGCTCGCGATTCCGCTGCTGCCGGCACCCCGACTCAAGCGCGCCCATCGCATCGGCGGACAGCCCACTCGATGACATCGAAAATTTGCGCAAAGTCGATTTCGTCATGAAAGACGGCAACGTCGCGCGGCGCCCTTAAGCCGCGCACGGCCGTCAGCCGCCGCCGTCGAAGCGCGACGCGCTCAGTTGACGATGGCGATGGCGAAAGGCTTGGTTCCTGTCGCCACGGTCGGCGTGCTCAGCGGTGTTAGCGAGCCATCCGCCCCAATGGCGTATTGCGATACGGTGTTCGAGTTCATATTGGCCACGTAGGCATTTTGCGCTGCCGGGTCGATCGCCATCCACACCGGACCGGTGCCGGCATTCACCGTGGGTATCGCCATAGGCGTCAGGCCGCCGCCGGATCCGATCTTGAACTGCGAGAGGGTACCGCGTGCGCCATTGACGTAATTCGCAACGTAGGCATTCGCCCCGCTGGGATCCACCGCCACATAGATCGGATTGGTGCCGGTCGTGACTGTCGAAGCGCTTTGCGGAGTCAGAGATCCTCCGCTGCCGACGCTGTACTGCGAGACGCTGCCGTCGGAATAGTTCGCCACATAGGCATAGAGACCGGCCGGATCGACGGCGATACCACTGGGAAGCGCTCCGCTAGCAACAGTCGGCGGGTTCAGCGCCGTCAGCGCACCCGTTGTGCCGAGCGAATACTGCGACACGGTCCTGTCCGACTGATTGCTGACGTAGACATTCTTGCCGGCCGCATCGATGGTGACGGCCCGGGGCTGGATACCCGTGGGCACGGTCGCAGTCGTCATGGCCGTTAACGCTCCGCCCGATCCAATCGTGTACTGCGCGAGCGTGCGGTCGCTCTCATTCAGTACATAGGCATAAGACCCAGTCGGGTCGATGGCGACCGCATTTGGCCCCGTACCAGTGGCTACGGTGGGGGCAGTCATCGGCTGCAGCGCGCCGTCCAGCCCAATGGTGTACTGAGAGACCGTGTTGTCGCCAAAGTTCGCCACATACAGGTAACGGCCCGACGGATCGGCGTTGACCGATTGGGGAGAGGTGCCGGTCGCGGTTGACACGCCCAGCGACACGAGTTCTCCCTGAGCGTTGATGCTGTAGGCGGAGAGCGTTTTGTCGCCATTGTTCACCACGTAGGCGTATTTCGAAGCCCCCGCACAAGTCACGTTGGCGTTAGTCACGTTCGCCATGACATTAGAACCGCTGGCATTCGCCACCGTGCAGGTCTGGCCGGTGGGCGGTGTGGACACGCTCACCGAGTAGCTGCCGCCGCTGGTCACCGCAGTCTTGAACGTGTAAGCACCGTTGGTGCTCAAGGTCAGCAAATCGGCGCCGCCATTCGCCAAAACCACAGTTTGACCCGCGGCGAGGCCTGAAAGCGCGCCGCCGATGGCGAATGTGCCTGGCGTAAAGCCGCCACCCCCTCCGCCGCCGCACGCGGCAAGAGTGAGCGCCGCGAGAGTCGTGATCGGGAAAATCCGAGTGCCTACCGTCGCGGCAATCCCCATGTCAAAGCGCAAGCGGCGCCACCGCGCGTGTCCAGCCGAAGGGATCGACAGCGCGCCGTTCTTGAATGGCCAGCAAAGCCTCGCGCAACTGCGCCGCGACCGCGTCGATTTTATTGGGCACATACTCGCGCCGATCGCGATCGGTCAACTGCCCGATGGGACTTACGATCGCCGCCGTGCCGCACGCAAAAACCTCTGTGCACTCACCGCTCACGATCTGAGCCAGCAGCTCATCGATGGCCAAGGCGCGTTCGTGTACCACCAATCCCAGATGTCGGGCGAGAGTGATCAGCGAATCGCGTGTCACGCCGGGCAGGATGGCGCCGTCGAGCGCCGGGGTGTGCAATTCGCCGCCGATGACGGCGAATAGATTCATACCCGACAGTTCCTGAATGAAGCGCTGCTCGCGGGCATCGAGCCAAAGTGCCACGGTCAGGCCGCGTGCCACTGCAGCGTTCGAAGCGCGCAGTGAGGCCGCGTAGTTCGCCGCCGCCTTGGCAGTGCCGACGCCGCCCACCGCAGCGCGCACATCGTCGCGCTCGATGGCCACGCGCATCGGTCCCGAGGAATAAATCTCCACCGGATTGGCGATCACCATGAAGCGAAAGGTGGTGGAATTGCGCAACAGATAGCCAGCCTCGGTGCCGAACAGAAACGGCCGCAAGTACAGCGAGCGTCCCGACTCGCGCGGTATGAATCGGTGGCAGGCGCCCACTATGGCCTCGATGGCCTCGAAGAACAGCTCCTCAGAAACCACCGGCATCGAAAGCCGCTCCGCCGAGCGCTGCAGGCGCTGCCAATTCTCCCGCGGGCGAAACAAGTTGGGGCCGGCCTCGCCTACTTTGTAGGCTTTCAATCCCTCAAAGACGAGTTCGGCGTACTGCAGCGCCCGCGCGCCCGGCAGAATTTCTATGGGCCCGTAAGGCACCAGCGCACCGCGGCCCCAGGCGCCATCGCGCCATTCGGCTGAGAACATGACGGGCGCGGCGACGAGACCGAAGCCCAGCTTTTCGGGTGCCTTGAAATTGCGCAGCGCAGCGCTCACGCCGGCAGCCACATCGAAGCCCGCAGCCGCCTTCGCGACGCCGGCTACTTCAGCGACGGAGGTATGCATCGGTGCCCGCCAACCAGTCTTGACGCGGTGGATTGAACACATCGACGTCCAGGGTATCTTCCAGCGCCAGCGCGCTATGCGGCAGGAACGAAGGAATGACCAGCACTTCGCCGGCACGCACGATGACTTCACGCTCCCCGTCGGCGCCCAGCTTGAACAGTAAGGCCCCCTCGAGAATGTAGGTGATCTGCTCATTTTCATGAGCATGGCGCGGCACATCGTCGCCCTTGTCGAAATGCACATGCGCGATCATCATCCGATCACTGGTGATCAGTTTTCGGGTGAGCCCGCCTTTCAATTTCTCAGGCGTAAGTTCACTCCAGCGAACATGTTTGGCGCTCGTGGCGTCCACTGGCTTGATTGCTGCTGTATTCATCGTACCTTCCTCGAATTAACGAAATTTGTCATCGATCTGC